>NZ_LYTM01000012.1:0-343058 GCF_001672445.1 Mesorhizobium sp. WSM3873 | reverse complement strand
CGCGAAAGCTGCTCGGCCACGTCGCGCTTGCGTCGGTCGCGCTCACTTTCGTCGCGGGTGGCGTGGCTGAAATAACCAACCAGCTTCGTCGCCATTTCTTCCGCCGGAAGCACCATGTCGATCATGCCGCTCTGCACGGCGCTGCGCATCATGCCGTCATATTCGGCGCCTGCCTGCGCAAGCGTCAGCCCGCCGTGCTCCTTGATCGCCCTCAGACCGATGGTGCCGTCGCTGCCCGTTCCGGAAAGAATGATGCCGGCCGCATCCTCCCCTTGATCCTGTGCCAGGGACGTGAAGAAATCATCGATCGGCGTCCGTTTGGAGCGCATGGCGGCCATCTTGGCCACATGAAAATGCTGCCCCTCAGTGGTTACCGAGACACCGGGCGGCGTTACGTAGATGTGGTCGGGCTCGATCTCCAGGCCCTCGGCCGCGGTTTGCGTTTCAATCGCGGTGGAGCGCTGGATGATCTTGGCCAGAACGCTTTCATGCTCGGCGTCCAGATGCTGGATCACTACAAAGGCAAAGCCGCTGTCGGCCGGCACTTCCGGAAAGAACTTCTGCAACGCCGCGATGCCGCCCGCCGAGGCGCCGATGCCGATGACGGGGAATGGCGCGGGTTCCCTCGCGCCACCGCGCGAGCTAGCCTTCGCTTTCCTTGCCGTTGCCTTCGTCGCCGCCTGCGCCATTGTCTGCTACCCGTGCCCGCCTGCTTTCCAGGATGCGCTCGATCACAGCTGCATCCGCTTCGTATTCCTTCGCGCGCCGGCCAATCTCGCTGGCGAGTTTGGAGCGATTCTGCGCCTTTTCCCGCTCTGCTCTGCGCCTGGCAAACTCTGCCCGCTGCTGATGCGACCGCAGCAGGCTCCACAGAATCTCGTCCGCCTCGCTAGCCTGCGCCTCCATCACCGCGTCGGCGGTGAAAGCATGCCCGGTATGGCACCGATAGCGCAGCATGTCACCGTCTTCGATCTCCCACAGCGGCCCATGGCATTCCGGGCATGTAAACACCGACAGTTCGCCAAGTCGATCTGGTTCTTTCATGGTGGAATGCTCCTGCGCGGCGATGGCCGCTTCCAACCGCACGCCTGACGGCGCCGGTAAGGTTTCGCCCGCCGGCTCGGCCGCCAGCTTCGTCAGCAGGCCGCCCAGTCTGGCGGCGGGTTCGCAATGATCGATTTCGACATAAAGCTGCGCGCTTTCCACCATGGACGGCACCAGCGCGTCTTTCGGGTGCTGGATCACCGCGAGTCCGCCGACCGCCTTGATCGCCCGCAAGCCGGCGGTGCCGTCGGAAAGCGAGCCCGACAGCAGCACGCCGATGACGCTTGCGCCGAAGGTCAGCGCTGCCGAGCGGAACAACGGGTCGATCGACGGCCGGGCCAGGTTCTCACGCGGCCCACGCCGCAGCATCATGTGATCGCCGTGGAGGAGCAGGTGGAAGCCGGGCGGCGCGACATAGATATTTCCCATCTTGAAGCACGCGCCGTTCTTGGCGACAGAGGCCTTCAGCGCTCCCGCGCGATCGAGGATTTCGGGCAGATAGCTGATCTGGCCGACATGAAGCACGATGAAGACGGCCGCCGGCAGATCGGCGGGAAGGTCGCTCACGATCTTCCTCAGCGGCTCGACGCCGCCCGCCGACGCGCCGATGACGATGATGCAGCGATTGCGCGCCTCTCCTTGCCGCGAACTCGTCTCGGCCTCGCGGGCAGGTGAGATTCGGTTTCGAAAGTCGGCCATGGCACCCCTATCGGGTCGCCCCCCGGCCCATAACACAATGGGCGAAGGCAGGACTCTGTTCCATGGGCGGCGCACGCAACGATCGCCGGATCGGCAACAGCACGAACGGGTCTCGGCCGAACATGCGCAATGGGGTGCCGGCCTGCTTCCCTCGGGCCTCCGCAAGGACCGGTCGCCTGTCCGGCTGTCATTCGAGCCCCACGGCGGAACATTTCCATGCCCTTCCGCCGCGCGAGATTTGAAGGAACCAATAGCGCCAAGCATTTGTTTTCTCAGTTCAGGTTCGGCGGTGGGCTCCGCAACAAAGGGAGAGAGCCATGAAGGTCGGCAGTTGCATGACAAAGGACGTTGCCGTCGCGAATCCCGAACAGTCGATCCGCGAGGTGGCGCTGATGATGGGCAAGCTCGACGCCGGCGTCGTGCCTGTCGGTGAAAATGACCGGCTGGTGGGGATGATCACCGACCGGGACATGGTCATCCGCGGTATAGCGCTGGGCAAAGGTCCCGATACCAAGGTGCGCGATGTCATGAGCCAAGAGGTAAGATATTGCTTCGATGACGAAGACGTCGATCATGTTCTTGCTAACATGGGAGACTTGCAGGTGCGCCGGCTCCCGGTTCTGAACCGAGACAAACGGCTCGTTGGCATCATCTCCCTTGGAGACCTCGCAAGAAAGGGTGAGACACGGGACGCTGGAGAGGCTTTGAGCGGCATTTCGGCGCCAGGCGGTGTTCATTCGCAGACCGCCCATTGATGACAATGACGATCGTCGGTTGACGCCCGCCGGGCGTGACTGGGTTGCGGCGGCCACATTGCGGCTTCGCAACCTGATCACGTCCTGCGGACCGACCGCTGGCGATGTCAGCCTAAGCCAACGCTGTCTGGCCCAAAGCCTGATCTCTTTAGGCAGAGGGTCGCGCCTAGTGTTGCGTTCTCCGGCCATTGTTTGACGCTCACCTCCCCGTCTTTCCGACCTCCGGCTTCATAACCCGCCTGAGGTCGGCCCGGCTACCGCTGCTCACCGAATAGGCGCGCGTGATTTCGGCGCCGAACAGAAAGATCTGAGCCGAGTAGTAGACCCATAGCAGCACCACCATCAGCGCGCCGGCGGCGCCATAGGAAGTTGCGATCGAACTGCTGCCGATGTACCAGCCGATCAGCGACTTGCCGATGGTGAAGAGAAGCGCGGTGACCAGCGCACCGACAGCGACATCGCGCCATTTGAGACTGCGGTCCGGCAGGACCTTGTAAATCGCCGCGAAGAGCAGCGCGATCAACGCGAACGAAACGATCGTATTGATCGAACTCACAATCAGTTCGCCGAACGGCAGGTGTTGGTTGATGACATCGGCCAACAGCGAGATGGCCGTGCTCGCCGCGAGCGACACGAGCAGCATGAAGCCGAGCGCGGCGACGAGACCAAGGCTCGCCGCCCTCGCCCGCACCAAACGCGAGAGCGACATGGCCCTTGGCTCGACCTTCCAGATCTCGTTCAGCGACTGCTGCATCTCGCCAAAGACGCCGGAAGCTGTGATCAGGAGCGTCACCAGCCCGATAATGGTGGCAAGCGCGCCGGACCAGGGACGCGAAGCGGTCTCGATCGTCGCCTTCAAGAGGTCGGCGCTCTGCGGACCCATCACGCCCGATATCTGGGCCGATAGCGCGAGTTGGGCGGCGTCCTTGCCGACGACGAGACCTGCGACCGCCACGACGATGAGAAGGATCGGCGCAAGCGAGGTGGTGGCGTAAAAGGCAATCGCCGCCCCATGGCTCAGCGCGTTGTCATCCATATAACCGCTGACGCTTTCCTTCAGCAGAAGCCAGGCTTCCTGAAGCCAGCCGGTCTTCGATTTCCTGTCTTCCGCCATGCGCTCGACACCGAACTGAAGCGGGCCGGGTGGGACAAGAGCTCGACTGCCTTTTCGTTGGCCAGGATGTGAAGCCGGAAAAACCACCCTGTTCTCTTTGCCACCAGGTCCGGCTGACGCGGCCCGCAGAGATCAATGACGCCGCGGGCGGGAGGTTCCGATCTGTTCGATGTCTCGGCGGGACGTCACGCTGCTTGATTTCGATGTTCCACACTCGGACAGAAGTCGGAGAGGCTGACACCTCTAAACCTACGCTTTGCTGCATCATTTGATTGGGCCGGCGAGCATGGTCCCTTCCTTGCAGACCAGAATTAATAGCGCAAGTCCGGGCCAAGGTTGGCGAATCTAACGCCCTGAGCCGCCCGGTGCCATAAAGGTGGCGAAGTCACGTCCAGAGGACGGCAGGAAAATAGCCGGAACGCCTCGCCCGCCAGACCGTTATCGGCAATGGCCCTTGCAGATGACATTCAAATGGCACGACAGCACGTTCGACAAGGCCAGCGACACATCGCCGAGCAGCGGGGTCGTATTGCCGAACTGGAGCGCCTCGGGTTGTCGGCCGACAAAGCGCAAGAATTTCTAGAAGTCCTCGAAAGCTTACAGTCCTTCCACGACTTGCACCTGTCGAGGTTGCTGGAAACGGCACAAAGGGGTGGACGCAGCCTAGATGCGCCTCACTTCGTTGAGCCGTAGCCGCGCCTTCTGCTCTTCGGCGTAGCTGAGCGCATGGGCCTCCACATCAAAGGACCGAACGCGGTCACGCAGTCCCGTCTCTTCTATCAAAACGTGCCATTCGTCGCCGGCTTTCTTGATGGAAACGGTGCCGCGCTTGGCCCCGGGCAGCTTCGTGGCGAGTAGTAATTTTCTTGAACGGTCAATCGATGCTCTGGTTTGAGCAATCACGTTCCTGTCATGCTCGGATTGGAGCGGCCGTTCGTATATGGGATCGTCGGACATGGCAGGTCTCCGGCCTTTGCTGCAGACGGGAGCGCGGTAGCTGTTCTCTCAGGCCGGCTTCCTTTGCCAGTCGCCGGCGATGATTGTGATTATAGGAACGATGATAAAAAACGCCAAGGCCCTTGCTGGGCGGGACGCTGTTGCAGGCTGGTGGCCGACAACCGGTTTAATGAGCTCATGAAGGCCGCCGTCCTCCAGGAACAAACCCCGGATTGGTGCGTATTGGCTGAACAGCCCGGTCCAGATGGGGGCACAATGTCAACTCGCAAGAAGCGCCACACCCAAAATGCATTCTCGCTTTGTGGAGACTTGATGTTGGCACCCGCTGTCGTCGCCATGCGCCTTCCGCTGATTGCTTTGGATGCAAGCAGCCGCGCCCCGAAAGGGATCGAGGCAATGCTTGCGGTCAACGAGAAGGCGCTCGCCTTCGCCGAAGGCATGGCCGCTGCGCAATTGGTTATCTTACGATCGGCTTTAAGGTCTTGGCCTGAAGTTCTATCCGGCCGGAGCCCGTCTTTTCTAAGCGGCGGTGCGCTGAAAGAGTCCATGGTCGCAGCACTCAAACCTGCCGGCCGCCGCGTCCGAACAAATTTCAACCGGCTCTCCAAACCGGGCTGATTGGGGCCAGATTGATGTTCTGGCCCGAAGCGGTCGCGGACCGCCGGCAATCGAGCTTTCTGACGACGGCAGTTGAGGCTGCCGGCCGTGGCACACATGCCCGCATCGATCGGCGCTTGGAGTGTCCAGCCGTCATGTTGGCAATTGAAGGCAAGTTCGGCCTTTTGGCTGAATTTTGATTTATTAGTAGATGCGCATATACTCGTTTGCCGGCATCGTGTTCCCTAAGCCCCTGCCGGCCAAGGCCCGGTGGCCACCCCATAGCCACCCAAGGCTACCGGGCCACCTGCCCCGTCCTCTAGGCGCCCAAGGCTGCCCTGCAATCGCCCTCGCTATGGCCAGCGAAATGGAAGACCCGGAACAACCCTCGTCGCTCCAGGTTCGGGTCGCTGTTTGGAGCGATCATGAAGACATACCGAGTTGAAGAGATGGCTGGCGACCAGGTGGTGGCTTATCACGTTGCCAATGCCCGTGCCCTTGGGACGCTGCTCAGAAAGTCACCGGCAAAGACGTCCTGGCGAGACGGGATGAACATTTCTGGGTGCGGGTGACCGATGAGGGAAACCGCGCAATTTATAAATATGCCTTCAGGCTTGACGCACCGGACTGCCTTTGAGGCTCCGTCCGGTCGGGCTTGGGAAAGGGAGGCGGCGCATTCGGGTCGGGGCAATCGACGCTTGGCACCTTTCCGCAGGGTGATGCGGGATCATTGCCCGCACCGCCATACCGCTCTACGAGTTTTGCGAATCCGTAGGCGAAGGCGGCGAGAAGCGCCAGGACAACCGCTATCCGAAAGGCCATTGGAGATTATACCCCGGTCGGCCTGCGGATAGTAATCACTACTGCTATCCCGGCGAGCCGCCGGCCAGGCTGAATTAGCCGGATCCGCAGAAGAGCCCGCCGCACCTCCTCCGCGAGCGGGCTCTTTGCGTCGGGGTCAACCCGACCAAGGCGCGCTCGACCGTCCCTGTTTGCCGGGAGCTGCGCCCGGAAGGCGAACTGCAGCGGCACAGAATTGTTCCAAGACAGACAAGAGAGCCCGGCCGCCTGGGGTCGAACGGGCTACGCCTCCGCGCGGCGCGGTGAACCTCGGCCGGAGACACACGCCGCGCGACCCAACCGGGACGATTGGCAGAATGTTCCCTTCCGCCGATGCGACAGAAGTCCGAGAGGCTGACGCTTTGGTCCCCATGCTGAAACTTAAGCCTCGCTGCATCATTTGAGAGAGCCGGTGAGGAAGTGCGTCACCTTCCTGGTCGGTAGCAGCTAGATAGATGCCCGCCATTTCCTGCCTGGAGTGACGGGCATCGTCCTTATCGGGACGCTGCGCCGTTCACGAGCGAGACGACGATCACGGCCGTAACGGCGGACAGGCGGTCACGCTTGACTAGGACGGGCTTTTCATAAGTGCGCTTCATGGCGAATCCCCCTTGCTGAAGTTGGCTCGCCGATCTGGCTGAGGCAGCACCCGACCGTCATTTAAAAAAGATGTAGGTCCGGAAGTAGCGACGAAAGGGCCGAAGCACGAGGAAAGCGGCGCTGATCGACGACAAGGCCATACAGTCAAGGCCATAGAAAAGAAAAGCCCGCCGACCAAAGCCGACGGGCCATCTTCCCTCAAAACTGTGCGCCCCTTTCCCAGATGGTCCGCCCGATTCCGGGAACCCCGCACAAGCGTTTCCTAATACAGTCGCCCCCAAAGGGCTGTAGCCCAGCGGCAACAATGACGAACATTCACAAGAGGCGAGCGGCAGGCAGTCCAGTCCGTTCAGATCGTTACCTCCCTAAAGGTAGCCTGGATAGCGAAACCAGTTCATTCTCGTCCACAATACCCGCCATGAAGTTGGCGATGATGCGAGAGGCCAGCGCCTCACGCTGCTCCGTTGTTTGGCCATCATATTTCAACCGGTCGAAGACGCGGGCCAGAAATTCCAGCTCTTCCGGATCGAAAATTTCCGCTTCCAGTGCTCTTTGGCGGATCGCCATGGCGGTGAACTCCTATTCGTGCCTGGCTCTGCCGGCAGGCTTGCGCATGCGAACCCCAATGGGATACTCGACTTGATTCAATATGGAACTCCCGTGAGCGTTCCCTTAGCGCGAGATCTAAAAGAACGGCCCGCCCCTGATGGGAGCCAGGGAGCGGGCCTGCGGAGAATGGGAGGCTCCGCCCGGCGGCTGTGCACAGATCGGGAGGGAATTGCGCCGCCGCGCCCCAAACTTCTTCGAATGCGAGGTGTTCCGCGATGGCGGAACATTTCTTGGTGATCCGTTTGTCTCGGGCGGGAGGAGTGTTTCCGTACCGGTTGTCATCGGCATAGGCTTTGCCATCGTTCAAGCCTGCGCACGCTGACACACCCCTGTTTCATTTCAGAACGGAATATGCTGGCATCAGCCTTGCAAATAAGATGATGCCGGTACCCTCCCGGGTCGGCACTCGTCGGGCTTGGGGCTGGGCTATGGGGCGGCGAGCCCGGCGAGTTCTCAAATACATTAGCAACTGCTTGTATACAGAGCTGAACAGGCGGATAATCAGGCCACGCGCGTACGAGGAGCTTTGAGGGAGTTCCAGCCATGCGACCGATCCTGCTGATCGTCGCCGCCTTTGCCGCGTTCTTCATCTGGGATGGCGTGGCGAACAAACGCGCCTATCGAATTGCGCTGATGAAAACATCGACCAGTCCGAGCACTTCCCAGGTCTAGTGCGGGTTGCTCTGAACCAATGATTTGAAAGCATTGTCGCTCCGGACGGAAGTCGGACATCCAAACGCATTGGTCCCAGCATGAAACATTAAGCCCGTTCCGACATTTGGTAGAGCCGGCGGAATCCTTCAGTCGTCGGCGGAGAGAGGTCAGGTACCCGCCATACACTCCCCCGGGTGGCGGGTACCTGTTTGGGTTTTCAGCCGTCAAGCCGCCTTCGCGGTGCTGCTTCGCACATGAAGGGTATCGACCTACAAGTGCAGTGGACCAGAAAGCCCGTCGCGCAATGGCGCAAGCGCGACGGGCTTCTGTTGCTTACGGAGTAGAGCGGCCGCACCCTGAATGGGAGAAAACGAGTGCGGTCGCATGTTACCAACCCGACCGCACCGTTCGGGTTCCATCAGCCTGCTCGAATATTAGCGCCAGCTTGAAGCCATAATATTGGCTGCACTCATCCGGCTCGGCTTTATCCTTATGAATGCGTTCCGGCTATACAATCAGGGGTATATGCTCATTGGTCAGCCGGCGCCGTGTTTCGATTCCGAGCCCCCGCCGGTCAGGCCCGGCTCAATTCTGGCCTTTGTCGGCCAGAGAGCCGGGCCGCTCCGGACACCGGCGCGGTGTACGCCTTTTGGAGAACTACTTTCTTTGCAGACAGCAATTAAAGTATCTTGCAGGAAAGGAGTGCTAAAATGCCGAATGAGAGCAAAAGGCTTATTGAAAAGAATTCCGAAAAGCTTGTTTCAGAGGCCAACGCGCGCCGCGATTTTCTCAAGCAGGCTGGACGCTTTGCTGCGGTGACGCCTCCGGCCATTACATTGCTGCTCGGCACAAGCTTGAACTCCAGGGCGATTGCCAAATCGGGAGGAACACGTCCGGGCAATGGATGGGGTGACAAGAACCACGGTCACGTCGGTCCCAAGCCAAAGTTTCTTAAATCCGGCAACGGAGGGTCGCGGGGGGACAGCTATGGCGGCGGAGCCCATGGGGGCTCGAGGTCCGGCGATCCCAACTAGTGCCGTCGAGGAACGACCTCTTTCCGCTCGACTGAGGTTAGGCGGCCGGCGCATTGGTCGTTATGCTAGAAACAACTTGCCCGATGCATCATTTGGTAGGGCCGGCGAGGAAATGCGTCACCTTCTTCGTCGGCAGCAGTGAAATAGATGCCCGCCATTCCTGGAATGACGGGCATCTGTTGCGTCTCTCGGCTAGAGCGCTCTCCCAGTGCTGCATCGCCTGAGGATCATTTCACACAAGCTCTTCCGAACGCGCTCATCTTGCTCAGAACCCGTCTACGCGAACTTCGGCTTTAGACTTGTTCCAGCCGAGGGCACCAGGCTCGCTTTAGCGCACCTTCTCGAGTTCTTCCAGCAGCTGGTCAGCGTCAGTTACACCGCGTCCAAAAAGGCTCATGACTTTGACCGCGACGTTTTCGCGCTCGTCCTTGCGTTCGATTTTGTGACTGGAGCAGTAGTCACTCACCGCCTTGGCCAGAATGTTGACCTCTGCAGGTTCAACTATACCGCATCCCGCACTTTTGGGCGGGACAGCATTGCGATCGCTTCCACGCATCGTTTACCTCACCCCGATACGCCACAACGGGGAAAGGATACACCCAAAAAAGTCAGCTACGAGTCAATTGGATCGGACTGAGGTCCCGGGCAAATGGCCGATTGCCTCCATGCTGCGCTACGGAGCAACGGCCGCCCACCGAACTCTTGTCCGGCGTCACTGCGCGGTCTGTGAATTTCGTCTCGGCAGGCGCCCTATCGGCTTGGTTCGCGCATGACATTATAGAGCAGCAGGCCGGCCAGTAACGACACGACTGCGCTTAGCATATCATCGCCGGTCAGCCCTGATGAATATGCGAAAGTTGATGCCAGCTCGGCCATCGTTCGACCCAAGGAGTGCGGGATTGCCCGAGGAGAACTTTTAGATGCCGCTAAAGTTCCTTGTGAGCGCTGGCGGGCTGTCTCCTCATGCCGCGAAGGTGTTTCGGGCTCGTATCGGGGGCGGTGTGAACGCCGTCAGAGACGGCACATTCATCTTCGGCCGGAAATCCATTCCCAAGCGGAGGAACGCTAGACCCGTTGCCGTGACCCGCCAAGGTTAGACAACGGGCCTAGCTATCGGTTCGCTTCTCAAGTCGGTGACACTGTCGCCGCAAACCGAACCCAACTCCAAAGCCCAGGGCAACGCCCGCCCAGTCATCTACGCAGTTCATTAGCAGGTCCGCAGTAACAAATGTTAATGGTACACTACTGGCTTGACGAGAAAGGCGCCGCTGGAGGAAAGACCGACGCAAGCGACCTTGGCCCGTCGCAGCGCCCAAGGAATCCGCGCAACGGGCCAAGTAGCCCGGCCTTCCGCTTTGTTGAGGCCGGTCCTCCCATCCTCCGCCATAGCGGGCGGAGTGACGTCAATCCTGCACGAGCGACCAGTCCGTTTTCGATAACTTTTGTTAGTCCCGTCTAAAATTGCCGCTTGCCACGCCTGGAACATTCCTGCGCGGCCGCTGTTATTCCCTGCCGGAGGAACAAGCGATGGCAGACGACAAGAGCAAGCGTGGTGGCAGTGACCGCAATCGGGTATCAGCGGACGATGACTACGAAGTCCGGCATTTCGCCAACAAGGTCGGCCTGACGGCTCAACAGGTTCGCGATCTCATCAAACAGCACGGCAACGACCGGAAGACCTTGGAACGCGAGGCCGAGAAGCTTCGCGGATGACCAAGATCCCGCACGAGCGTCGATCGCCGTGACGCCAAACCATGAGCAAGCGCAGCCGAGCCGCTTGAACTGGACGCTGAATAGCCGGTCAATCATCGTCATCGCTTGTGACGCGACGATATCGGAAGCGATTGCGGATGTGCGCGTTGAAAAAGCGGCCCTTGGCAAAGGCTGATCGGAATGCCGCGAATGTCTCCGGCGGCACCCCCTCGAACTCGTAGCGTTTTCCGCTGGCCACAAACCATACGGAAAGAATCCCTTTGGCCGGATCGTATTCTGTTTTCTTGATCGAGGTGGACGGCATGGCGCGGCACCCGGTGGTCTGGCATAGAGCGAACGATCCGCCCGGCCTTTTGTTTCCGAAGCTAGTGAATGAGAGCTAAGTCTCGCAGCCGACGCCGCCGTCCCAGATGCGGACGGGCAGCGGCAGCGCGAGCGCCGCATTCCATGGCATCGAAAAAGCCCGCAGACCGGAGCCTGCGGGCTGAGTATTCTGGAGGTTGGTACCTGAGTGCGCAAACCTGGCAACGTGCGCAGCAGGCATTCAATCAACAAAATCCGACAGCGACCGTTCCCTAAAATTCTGGACCTCGGCCACCGGTCCCAGCGAATGCGGGACAAATGTCGTACGGGCCAACTCAAAGGTCGGGGGGAGGAACATCTTGCGAGAAATTCCATTGGGTCGCGACTGGCGAGGATGAGCCCCTGCCACCCTCGAGGTCATTCCAACAGACGGAGAGTTCGCAAAGGTTGCCGGCAGGCCGAGCGGCTGGGCGATAGCAGGTAAATGGCAAATCAGTCTGTTCATCGGCCCCCGCACTGTTCGAGGCTCTTATCCCGGTCTGGCACTTAAGATTGGAACCACGGAGGCAATTATGATCGAAACTTCCAAAGCCTTGGCCACCAAGTTGACGGGTCTCCAAGAGAGGCTGCGGGCGGCCAACGTGAGCATGGATGACATGCAGGCATTTCAAAGGGTCGCCGACCATATGGACAACGGTCGCGGCGGCATCGACGCCGACGATCTGATCGCGCTCTCCTTTGTCATGTCGGATGACGCTGAGCGATCGCAGATGGAAACAGCGCCGGCGATCGAGCCTGCAGCCCAGAGGCAGCATCGGTCTGTCGGCCGATCCCGCGGCGCGAAAGGGACGGGCTACATCGTTCCGCGCAAGGCGGGCTGAACGCGCCCCTATCCGGGTTAATTGCTGGCTGCCTTGGCTTTCAATCGGATTTGCTCGAGTCTTCAAGTCCGACGATTGCAGCCAGTATGGCATCGTAAGCGCTCCCGATCTCCTCTTCAATCTCATGCTCGGAAACACCTGCGGCCTTCGCATCTGCAAAGAGCTTGGTCGTCAATTCCGCGACGGAAATGATGTCAGCGCCGACGCTGCCGCGCATCACGTTGTCGGTAATCCATTCGCCAAAGAATTCGGCCCCGCGTTCGCTCATAGGCGATGCTGCGCCTTCAGAAAATGAGCCTCTCGAAGCAGAGAATTCCAATCGGTCCCGATCAACTCGATCAGTTCGCGGGCTTGCTCTTCGGTAATGTCTGCCTCCCTGGCCAATCGGCCGGCCAGGATCTCAACGGCACCGTCATGCGAGTCGCCTTTGTCGGTGTGCTCGTTCATGGAAACCTCCTAGCCTTGAAACTGTCGAAAGGCCGACAGGTTCAGGCTGTACCGAAAAATCCTGAATTCCTTCGGACTCTTCCCGGCGTCTGCGACTGCCTGGCCGGCCGTTTGGCTAATCAGGTTGGCTGGGCAGCCGTCAGGCCGGATTACCAAGACGGCCGGCGGATCGAGAACCGCCTTCTTCATCAAGACCTTCATATAGGCGGCCGCGGTCAATAGCCCCCAATGATCGGCAGGATCTCGCCGGTGATGTAGCTGGAGCATTGCGGCGAAGCGAGAAATACATAGGCAGGCGCGATCTCTTCCGGCTGGGCTGGCCGTTTCATCGGGGTCTTTGCCCCAAACTGCGAGACCTTGTCCGCTTCCTTCTCCGACGGGTTCAGCGGCGTCCAAACCGGCCCCGGCGCCACGGCATTGACGCGAATGCCCTTGCTGATCAGGTTACCAGAGAGCGCCCGGGTGAAGGCGTGAATGCCGCCCTTGGTCATCGAATAATCGATGAGTTCCTTCGAGCCTTCGATGCCGGTGACCGACCCGGTGTTGATGATGGCCGAACCCGGCTTCATGTGCGGAACGGCTTCCTGGGCCATGTGGAAGTAGCCGTAGAGATTGGTCTTCAGCGTGGTGTCGAAGTGCTGCTCGGTGAGGTCGGCGAAATCGGTCGAATGCACCTGGAAGGCAGCGTTGTTGACGAGCACGTCGAGCCTGCCGAAGGCCTTCAGCGTCCGCTCCACCGCCTTGTGGCAGAAGGTCCGCCTGGCCACGTCGCCGCGCATGATGATGCAGCGCCTGCCTTCGGCCTCGACCGCCTGCTTTGTCGCCTTCGCGTCGCGATCCTCGCTGAGATAGGCGATGGCGATATCCGCCCCTTCCCGGGCGAACAACACGGCAACTGCGCGGCCGATGCCGGAATCGCCGCCGGTGATCAGCGCCACCTTGCCTTCCAATTTGTTCGACCCCTGCCAGAACGGCGCGTCGTAGAGCGGCGCGGGCTCGATCGCCCATTCCTCGCCGGGTTTCGGATGATGCCGCTTCGGGAAAGGCGGCACTGGGTATTCCCGTGCGCCGGCCTGCATGGCGCCTTGTGATTTGGATTTGCCGTTCGACTTGGCGCGATCGGTCGCGTCGACCTTGCGTTGCACGCTCCGCTGCTTGCTGGCCGCCTGCTCGGAGGTGGATTTGGTCCGCGGGGCCGATTTCATCGGTGTGGCGGAGTCGGTCATCCTGGCGGATTTCGTCGGCATCGGTGTCTCCTTCGCTTTCGAGGGACAACGCACGCAAACAGAAAAGGTTGGCCTCGCTCCGAAGCTGCCGGCTCTCAATCCGGACATCGGTCGCGACATCCGTTGGGACCTCAACCACGGCCGTCACCACCTCCGGCGCCGCTCACCCGGACGGCGATCAGTCAGGAGCACGTTTTTTGACCGCCACGGGCCGGCTGAATGCAACTACCCGGCAGCAGCTTCGTTTTATGCGATCTCAAACAGGCGGTAGCACCATGAAATCCTTTCGGACCGATAATCCCTTGGCGGCGGCGCCGACCGCGGACCTCTTCGTCGGGCCCGCCCGGCCTGTGTGCGAATGGCTAGGACGGTGAAAGAGCCTTGAGCAGATTCCTGCCCCTCACCATCCACTTCGTCAACGGCGGCACGATGATGGTGTCGTCGATCGCTGACGCCAAGAAGGCGCTTGGCCGGAAATGGAAGAGCAAGGACTCACCAGCCTACCGCAAGGCGGTCCGGCTGGTGGAAGACGCGACCAACGGGATTTGCCGGCCGGCGATCGCCTTTGCCGCCTTCAAGAAGGCGGCCGCCGAGCAGGGTCTGCTGGAGCATGCGGGGCCCAGTGCAGCGCTCAGCATGCTCGACCAACTTTCGTCCCGCAACGGCAAGGGCACGCCGAAGTAACGCTCGCGCACCTCGGCGCGTCGTCGCGGCTTCAAAAAATATTTCGCGGGAACATCGATCGATCCCACCGGTTTTGTTTGGTCAAGAAAGTCGAACGAAGGAGACGTCGATGGCAAAGAAAAGTTCGTCCGGCGCGGCGAACGGCTTGGAAAGCCTGTTCGTGGATGGCCTGAAAGACCTTTATTATGCAGAGAAAAAGATCCTGAAGACGCTGCCTAAGATGGCCAAGGCGGCGCAGTCACAGGAAGTGGGCGCGGCCTTCGAAAAGCATCGCACCGAGACTGAAGCTCAGGTCGACCGGCTCGAGCAGGTTTTCGAAATGCTGGGCAAGCCGGCGCGCGGCAAGACGTGTCCCGCGATCGATGGCATCATTGAAGAGGGTTCGGAGATCCTCGAGGAATACAAGGACGAGCCGGCGCTCGACGCGGGCCTTGTGGCTGCCGCCCAGGCGGTCGAGCATTATGAAATAGCGCGCTACGGCACGCTGATTGCCTGGGCGGAGCAACTGGGCCTGAAAGACGCCCTCCCCTTGCTGCGCGACACCCTCAAGGAAGAATCCGCTACCGACGAGACACTTAGCAAGCTCGGCGAAAGCGGTGCGAACAAGCGGGCCATGCAGGCGGCCGCGTAAGGCGCCCGATAAACGCTTATTCGCATGCCAAAAGTCGACTTGGCGACGCGGCCCCGGTCTCTTTGACCGAGGCCGCGATTAGTGAGGGGCTCGCCTCCTCGCGAAACGCTGCAAGTTTTTCAGCGGAGCGGTCGCCTTCTTGGCGTCGCGCCCGCCTTCAGTTGATTTCTTGCCGTGCCCAGCGCCAACGACAGGAGAACCGCTCCATCTCGGTGCAGTTCATCCGGCACGCTATCCTCAGGCTGGCTTGATTTCGTCGGGGTGGAAGTCCGGAGTTCAACATTGGAAAAAGCATTCAATCGGCTTGCGGAGATTGTCGCCCATGCCGCGGGCCGTGCATGGGCCTTCGTCTTGTGCATGGTTTCGGTGGTCCTCTGGGCCATTGCCGGCCCGGCCTTTCATTACTCCGAGACTTGGCAGCTGATCATCAACACCGCGACGACGATCGTTACTTTCCTGATGGTTTTCCTGATTCAAAATACCCAGAACCGCGACGGCGTGGCCATTCAGGCGAAGCTCGATGAGCTCATTCGCTCAGGCCGCGCAAAAAACGACTTCATCGGCATCGAGCATCTCACGGAAGCGGAGGCCCAAGAATTCAGAACCAGGTGTGCCCAAACCAAGACCGCCAGCAAGGGGACGATCGCATCTCACGCCGAAGGCCGCCCTGCCTAAAACATGTCTTCCGAAAGTGGAATCCGGCTTCGGGACCAAGACATGCGTGACGCGCTTTAGTCGCCACGATGCTTGTTGTGGCCGCTTTCCTGATTCTTGCCGCGAAGCATGTTGCGGTCATCGGAGCCGACGAGGTCGGGCGTGTCGCTCCTGAGGTCCGAACCTTTCCGCCGCGCTTCGCGCTCCGCCGCCGACTGCTTCAGCTCCGCCTTGGCGTCGAATTCCTTGGACGCGTTCTTCGTGTTCTCACGTTCTTCCAGAATGCGCACTTGCTGGTCATGGGTTCTGCGTCCGCTCACCGGTTCCTCCTGTTCTTTTGTCGGTAACGGCAGTTGGACTCGATCGTTCCGAACATGCGCAAGAGCGACCCGTCTGATCCTCGTTGTAACCGCTCAGACGAAAGACGCGGCAACGCAAGCTCCGCCAGAGGAACATTGGCAGATCGCGGCCGTTCTCAGCTCGAAGGAGGCGGCCCATGAGTGCAACCAAGGAGTTCTTTCGAAGCTGGCTCGAGGAGAACGTCGGGAACTTGCCTGCCGACACGCAAGTCAGCGTTCCGGTGCTTGTGCAACAGTTCGAGCAGGACGCCGACGCCGCAGGCTACGGGCACGAGGTTCGCGAGGAGGAAATCGGCAATATCGAAGATGCAATCGAACGGGCGCTCGACATGACGGCCGAGCAGGAGGACCCGACAGAATAAAATCCTCAGGAAGAGAGCTTGCTGGCCCCGGTCATTGAAGCTCTCGAGGAGTCGGAACCGGCACAGGCGGAAGACCATGAGGATCGGGACTGACCAACTGCCGCACGGGATATCCGGAACAAAGAGACAGCTCGCCTGTTGGGCTGCTTCTGAACAGATCGGCACGTGATCCGCCGACGTGGCAGGCCAGATAGGTAAGTAAGCCAATGACGAAGCATTCTGCAAAGGACGATCCGTCCAAACTGGGATCGGACAGTGACCGGGCGAGCGAGCAAGGCACAAAGCGAACAGATAAGCGTTTGCCGCAGGAAGATCCTGTCGAGGGCGCGCGTGACACGGTGGAGCGCGAGCTTGAACGGCAAGATCGACCGGCCGACGCTGAGGGAAGAGAGCGCGAACGCAGGGCTCTCCAGGAAAAGGTCGATGAGGAGACGGAGCTGCCTCAGAAGGGCTCGGCCTGAAAGCTCCTTCTTTGGAAGCCAGCGCCTGGGTACATCCGCCGCTTCTCTCAACAGCGGCTTGTGCCATGGCTCCGTAGCAGCACGGGATCATGCCTGACATCGCCACGTTCAACGACGTGGTCCTCCTCCTTGCCGCGGCAGCGGCCGGGCTTGCCCTCTACAATGGCCTGCGAGCGCGGCGGGCGTTACGAGGCCGCCGTTTTGGACGCTTCGTCGAAGTCGACGAAGCGCGGCTGCACCTGATCGAGGACGGCAAGGGCATGCCGCTGTTGTTGCTGCATGGCAACGGCTCTTCGGCCGAGGATTTCACGACAAGCGGCATCGTCGACAAAGCGGCCGCAGACTATCGTGTTCTGGCTTTCGACAGACCAGGCTTCGGCAGGAGCTCGCGCCCGATCGGCAGGATCTGGTCGGCCGCCGCCCAGGCCGATCTGATCGATGCCGCGGCCGCCAAACTCGGAATTGGACGCTATATTGTTCTTGGCCACTCTTGGGGTGCCGCGGTTGCGCTCGAGATGGCGCGACGGCGCCCTGGGCGCGTTGCCGGGGTCGTGCTTGTCTCCGGCTACCACTATCCATCGCCAAGGTTCGAACTCGCCTTGTCGGGGTTGCCGATCTTGCCTTTGATCGGAACGGCCTTCCGCCACACCTTGCTGCCGCCGCTGGTCAGGCTTGGCTGGGCTTGGTCAATGCGAAAGATATTTGGCCCGGCGCCGATCTCGGCGGCATTCACCGCAACGACGAGGGAGTTGGCGAGCCGCCCCTCGCAACTGCGGTCGATCGCGGCGGAGTCCTTCCTGATGTGGATCGCAGCGGCGTTTGCAACGCCTCGGCACCACGACATTTCCGTTCCCGTTGGGATAATCGCCGGCGCCGGCGATCAGCTTTTCGACGCGCCGGCCGAGGCGTTTCGGCTGCACGCGGATCTCGCAAACTCGGTAGTCGACGTCGTCCCCGATGCCGGGCATATGGTGCACCTGACAGCCCCGCAGGCGGTGCTCGCCATGATAGACAAGATCGCCGCTCTTTCGACCACCGAGGACGCGCAGCGGAGCGACCGATAAGCGGCAGTGCCGTGCAACCGGCCTTCGACGGGGAACCTTCCGATCCTGCGCCGCTTTATCTCCATGTTCGAAGCAGCAGCAGTGAGAGGAAGCATTGCGCAGCATTGCTCGGCGGAAACTGCCTTTACTGCAGGTGCTTGCACTGACACTTGCTTCCTGCTCCTCGTCTGAAACCGTCGAACAGCAATCGAAGCGTGCCGCCTCGACCGCGCAAGCGGCGGTGCTGGTGACCGATGCGTGGCTTTCGGGCGCGGCGCCGTCCCACTACGCGTCCTCTGCTTTGCAATCCTTCGCCGGGACACTCGCCGATGCCGGCCGGCAAGTGGAATCGGCCTCGCCCTCCGATCCTGCGAAGCGAGACACGCTGAAGGCGGCGGTCAGCCGGCTGTCCACTGCCGCAAGCGGGGTGGAGAGCGCGGTCGAGGCCGAACAGCGGGCGCAGGCCAGCCAGGCACGCAATGAGCTTCGCGCCGCGCAGGCGGATCTTGCCACGGCCTATCGCGGCTATTTCGCGCCGCAACGATGAAGAAGCTGCTGGAAATTTCGCTTGGCGTCGTGACCAGCGTCGGGGGCTTCCTGGAGGTCGGTTCGATGGCGACGGCGGCGCAGGCCGGCGCCCTGTTCGGCTTCCAACTCATCTGGGCGATCGTGCTCGGCACCATCTGCATCATCTTCCTGGTCGAGATGGCCGGTCGCTTCGCCGCCGTGAGCCATCACACCATCGCCGACGGCATCCGCGAACGCTTCGGCTTCAATGCTTTCCTTTGGCCGCTGCTTGCAGTCCTTGGGGTGAATTTCCTGGTCCTCTCCGCAGAAATAGGCGGGGTTGCCATCGCTGCCGAGTTTGCCACCGGGATCAGCTTTCAATGGTGGGCATTGCCAGCGGCTTTCCTCGCGTGGCTGCTGCTGTGGAAAGGCACGTTCGGCCTCATCGAAAAAGGCGTATCGATGCTTGGCTTGATCACGCTCTGCTTCGTCGTCGCAGCGGTGATGCTGAAGCCCGAATGGAAACAGGTGGCTGCCGGTGCCGTGCCCAGCCTGCCGCAACACGATACGGCGAACTACTGGTTCATGGCCGTCAGCATCCTCGGTGCTTCCATCTCGCCCTACCTTTTCATGTTCTATTCCTCGGGCGCGGTCGAGGATCAATGGGACAAGAGCTATCTCGGCACCAATCGGGCGATTGCCGGTCTCGGCATGAGCTTCGGAGGAACGATCTCCGTGGCCGTGCTGATCGTGGCCGCGCTTGTGCTCGGCGCCCATGGCGTGAACCAGGTGGACGACTACAACCAGCTCCCGCTGATGCTGATCTCGGTGTTCGGCTTCTGGGGCTTCGTCCTTTTCGTCGCATCGCTCGGCATCGCCTGTTTCGGAGCCGCTCTGGAAGTGGCGCTGCAGCAGGCCTATCTCGTCGCGCAAGGGTTCGGCTGGACCTGGGGCGAGGATCTCAAGCCGCGCGACGATCCCGGCTTCAGCCTCGTTTACACGCTCACGCTTTTTCTTTCAGCCGTTCCGATAGCGCTTGGTCTCGACCCGCTGAGGCTCACCATCTTCTCAATGGCGTTGACCGCCGCCAGTCTGCCGCTGACGGTCGTGCCGTTCCTCTTCCTGCTGAATGACGAGCGCTATGTCGGCCAGCACCGCAACGGCGTCATCTCCAATGCCGCCGTGATCTTCGTCATCGCGCTCGGCTTCGTGCTGGCGGTGGTGACTATTCCCCTGCAGATATTCGGAGGCACCTGATGCAGCTGCTGCGCGATATCCTGGACAAGCAGGTCGTCGACCGCGAGCAGGTCAAGATCGGCAAGGTGGATGGACTGGTCGCCGAGCTGAGGCAGGGCAAGCCGCCGAGGGTCGTTGCGGTCGAGCTTGGCGCGATTGCGCTGGCCCGACGGCTAGGCGCTCGGCCTGGGCGATTAACGGCGCGGCTGGCGGCAAGGCTGAGCGGGAAGCAGCAGGCACGGCCGCATCGCATCGCCTGGAACAAGGTGCGCGACATCGGCGTCGACATCGAATTCGATATCGACGTGCGCAGGACCAAGATCTTGGCCTGGCAGAGCTGGCTGCGCGATCGCATCGTCGGCCGAATCCCGGGAGCCTGAGGATGGCGAATGTGAATCTCGAGCATCTGGCTGGTCGGCGCGTTCTCACGCAGGGCGGCAGGAGCATCGGCCATATCGAGGAGGTCATCGCTGAGCAGGACGGCGACGACCTCGTCGTCACCGAATTCCATGTCGGCATCTTCGCAGCTTTTGAACGCCTGTCGGCCTCGGCCATCGGCACCGCATTGCTCGACTTTTTCGCGCTGCGCCGCCGCGAGGGCCTCTACCGCATACCTTGGGACAAGCTCGATATCTCCGATCCGGCGCAGCCGCGGCTGCTCTGTTCGGATGACGAGCTTGCCGGCTTCGGAGGCGCCGATCGGGGTAAGTAGCTACTTACAAAAAATCCTGGTCACGGAAGGGAACATCGCGGCGGGCGCGAAGTTGGAACAGGCAAGGAGGAGCCTGCGCCATGAACAGTGTCATCTATCTTATCGGTCTCATCGTGGTTGTGCTCGCGATACTCTCCTTTCTCGGCTTTCATTAGGAGGCGTCATGCAGCGCGAAAATAATCAGGGCCGCGAGCCGGCCGACTTCGCCAAGGCGAAGACCGAAGTTTCCGATCGAGTTAAGAAAGAAACCCAAAGCGCCGGCGAAGCGCTCCACGATGCCCGCGACGAGGTCGCTCGCAGGGCAGTCGACTATGCGTTGGAAGCACAGGAGGTCCTGTCGGAGAGGGCCGAGGAAACGCAGCGCGACATCGGATCGAGCCTGGCGGCATTCGGCGGCGCTCTGCGTGCGGCAAGCGACCATCTGGCAAACAGCGACCAGAGCTCGGCGTCGAATTTCATGCGGGATGCGGCAGGCGGACTGGAGAGGCTGTCCTCCTCGTTGAAGCAGAAGCCCTTCGGCGAGGTGCTTGAGGAAATTCAGAACTTCGGCCGCCAAAATCCCGGCACTCTGATCGCTGGTTCGGTGCTGGCAGGACTGGCGCTCGGACGGTTCATAAAGGCTTCTCCCCCGGAAACGCGCCGCGCGGGGCAGAGCGCAGCGACGCCGCGGAAGACCGGGAAGACAGGTAGGGAAACGAGCAGGCAGACTGGTGCGCAGGCGAGCGAGCCGTGGGATGACGCGACGACCAATTGGGGCGTCGACGGCGGCGCTCCCAGGAAGGCAGCGGAGCTAAAGAAATGAACACTCAAGACAACCAAAGCCTCGGCACTCTGGTCGCCGATCTGGCACAGCAGGTGAGCACGCTGGTGCAAACGGAGGCCAGACTCCTGCGGGCGGAGCTATCCGAGAGCGTGACTAAAGCGGAGGCCGGCGCCGTCGGGGTTCTGGGCGGCGCGGTATGTCTCCTCGCCGCGCTGATAGTGCTGCTGCAAGCGCTGGTCATTGCCCTGACCCGCCTCGGCCTGGGCGCCGGCTGGTCCGCCTTGCTCGTCGGAGTGGTCGTTGCCGTGCTGGGTGTCATCCTCCTGCGGACCGGCATGGCAAGCATGTCGCCCTCCGAGCTGGCGCCGGACCGTACGCAGGAGCAACTGAAGCGTGACGCGAACGTAATCAAGGAACAAGCGAGATGAGCGACAAATCCGCAGCCGAACTCGAACGCGAAGCCGAGGCCACGCGAGCAAGGGTGGTGGCGACCGCCGAGTCCATTCGAGGCAAGATGACGCCCGGCCAGCTCTTCGATGAGTTCACCGGTATTTTCAGCGGCGGTGCAGGCTCCGACATGCTCCACAACCTGAAGGCTCAGGTGCGAGACAATCCTCTGCCATTGACCGTAATCGGCGCCGGTCTGGCCTGGCTGATGCTGGGCAGCGGCGCTTCCGCCGCAACCGCCGCGCCCGGCTACGCGACCCGTCGCGGTTCCGACGGGCATGACGGCACATCCACGGCGGGAACCGGAGCCATGACTTCGGACACCTATGCCTCTGTCGGCGACATGGCCAGCGGTGCGGCCGGCACTGTCTCGGGGATGGCCACCAGTGCGGCCGGCACCATGTCTGACATGGCCAGCAGCGCAGCCGGCAGCGTATCTGGCATGGCCAGCGGCGCGGCGGAGACGCTGACGAACTCGGCGACAGCCACGGCCGACATGGCGACGAGGGCCACTCGTTCCGCGCAGCAGTTGATGGAGGATCAGCCTCTGGCAGTTGCTGCTGTCGGTCTCGCGATCGGAGCGGCGATCGGCGCGATGCTGCCCCACACGCAACTCGAAGACGAGCGGCTCGGCGGCTATCGCGAACAGCTTCGCGAAAGGGCCGAGGACGCGCTCGAGAAGGGCGTCGACCAGGTGAAGCAGGTTGCAGCCGAAGCCTACCAGGCGGCCAGCGACGAAGCAGGACGGCAGGCGTCGAGCGAAGGTACGCTCGCTGACAAGGTCAGCGATGTCGTCAAGTCCGCCGCCGACAAAGCCGATGAGGCGGTGCACCGGAGGCTGTCCGATACCGAACCGTCGACAACGAACAAGTCCTGATCTGAACAGACCGGATCGATTTGCAAGAATCGCGTTCGAGGAACATTCGCGTCGGGCCTAGTGAACCATTCGAGCCCGACCCGTTGGATGGCTGCGGGTAGAAGCCGCGCCACAGGCTCGGCCGCGCTATCGCGGCTCTCTCGCCGGAGGGAGCCTTTTTAGCTTTTTGGGGATGGCTCCGCGAAACTTCCCCTGCAGACAGCGTAAATCCTCGCCAAGATTCCTGCAGCATCGCCACCAACGCACACCGACTGGACTGGACGCTGATCCCATTTGTTCGGTGAATAACTGGCGGCGCCCAGTCTCTGCACGGTCATACCTGCCGCCGGGCCGTCCTCCAATACGACGATCGAACCGGATCGGGTGGCGAATAAGTGCGGGTCGGTCAGGTAGACGGCGGCGCTGCAGTCGTGCACGAGCATACCCGCTTCGCCCCATTGCAAGTAGAAGTCGATGTAGCCTTGCGACAGTGCGGCTACCATTTGCATGGCGGCATCGGCACCTTCCGAGACCGCGGCGAGATCCTGTCGCGTCATCACCGTTTGATTTGTGAGATTGAGCGGAACCGCGGTCACTTTCCACGAGGCTGCAAACACTCGATCGGCTGCCTTCGGATCTGCGTAGATATTGGCCTCGGCAACGGGCGACACATTGCCAGGGACTTCGAACGCGCCGCCCATGACGACGACGTCCTGCACCAGATCTGTTATCGCCGGATCAACCTCCAGTGCCCGCGCCAAGTTGGTCAGGCCTCCGACAGCAAGCAACCGCACCTGACGCGGATTCTGCCGGACGGTATCGACGATGAATCGCGCGGCAGTGTCCTTCTCCTCCCGCGCTTCCTGGGCAATAGGATAATCCCCCAGCCCGTTCGCGCCATGAACATGGACAGGATAGGGGTGCGGCGCCCCGGACCAGTTTAGCGGAACGGAAGCACCGGCGTGAACGGGCGCTTTGATCCCCCAAGCCTCGGCGAGGAACCTGGCATTGCGCGTTGTAACCGATATCGATGCGTTGCCGAATACGGTTGTGATGCCGAGCAGTTCGATGTTGGGATGACGGTGCAGGTAAAGCAGCGCAAGGGCATCATCTACGCCGGGATCGGTATCAAAAAGAATTCTCTGCTTTGTCATGTCTCTATGGTCACGCTCTTTCCCACACTGCCGCCAATTATCTTTGCAGCCTTCTTCGAGACGCGAGGCTGACAGAATCGTGGCTCCGAGTGTCACCACCGAAGAGTATCGTGAATATGTCGCCGGGTGACGCGCTTGGCGCGTTTCTCGTCGGCGCGCCGGTCTCTCGCCGCCCGGTGGGGACCGCGAGGCCGACATCGCTGTCCCCAAAGGGCGCTGAGGTCCGCCCACAAGATGACACGGCGTCCCCGCCTCAGCGGAGGAGCCCGTCGCTCTCGAAGTCTTCCCAGCCGCGCAACTTGGAGTGGACTGCCTCGCTTTGGCTGTCGTCGGTTGCGGCCGCGCCGCGGCTCTTTTGCGAGCGCTTGAGCGCCGCCTTTGCAGCGGCTCGGCGTCGGTTCTCGGCGGCTCTCGCAGCGTCTTCCTCGCGCCAGACAGCTACAAGGTCACGGTCGAGCACATCCTCGATCAGGCGCGGATCAAAAACGTGGAAGGTGATTTTCCTCGCGCGCCCACGCAGTTTCACGGTCCGCGTCCCGGCGCTCTGCAAGCGGCCGGCCTTGAGCCAGCGCTGACGCTCGCCCGCCGAGATCGTCAGAATGTCCTCGACCTCGCGAGGCATGACGGGCAAGTCTTCGATGTCCTGCATGGCTTTGGACACGATCGCCGATGCGGCTTCAACATTGGCATGGGAGCCCTCCGGCAGACGCAAGGTGAGAACCCGGGACTCGCTATGGAGCAGGCTTCTCAAGTCCGTCGGAAGGCGAGCGCGCATTTCAAGAAAAATGCCCCTCGCCCGCACCGACGATCCAAGCGTCGCCGCCGGGGATAGCGGCCACTCTGCAACCAGCCGTGCAGTCGAATCGATTTTTCTGCTCGCGGGCATCCCCTTAAGTAGGAGTCCTGCCCTGCGAACTCAACGCGAAGCGAGCCTGCACCGGTCTGCAGCAACCGCTGTTGCATCGGGCAGGATCGCCGGACAAGGCGCTCGTTCGGCACTCAGGACAGCGGCGAAATGGAGCGAATTGCCAAATAGGGAGTTAGGCTGCCTAGACGGGAGAGACAACAATGAATCCCAAAGCCGCTCCAGAGGACCAGGGCTACGCCACTCCGACCACGCCGGCGGCGGAAGGCCTCGCCCCTGCCCTGGCGCGGAACATCGAGGCACTGGTCGAGAGGCGAAAGCGCGATGCCAAGGCAGCATCGCTGGAGCAGCGCGCGGCGGCGGCAATCAGCAGGTTTGCCGGCAGCATGATGTTCGTCTACATCCACCTCGTCTTCTTTGGCGCCTGGATCGGCCTAAATTTCGGGATCGTGAACTTTATAAAACCCTGGGATCCTTCTCTGGTTATCCTGGCCATGTTCGCCTCGGTCGAGGCGATCTTTCTCTCAACGTTCGTACTGATCAACCAGAACCGCATGGCCGCCCAGGATGATGCGCGGGCAGACCTCGATCTGCAGGTGAGCCTGCTCAACGAGCATGAGACGACCAAGCTCATCAAACTGGTCGAGGAGATCGCGAAGCGCCTGGATGTTCCGACGGAAGCAGACAATGAGTTGAAGGAGCTGAAGCGCGACGTGGCGCCTGAAGCGGTCTTGGACAAGATTAAGGAGGCAACGGGTCAAGCGACGGTCGGCTGACCGATCCGTATCCAGGGGACGCCCGCAGAAGCTGCTTAAGGCCTGTCGCGCACTCCATGCTCCCGCCGGGCGCCGCCATCATCCCGCCTGCGCAAATAGCTGGGAGACGCCCGAACGCCATTTGCAAGAGCTGGTTTATACCGCATGGGGAAGTCATGGCGGACGCGCTCGGACTGAGTGTGCCCCATCTCAATCGCGCAATTCAGCATTGCGTGTCGAACAGCTCATCACCAGCAACTCGCGCGTCCTACATCTGACTGACCTTGCGGGCCTGCAAGGACTCGCTCAGTACGAGCCGATGGCTCTTACCCCAATCCCAATTCTGAAGCATCAGATCGACGCCCCGAGCGCGTCATTGGGCGTGACTCACCAATGGATTTATTACAGCCGCACAGGCATACTATGGATCGGGCGAGCAGTGGTTGAAAATGATTGCGCCGCGTTATGTTATTTACAGGCTGCGCCGGTCCCTGTCGCTATCGTTTGTGGCGTTGGCATCCGGCTGGAAACGACTGCGAAAAAGGAGGCAGCTCTGGTCTCACAAGAACGGGACATCCTTTGCGTCATTGATTTTGCGATTTGAACCGGCGACGGGCCCATCATTTGCCCGCTTGCCGACCAGGGAGGAAAGCAATGGACGGAGAAACGCGTTCCCAATCAAGGCGAAAGTTTCTGAAGACGAGTGGACTTGTCGCTGGGCTAACGGCGACGGCGGTCACCGCGCCCTGGGTTCGAAGGGCCGGAGCCGCAGACGCAATCACCTGGAAAATCCAAACCTCGTGGCCGGCGGGTGTCGGACTTGAAACCTTCCAAAACTGGTGTGGCACCATCAAGGAAAAAACCGGAGGCCAACTCGAATTTCAGCCGTTCAAGGCAAAGGATATCGTTGGTGATTTCGAACTCCTCGACGGGGTGAAGAACGGCGTTCTGGAAGCGATGAACTCGTTTTCACTTTATTGGGCCGGCAAGCTTCCCGCTACGGCGTTCCTGTCCTCTTACACGTTGGGGCTACGCTATCCGCACGAATGGGATATCTTTTTCTATTCAAAAGGTGGTCTGCAGGCCGCGCGCGACCTTTATGCGAAACAAGGCCTTTACTACGTCAACCGCATTCATCACGGCCCGAACATCATCCACTCAAAGACACCGATCCGCTCAATCGAGGATTTTAGGGATCTGAAACTGCGCGTACCGGGCGGCATGATCGCCGAAACCTTCGCGAAAGCCGGTGCCAAGACGACGTTGCTGCCGGGCGGCGAGGTGTTCTCCGCGCTGGAAAAGGGCACGATCGATGCCGCCGACTACACCGGTCCGGCCGTAAACTGGGCCCTCGGTTTCCAGCAGGTGACCAAGTACATTTCCATGGGTCCAGCCGGTCTGATGTCCGTATACCAGCCCGTCGACCTGATGGACTTTGCCGTCAACATGAATGTCTGGAACCAACTCCCGGACAACCTCAAGAAGTTCGTGGAAGACGAGATCCAAGTCTATTCCAATGCCCATTTCGGCTCGATCCAGAAGGCCGACATGGAGGCTTGGCAAAAATTCCTGGATGCCGGCATTGAAATCAATCGGCTTGGACCGGAGGACCTCCAGAAGTTCCAGGAAATCGCGGTGCCCATCTGGTTCGAGTGGGCCAACAAGGACAAGGACGCAGCGCGCATCTTCAAGTTGCAGCTCGAGGTCATGGAGAACCCGACAGTCGGTTATGTCACTCCGGACATGTACCAGGGGCTGACCATCAACCTGTGAACCCTCTTTCGCCCGTCCTGAGCCGGACGGGCGCTCGCTCCTGCAGCAGGCGTTCGCCGATGCCTTCCCTAACATTTGTGCTGCCGCACTGGCTCTACTGGTTAACCCTCGCGGTCTTTCCGCTGGCCGCCGTTCATTTTGTCCATCGAGAACGGGCACAGCGTGATCCCGGCCGTCCAAACCTGTTTCTTGCCTATCTGTTCCTGGTCACAGCCGGCTTCCTCGGCATGCACCGCTTCTATCTGAAGAGCAGGTGGGGATTCATTTTTATCCCGTTCTTCATCGCGGTACTTTGGACAAGCACCCAGGTGCGCGATGGACGCGAGGCAGTTTCACTCGCGCGATCCCAGAGCGAGCACGCCGGGAGACTGTTGCCGCGTGCCAAGGCAGATATGGCAGCCAACAAGCAGGGGGCTGCCGATCGACTTGCAAAAGCTGAGGCTGAGGCCGCGGCGGCGCGCAACAATCTGACGGCGGCCGTTCACGGGCTCGAGTGGGACAGCAGCATCAGCCGGATTGCGGGACTTCTGCTCGGTCTCATTATCGTCGGCGACGCCCTTCTCATACCCGGTCTTGCGCGGCGCGCCCGCGCCCGTGAGACTGGGCGCGCCGCGACCCACCATGAGATCGTCGTCGATGTGCCCGCGACGCCCGTCAAACAGCCTCTTGCGCCATTTGGGCCGGTCGACTGGCTTGTAAGAGTGACAGGCGAGTTCGTCGCCTATTGGTCGGTCCTCGCGGTCATGGCGTACTATTACGAGGTGGTCGCCCGCTTCGTTTTCAACTCCCCGACCAACTGGGTGCACGAGAGCATGTTTCTGATGTTCGGTATGCAATACATGCTGGCTGGGGCCTATGCCTATCGCGATGAGACCCATGTCAGGGTCGACATCGTGTACAGCCACCTCTCCGAACGTGGCCGGGCGATCTGCGATATCATCACCTCGGCATTCTTTTTCCTGTTCGTGGGTACAATGCTCGTTGCCGGCTGGCGTTTTGCCAGCGACGCGATGGCGGTGGGCGAGAGTTCTTTCACCGAGTGGGGTATTCAATATTGGCCGGTGAAGCTGGCGATTCCTGTTGGCGCCGCGCTGCTGCTGCTTCAAGGCGTGTCTCGCCTGATGCGTGACATCGCGACCGCAACAAGAAGGCTCCGCTAAGCCATGGGTCTCGAGCTTCCAATCCTGTGGCTGAGCATCCTCATGTTCGGCGGACTGGGCGTTCTTTTATTGCTCGGGCTGCCAATGGCCTTCTGCACGGGCAGCCTCGCCGTTCTCTTCCTCTTCTTGTTCGGTAATGCGGCCATGCTGAACATGCTGCCGTCGCGGATTTTTCCCTTCATGACGGATTATCAGCTCTCGGCGGTGCCGCTGTTTATCTTCATGGCCGCGATCCTTCAGAAAGCGGGGATCATCGAGGAGCTGTTTGACGTGGTCTATAAATGGCTGGGTGGGCTGAAAGGTGGACTTGCCTCGGCCACCATAATCTCGTGCACCCTGCTCGCAGCAATGGTTGGGGTCGTCGGTGCGACGGAAGTGACAATGGGCATGATCGCTCTGCCAGCGATGCTCCGCCGCAACTACGACGCAAAGCTCGCCTGCGGCTCGCTGCTCGCCGGAGGAACGCTTGGCATCCTCATACCGCCTTCGGTGATGGCGATCGTCTACGCCGTCGTCGCGCAACAGTCGTTAGGCGAGCTTTTGATCGGGTCGGTATTCCCAGGGCTGCTGCTGTCGGGGATGTATGTCGTCTACGTCACGGCGCGCTGCTACATCAACCCCAAGCTCGGCCCGGCTTTGCCGCCGAGCGAGCGCATCGGCTTTGGGGAGAAGCTGAGGCTTCTGCGCCGCACGTTCATGCCCATTCTGCTCATCCTGCTTGTGCTCGGGGTCATCTTCCTTGGCATAGCAACGCCTGTTGAAGCCGCCGGCATCGGCACATTCGGTGCTTTCATCGTCTGCGCCGCCCATCGCCGCCTGACTTGGGAC
Organism: Mesorhizobium sp. WSM3873; assembly: GCF_001672445.1. Lineage (NCBI taxonomy): Bacteria > Pseudomonadati > Pseudomonadota > Alphaproteobacteria > Hyphomicrobiales > Phyllobacteriaceae > Mesorhizobium > Mesorhizobium sp. WSM3873. The sequence continues at coordinate 314,335 of NZ_LYTM01000012.1, read as the reverse complement.
ACGATCCGGGAAGCCGGCGTGGCGACCCTCAAGGCGACTGCGATGGTGATGTGGATATTCTTCGGAGCCACCATGTTCGTCGGCTTCTTCATCCTGAAGGGCGGGCAGAACTTCGTTGCCGAATCTATTCTCGGAACTGGATTCGCGCCTTACGGCATTCTTGTTCTGATGATGATCATCCTGTTCGTCCTGGGCATGTTTCTGGACTGGGTGGGCATTCTCCTTCTCACCGTACCGATATTTCTGCCCATCCTTAAGTCCCTGGAATTCGGCGGTACGTTCGGCTTAGCCGGTGTGGCTCCTGAAGACGTGCCGCTGTGGTATGGCGTCATTTTCATGGTCAACATGCAGATGGCGTTCCTGAGCCCACCGTTCGGCTATTCACTGTTTTACTTGAAGAGTGTCGCGCCACCGGAGATATCGATGGCGACGATCTTCCGATCCGCCGTTCCCTTCTTATTCCTGCAGGCGATCGGAGTAGGGTTGTGCATCGTGTTCCCCTCGATCGTCATTTGGCTGCCGAAGCTCATGTACGGAGGCGGTTGACCGCACACGTCTTTGGCGGTTCGACGCCGACGCAACAATCGAAGGTTCAGCGCTTCAGAGGCGCCGCTCGCCTGCAGAAGCTGCTGATCTTGAGGCCTGTCCGCGCACTCCATGCTCCTGCCGGGCGCCATCATCCCGCCCACGCAAATAGCTGGGAGACGAGACATCCCGCTTTGGATTGCGTATCTTGACGTTCAGCTTTTCCTGGGCCTGCCGTCCGGTCGACTTGGCGTCTGGACAAACTGAAGAGCGACAGAGTTGTACGGCCCCAATGTATGGGTGGTCAGCGGGGACTTCGCCGGCTTCGTGTCCTCACCTGCAACGCAAAGCAGTTTAGCATCCGAGGATAGCGCTATGTCGATCGGCACGGGGGTCAGGTTGGCCGCCAGCACGCGGATCGTGTTGCCGCGACGAAAGGCAATCGCTGCCACGCCTGGCCAATCACTCGAAATCCCATAGCGTTCGACGCCGGCGGCCTCAGCGATTTGGGCATGGACGGCTTGCAAAGGTCGTCGGGAGCCGTCCTCGTTCAAGAGACCGAAGGGGCCAGTCAGTTCTGCCAATATCAACTGCTCGGCGGCTGTCTCAGCGGCCCGGGCCGCGACGCCGACGGCAAAGGCGGCACCGAACAATGCCCGCTGACGCGGGTCGGTGCCGGCGGCGGGCACCCGGTTATTTCCGGGATTGGCTGCGACCACCTCACCATAGGGATTGTGCCGCAAGCCGATCGTGCAAGGCCCAAGCCAGATCGGCTTTCCGGGACACAATTGCCGTGCTGTCTCCATGATTGCAGGATAAACGGTCAGGGTTTCCATGACCGACTGCTCATCGGCGGCATGCACGATGGCGCTGTTGCCGAAGAAGACGAAATCCGCATTGCCGGTCGGCGGGTTGCGGTTGAATTCGGTGAATAGGGAGGGCGTACCAGCCCCTATCGGGCAAGCGAGACCGACAGCCCGCAATGCCTGCACGATCTCGTCAATCGGTCGCTCACCGTTCGGCAAATGGTTCGAGGGGCGTGTCTTGAATTCGCGCCGTGGTGAAACCAGAATGGCGCTCGGTTCGACGCCCGCCAAGCGAACCATAGCTGCAAGGGTCTGGGCCTCGGCCCCGGGGTGGATCGCATCAAAGATCGCCTCGAGCGCCAGCCGGGCGCCAAGCGCGCTCGCAAGCTCGGCTGCCTTTTCCAGCACGCGCCGATCATGCCCGCGCGCGCTGTCGAAGCGCAGTATGATCTCCGGCACCGGGCCAAGCGAAGCCGCTCCGGCGATGGCTGCCGGCAGTTGGTCGGGATCGACGAACAGCGCTATCGACGGCATCCGCCCGGCAGGTCCGCCAACGGTCAGGGTTGCTGGACTGCTGATAGCCGGTCCAGGCGCCGATGTCTCGGCGTGCACGGAAACCGTGACGCGCTGTATGTCCTTCACACCTTTGCCGATGACATAAGGTCGGGGCTTTGAGAGCGGCCGCACATAAGTCTTGAACGAGGCGTCCGTCCAGTTGCGCTGGTCCTCCATCTCGAAGGCATCGCCTTCCATGGCGACGGCGCAGACCAAGCCGGGTGCTGGCTCGTGCGTCAGCGCTGAAATGTCGAAGGCAGGCTGGTCCGGGCTGATCAATTTGGGAAATGTCGTCTCCTCGATGCTTCCGTCGCTATGCCGGATGGTCAGCCTTTTGCCCGCCGCCTCTGAAGGATGAAGCACCACGAAACCGGTGCGGTTGGTGGGAAAATCGGTGAGCGCCACGCCATCCGCTTGCAAGGTCAGCTCGCCCGACGCGTCGCCACGAATCTTCATGCGATAGGCGAAACGTCCCTGCGGGCCGGCGCAGAGTCCGTCATAGCGAAGCTCGAACGACGTGCCGTCCTCGGAAATTCGCATGTTGGAAAGCTCGGCCTTGTAAGTCCCCCAGGACGCATCGCGCGCAAGATAGTTGATCGCCCGAACCACCTCCACGCCGGCAAAACAGATCGTCCGCAGATTGCCGTCCTCGAGAACGGCGGTCAGCGGTCCGGCGGCAAGAAGCTTCCGTTGCGGAAGCGGCTCGTCGGTGCCGTAAAGCGCAAGGAGATCGGCATTGGCGGTCATGCCACCGCCTGCTTGGAATTCTCGTCCACCCTGTAGGTGACGACAGTCTTGCGGCTCACCATGTCACGCGTGCTGGCATCGAAGCTCAGATAGTGAGCCGAAGCGAGGTGCAGGTCGAAGGCAGCCCGATCGCGATAGATCTCGTACAGGAATATCTGGGACGGCTTTTGCGTGCCTAACGGCGTCAGCACATCGAAGCGCAGACATCCCGGCTCGAGTTCCACCGACAGAGACGCGTTCTGCGAAACGAGCCGGTAGAATTCGGGAAAGGTCCCTTCGACAAGATCGAAAACGACGGTGAGGGCAAAGGCCGCTTCGGCAGGCGAAATGCTCATGGCCGCTCTCCGCCATTGGCTAAGCCATGGTTCCAACGCTTAGGTTCGACCGCGCGCCGTTCGCTGGCGGCGCGATAGGCGGCATCGACCAACGCGTATGTCTTGAGATTGTCCTCACCGCTGGTTTCGGGCGGAACGCCGCGCTGCAGGCTGTCGAGGAAATGGCCGCATGCACCGATCACGCCTTGCTGGGCGACATGCCAGGGATAAGCGGTCCAGGACAGGAGCGGCGAGCTTGCGTCTTCGGTCCACGTCGCGCCGTCGCTGGTCACCGTCATGCTGCAACCGGCATCGAGCGAAATGGCTCCCCTCGGACCTTCGATGACGAGCAGCGTTTCAGGGAAATGATCCGGCAATCGGCGCGACTCGTAGGTGCATTCCACGACCGACACCGCGCCGCTTTGATGCCTGAGCAGCATGGTCGCCGTGTCCTCAGCGCGGATGCGTGGATTGCGCTTCTGTTTTTCGCAGGAGATGTGCTCGACCTCGCCGAGGAAGAAGCGGGACAGGTCCAGCATGTGGATACCGACATCGGCAATCGCGAGCCGCTCCTCGTCATAGAAATAGGGCTGGGTCTTGTAGACGTCGAAGCCGGTCCTGAAGCGAATCCTTGCCCAGTTCGGTGTTCCGATCGCGCCGCTGTCGATTACCTTGCGGACGGCGCGCATCGGCCCCTGAAACCGAAAGTTCTCATGCACGGCAAGCCACGCATTTGCCTTGTGCGCAGCTTCGACGATCGCGATGCAATCTTCCCATGTCGATGCGAAGGGCTTCTGCACGATTGTGGCCACGCCGTGCGCGAGCGCCATTTCCGCCAACGGCCGGTGCGTGTCGTGGCGTGTCACGATATCGGCCACGTCGAGGCGCTCAGCCTCGAGCATCTTTGCGGCGTCCGAATAATACGGCACACGGAATGTCTCGCCGGCGGCGCGCGCCTTGGCGGCATTCACGTCGCAGACGGCGGCAAGCTGGGCGCCCTTTTCGGCGAGGTCGCTCCAGGAATGCAAATGGTTCTGCGCGAAGAAGCCGCAGCCGATCACGCCGATGCGCAGGGACCGGTCCATGCCCTCTATCCGGCCACGATGGGGGTTCTAAGCACACCGATGCCGGCGGCCTCGATTTCCACGACGTCGCCAGCCTTCATGAATATCTGCGGCTTCTGGAAGGCGCCGACGCCCGCCGGCGTTCCGGTCGAGACGAGGTCGCCTGGTTCCAGCGGCACGTAGTGCGAAAGGAAGGATATCAGCCGCGGCAGCGGGAACAGCCAGTCCGACGTGCTGCCGTTCTGCAAAAGCTTGCCGTTCAGCCTTGTCTTGAGCGTCACGTCGTCGGGCCTGGTCAGTTCATCAGTGGTGACGATGCATGGGCCTATCGGTGCGAAGCCCGCGAAATTCTTGCCGATGGTGATCTGGTTGTCCTTGAATTGGACGTCGCGGGCCGAGATGTCGTTGAGCAGCGTATAGCCGAAGATCGCCGGCATCACGTCGGCTTCGGAAGCCTTGTGCAGATGTTTGCCGATCACGGCCGTGAATTCGACCTCATAGTCCATCTGCTCCGTCCGGACCGGCTTTTCGACCCGCACATCGGGCCCGACCACCGATGACGGCAGCTTGGCGAAAAAGAACGGCTCGGTCATCTTGGCATTCGGGTTTTCCTCGGCATGACCTTTGTAGTTGATGCCGGAGCAGAGCACTTTGCCGGGACGAATAGGCGCTTCGAGGATAGTATCGGCAAGCGCATAGCGCGGCGCCTTGGCAAGTCCCGCGCGGACTTTCTCCAGCGCCGCCCCGCCGCCTTGCACGACCTCGAGCACCGACGCTGCCAGTCCTGCTTCGGTCAGGCAGGCGACCTGCTCGCCGTCCAGAATGCCGGCGTGCTGGCGATGCCCGGCCTGCCTGTGAGAGAAAGTGACGAATTTCATGCGGCCTCCGGGATGAAGACGGCCTTGTGCAGGGCCATCGGATTGTCAGCGAGTGTTTTGAAGACGGCGGGCGCCTCGGACAGCGCAAAGCTGCTGGCGATTTTGGGGTAATGGATCTTGCCCGACGCAAGCAGGTCGAGCGCCTCGGGAAAGCAATCGACGGAGGCGCGCGAACCGAGGATGGTGACCTCCTTGCGGGTGAAATCCAGCCCGGGCAGCGTGACGCCTTGTCCTTTCTTGACGAGACCGAGAATGACGACGCGGCCGCCCGCGGCAACGAGATCGATGGTCTGCTCCATCGCCGGCGCCGCCCCCGTAGCCTCCAGCACCACGGGCATGCCTTCGCCGGTCGTGATCTCCATCACCCGTTCAAGCAGCCCTTCACCGCCGGCCACAGGGATTGCGCCCAGATCGGCGGCGGTGGACAGCCGCTCCGCCGACAGATCCGTGGCATAGACTTTTGCGCCATGGGCCCGCGCGACCTCGACGATCGCCAGCCCGATCGGACCCGCGCCAAGAACGAGGACCGTGTCCTCGCCCATGACCATGCCGCGCCGGCAGCCCTGCACGCCGATCGCGACGGGCTCGGCGAACGCCGCCTCGAAGTCGGAGAGCCCCTCCGGCACGACGTTCAGATTGCCCGCGGGCGCGGTGACGAATTCAGCGAAGCCGCCTTCGCGATGCACCCCGATGATGGTGAGATTGGCGCAGCAATTGCGTTTGCCGATCCGACAGGGATAGCAATGGCCGCAACCGATGAAGGGGTCGACGACGACCCGCGTCCCGACCTTCGGACCGGCCGCTCCTGGCCCGTAAGCCTCGACCCTGCCGGCGATTTCGTGACAGCCGATCCGAGGATAGGTCACATAGGGGTTCTTGCCGGTATAGATATAGAGATCACCGGCGCAAAGGCCCGCGGCCCTGACGCGTACCAGCACTTCGCCCAGCCCAGGAACGGGCTTCGGCGCATCGCCGATGCGGATCGACTGCGGCTGGTCGAAAATGGCGGCCCGCATCATGCCGCCTTCGCGGGGCGCACGACCCTGCCATCGGCATCGAATTCGATCCAGTCGCCGGCCCGCAGCAGATAGGGATCGGCAATGGCCTCGCCGCGAGCCCTGGCCGCGCCGTGATGTTCCATGTAGGCGGCGACGTCCTTGTCGCCATCGAGCGTGATGTAGTGGCACGGCAGGACAGTCTCGAGTCCGAGCCACTGGGTCGCCAGCACACCTTCATTGGGACTCATCTCGCCCGTCAGCATTTCTCCCGGCATCGGATTGAGATGCAGGATCTCCTGCGGATTGGCGATGCCGATGCAGCCGACATTGGGTTTATAGAGTTCGCCCTGCAGTTTCAGGTCGGAGAAAATGGCGGTATCGCCATAGTGATAGAAGCGCAGCCCGTCGGCATAGACGATGAAGGCCATCGGCACGCCGGAGATGAAGGAGTTGTCCATCAGCCTGATCTGCGACCAGTGATGGCACTCCAGCGGCTGGATCTCAATGCCGGACACCTTGACCCGAATGCCCCAGGTCGTCGCGCGGATCTGGCTGGCCGGGATGCCGCGATCCATCAGCCAGGCCTTCACCTCGCCGCCGCAGACAACCGGACAGCCGTACGCGGCGGCGATCTTGTCGGTGTCGCCGAGATGATCGAACGCCGCATGGCTGACGATCACCAGATCGACATGGTCGAAGTCGGTGGATTTGGTCGCGGCTCCAGGATTCTGGTCGAGGAACGGGTCGCAAAGGATGCGCAGCCCGTTGCTCGTCACGATCTCGTAGGCGGCCACGCCGTGGAAGCGGATGCGGGTGGTGGGTTGAAGCGTCATCTTCGGTTCGTCTTTCTCGTGTCGATTGTGAGCGGCAGGCGAGCGAGCCCGCGCCGGTCGCCGCGTGTCTTCCAGCGAAGCTCTTGCTCCGATGCGGGTGCGAGCCTTGCGCCGGTCTCGATCAGCGTTTCGAGCGTCACCGCCATTTCCATGCGCGCCACGCCGGCGCCGGCGCACAGATGCGGGCCGGCTCCGAAGGTGAGATGCTTGTTGGGACTGCGATCGAGGCGCATCTCGTCCGGCGCATCGAATACCGACGGGTCCCGGTTCGCCGCGCCGAAACCAAGGGCCACAATGTCGCCCCGCCTTATGTCGCGACCGTGCAGGCACAAATCATGCGAGGCATTGCGGCCGAAAATCTCGATCGGCGAGGAATAGCGCAGGAACTCCTCCACCGCGGTCGGAACAAGCTGCGGTTCGCTGGCAAGCCGATCCAGCGCCTCCGGATGCTCGGCCAGCCAGTGCAGCATGACCGAAAGGGCGTCCGCCGTGGTCTCGAAACCCGCGCCGAACACGACGCTCATGAACGAGCGGATCTGAATGTCGTCGAGCCTTTCGCCGTCAATCTCGGCCGCTATCAGCATGCTGACGAAATCGCCCGTCGGCTTGGCGCGTCGTGCGGCAATGAGGGTCTCGATATAGGTGTTGAGTTCGCGGCTTGCCGTCGCTCCAGCGCTCGGGTCCTTCACGTTGAACATGCTGGTGATCCAGCCGACCCACTTGTCCGAGTCTTGCAGCGGCACGTCGGTGAAGGCCGCGAGCGACGTGATCGCAACCGGCACGCAGAATTCGGCAACGGCCTCGGCCTTTCCCGCAGCGATCATCTTTTCGAAGAGCGACCGGGCCAGCATTTTTACGCGAGGTGTGATCGCGGCAATTCGCTGCGGCGCGAAGACCGGGTTGACCAGGGCGCGATAACGCGAATGCCGGGGCGGATCGATTTCGATCGGCAGTTGAGGTTCGGTCCGCGGCGTGATCACGGGAATGGCCGTCACGCCGGGAACGCTGGACGTGTAGTCGCGCCAATTAATTGCGGCGCTCCGTACATCGTCGTATCGGCTCAGCAACCAAAAGCCCCCGTATTTGTTCGAGCGTGCTACCGGACATTTCCGGCGCAAATGCTCGAAAGCCGCGAATGGATCGGCAACGAACGCCGGATCGTGGATGTCCACCTCGTCCGGGATGTTCGGTTCGTCCGTTGTCACCATTGCGGCCATGGGCGCGACTTCTGGGTTGGCTGGCTTCGATGTTGCCTCCGACGGCCGGGGAGTGAAACGCCGGAGGCAAGAGGGCAGAGCCCTCAGTGTGGTGGTCGACTACTTGACGCCGAGCGCGGCCGTCACCTTGTCGACATTGTCCTTGGTGACGAGCAGCACGCCGGTGTCGAGCGTGTCCGGAACCGGGCGGCCGCCGTCGCTGGCGCCGAGGCCGGCGGACTTCAGTCCGTTGTGGTTGTAGTCGTGCAGGATCTTGACCGCGTAGTAGATGAACAGTTCGCGGTTCTGCACCACTATGCCGTCGACCCAGCCTTCCTTGGCGGTCTTGAAGAAGTCCGGCGTCTGCTCCATCGCCGTCACCTTGATGTCGCCCGGATTCTTGCCGGCCTCACGCAACGCGGTCACGATGCCGGCGCCCGACTCCGAATCGAAGCCCGCTAAGCCGGCGATGTCAGGATGGGCAGCGAGGATCGCGGCCGTCACCTGCGCCGCCTTCTGCGCATCGCCGCCGTCGTCCTCGTTGGAGACGATGTTGTATTTGCCGCCGCCATTGGCCTCGATATAGGCCTTGAAGCCGGCGACTGCCTCCCGCATGTTACCGGCGTTGATGATCGACATCATGGCCAGCTTGCCGCCGTTGGGCAGCTTCTCCATCATCTTCTTGGCCTGAGCGACACCGACCTGCGTCCAGTTCGTGCCGATGTAGGCGAGACGTCCGGAGGCCGGCAGGTCGCCGTCATCGACGACGGTGGGAACGCCCTGCTCCAGGCACTTCTTGACCGATTCCGTCAGCGACGGATCCCAGCCGCCCACCACGGACACGCCGTTCGGCTTCTGGGCGCAGACCTGATCGACCGCGGCGATGAAGCCTGGCAGGTCGAAATCGGTCGGGCCGGCCACAACCACCTTGACGCCGAGCTCCTCGGCGATCTTCTTCATGCCGACATAGTCGTATTGCACGAAGAGCGGCAGGTTGGCCTTGTTGGAAATCCAGTAATAGGTTTCCTTCGCGTCGGCCGGGCCGAAAGACGATTCCTGCGCGCGCGCCGGTGCCGTCACGGCTGCCGCGAGCGCCGTTATCCCCAAGGCGACCAATGTCGATTTCATCATAAAGCGCATTCCCGTTTCCTCCTGATTGGGTTCTGTTCCCAGTTTTTGCAGTCCACCGGCCTTGCCGGATTCCCCTCGGTTCCCGCCGGCCTAGCCGCGGCCCGCGGTCTTGAAGCGGTCGAGCGAAACGGCGAACAGCAGGACAAGCCCCACGACCAGTCCCTGCCAGAAAACGCCAACCGCGTTGATGATCATGGCGTTCTCGATCAGCGCGATGAAAAGCACGCCGAGAATGCCGCCCAGAACGGTGCCCTCGCCGCCCTTGAGGCTGGCGCCGCCAAGGACCGTTGCGGTGATGACCTTGAGTTCGATGCCGACGCCGGCATTGACAACAGCGCTGTTGAGCCGCGCCGCCCCGAGCACACCGGCGATGCCTGCCAGCGCACCCATTATGATGAAGCCGATGAGGATCAGCCTGTCGACGCGGATGCCGGACAGTTGGGCCGCGCGCGGGTTGCCGCCGACGAAATAGAACTGGCGGAAGAAGCGGGTGCGCGCGACCAGCCAGCCGCCGACCAGCACCAGGACCAGCATCGCCCAGAACGGCGACTGGATGCGCAGGATCGGATCGGCGGCGCGGCCATATTCGGCGAAGCTGTCGGAGATCGGCGTGACACCCGTTCCGGCCGTCACATAGGTCAGGCTGCGATAGATGGTGAGTGTGCCGAGCGTCGCGATCAGTGCGTTGATGCCGATGCGGGTCACGATCAGGCCGTTGATCAAGCCGGCCACCGCGCCAACCAGGACCCCAACGAGAAGAGCTGCCTCCGCCGGCCAGCCCCACCAGCCGGCAACCACACCGGCCCAGACCCCGGAAAGCGCGAGCGTCGATCCGACGGACAGGTCGAAAGTGCCGGCGATCATCAGCAGCATCATGCCGCAGACGAGAATGCCGACGGGTGCCAGATTGAGCAGCACGGCGCGCATGTTCGGCCCGGTCGGGAAGTTGTGCGGATAGACGATGGTCATCGCCAGCGCGAGCAGCACGACGAGCACGAACAATGTCAGCTCACGCGAGTTGGCCAGGCGGCGCACAATGCGCAGCGGCAGGGCCTCGCGCTGTTCGACCGGGGCCTGCGCTTCGTTCTGGGATATCTGTGCCACGCTCATGCTCCAACCGCTTCCTCGCGTACGTTCGCGACCGACGATGTGAACCGGGTCGCCAGCCGTAGCACCTGCTCTTCGGTCGCCCCCTCGCCCGGCAGTTCCCCGACCGTGCGGCCCTCGGCCATCACGACGATCCGGTCCGCAAGCGCCAGCACCTCGGGCAGCTCGGACGAGACGACGAGAAGCGCCACGCCCTTCTCCGCCAGTCCGCGCAGCAGGCGATAAATTTCGGAACGAGCGCCGACATCGACGCCGCGCGTCGGCTCGTCGACGATGAGCAGGCGCGGCTCCATGGCCAGCCATTTCGCCAGCAGGACCTTCTGCTGGTTGCCGCCCGAAAGCTCGCCGACGATCTTGCGCACGCTGGGGGTGGCGATGCGCAGCTCTTTGACGAAATCGCCTGCGAGCCGTTCGGCCTTGCTGTTGGAGAAGTTGGCGCCGGACGAGACCTTCGAAAGCACAGTGGCGGCGATGTTGTTGACGAGGTCCATCCCGAGGAAGAGACCCGACGTCTTGCGATCCTCCGGAACCATGCCGATGCCGGCGTGCTTGGCGTCCCACGGGCCCTGAGGGTCGACCGGTGCGCCTCCGATCCGGATGTCGCCGGCCGTGTGGCGCCTGGCGCCAAAAATGGCCTCGCAGAATTCGCTCCGCCCGGAACCGATCAACCCGGCAAGACAGACAACCTCACCGGCGCGCACGGTGATCGAAGCCGAGCGCACAAGCGGCGGCGCGGAGACCCCGTCGGCTTCAAAAACGATCGGTCCCGCTTGCCGCGCCGAAGCCGCGCGGGTGAGATGAACCTCGCGCCCGACCATCAGCCGTATCAACTCGTCCGTCGTCGTCTCGGCGACCTTGCGCGTACCGGCGAGCCGCCCGTCCTTGAGCACCGTGACGGAATCGCAGAGCGCGAAGATCTCGGCTAGGCGGTGGGAGACATAGATGACCGAAACGCCGTCCCTGGCCAGCCGGCGCACGATCTCGAAGAGCTTTTCGGTTTCGGTCAGCGTCAGCGCCGCCGTCGGCTCGTCGAGGATCAGCAGCCTCAGTTCGCGCGACAATGCCTTGGCGATCTCGACGATCTGCGCCTGGGCTGGCGACAGGAATGCCACTTTCATTGCCGGATCGATGGCGACGCCGAGCTGGGCGATGAGAGCGTGCGCTCTTTCGCGCATCAGCCGGATATCGACCTGGCCGAACCATTTTGTCGGCTGACGGCCGGCAAAGATGTTTTCCGCGACCGACAGCTGCGGCACCAGCGAGCCTTCCTGATGGACGATGCCGATGCCCAGCTCGCCCGCGGCCTTCTCGTCGAGGTCGCCGAGTACGGCGTCGTCGAGCCGCACCTCGCCGCCGGTGCGGCTGTAGACGCCGGCAACGATCTTTCCCAGCGTGGACTTGCCGGCACCGTTCTCGCCAAGCAGTGCCCGGATTTCACCGGGCTCGACCGATATCGACACGTCGTCGAGTGCCCGCACGCCGGGGAACGTCTTGCAAAGCTGCGAGATCTGCAGGCGCGGCGCCATGTCGACCTCAAGCGCTGACGAGTGCGGCCGGCATGGCTATGCCTTCGCCTGAAGGTAGTGAGCTTGCTTGGCCTGGATCATCCAGACCATGGTTTCATTCACCGGCGTGGCCACGCCGGTGCGCTTGCCGGCGTCGACGATGGCGCCGTTGATGACCTCGATCTCCGTCTGGCGCCGCGCCTCGACGTCCTGGAGCATGGAGGCCTTGCCGCCCACGGCCTTCTCCAGCAACCCCGTTATGGCGGCCCAGCGCTCGTCATAGTCGAGCGAAATGCCCTGCGCTTTGGCAACCGCCACGACTTCCTTCAGGATTGCCGCCATCAGCGACTTCGTGCCGTCGAAGGCGACCAGTTCGTGCGACATGAGATGCAGAAGGCCGGCGACCGGCAGCGTGCAGGCGTTCAGCGCCAGCTTCTTCCAGACCTCGTCTAGGATGCGCTCGGACCTGGTGGTTTCGATCTCTGCGGCACGGAAGGTCTCGATCACCTTGTCCAGGCGCGGTGTCGCCTTGCCGCTCAGTTCGCCGATATAGGTCATCCCGACGCCGGGATGCTTCACCCTGCCGGGGCCGAGCAACGTGCCGCCATGGTAAGTCAGGCCGACCAGGACCTTGTCCTCTCCCACAATGCCGGCGATGCACGGCGCGTTGCCCCAGCCGTTCTGCAGGCTGAGCACCGCCGTGTCCCCCGAGATCATCGGGGCCGCCGCGCGGACCGCCGCATCGGTGTGATAGCATTTGACGAAATTGATGATCAGGTCGACCGGTCCGACCTTCGACGGCTCCGTGGTTGCCGGAACGCGGATAACCGGTTGGGAGCCGTCCTTCTCCTCGATCGTGAGGCCGTTGTCGTTGATCGCTTGCACGGCCGGCGTCGAGACGTCGATCAGCGTCACGTCATTGCCTGCTCGGGCAAGATAGCCGCCGAAAATGCCACCCATGGCACCGCCGCCGCCCAGAATGGCGATCCGCATGTCTTTCGCTCCCTGTCCCACCACGGGTTGTTTTCGGCAAAGCCGGGGGCGCCGCCTCCAGGATCTTGTGGAAACGCGCTTTCGGCGAGCGCAGCCGCTAGCCGATCCGGCCTTGTCTGCTTATGTTGCGGTCATCCTTGCAAGCAGTTGCATGGTTGTCAAGTATGATGGTATGAAAGGTCATGGTCGATCCTCTCGTTATAGAACGCAAGAAGCTCTTCGAGCACGTCGCCTCGCATCTCGAGGCGCAGATCCTGTCCGGCAAGCTCAAGCCCGGAGACCAGCTGCCGCCCGAGCGCGACCTGCAGACGCGCTTCGGCGTCGGCCGGCCCGCCATCCGCGAGGCGCTGATCTCGCTGCAGAAGGCCGGGCTGGTCGAACTCACCAATGGCGCGCGGGCCAAGGTGCTGATGCCGACCGCCTCGCACATCTTCACGGGCATGGCGCCGGCCGTGCGGCAGATGCTTTCGACCGAGGAGGGACATCGTTACTTCCAGGGCGCGCGCCTGTTCTTCGAAGTTGGGTTGGCGCGCGAGGCCGCCCGGCACGCGACGGCCACGGACCTCGAGGCGCTGGCGACTGCGCTCGAAGCCAACCGGAAAGCGATCGGCGACCGCGAGCGTTTCACCTCAACCGACATCGCCTTCCACTTCGAACTGGCGAAGATGGCGCGCAATCCAGTCTTCATCGCGCTGCACGACCAGATCTCGGAGTGGCTGAAGGAACAGCGCACGGTGACCCTTGCGGCAAAGGGGCAGGAAAGGACGGCGTTCGAGGCGCACAAGGCGATCTATGAAGGCATCGCGGCGCGTGATCCCGATCGCGCCGAGCAGGCCATGCGCACGCATCTAGAGCAGCTTGCCGTCACCTTCTGGCAGCAGCGCACGCACGATTGAAATCATGCGGATCGGCGTCATCGGTGACGACTTCACCGGCTCGGGGCGCCGGCATGCATCGACCTGAACTGACCTCACGCAGAAATTGCGAGATACAGCAGATGCAATTCTAGAGCTCGATAACTGCGACGAATTCGCATTGCACCAGGGAAGCGCTGTCCGGTGTCAACGGCCTCACGTGCCTGGCCGGACGCGACCCGGAATCTGGAAACATCCGCAGCCATTCTTCATTGACGGCGACCCTGTCGCTGCTGTCGCGCAGATAAATATCCACCTTGATGATGTCCTCCGCGCGCCCGCCCGCCGCCTCGATGACGGAGCGCATGTTGGCGAATACATGGGCCGACTGAGCCGCCATTCCGGCCGGCAATTCCTGCGTGGTCGGGCTGACGCCATGAATCGCCCCCGAGAACACCATGTTGCCGATCCGGCAGGCATTGGGAACTGGATGCCTGTGGCTCAGTCCTTTCACCGAAATACTTTTGCGCATGGTTCTGCTGATCCTTCGCGATCTGTAGCGGGAAATTCGTGAACGGCTGGTCTGAATGCCTGGCGCGCGAGTGCGGCTGGAAGGACCTATCGTCTCGCGCGCAAAACCGAGGCTTGCGCGGGTGGCGAAGAAGCGCCGGTGTCGGGATGCGGCGCGGGCGGTTCATAGCCGGACGTCAGCTGGATTCCCCGCGTCTCGGGCAGCATCAGGGTCGCGGCGAATGCGATGCTGTAGCCCAACAGCGCGACAAGGCCGATCGCCTCCGCCAGGCTGATATGTTGCGCCAGTATTCCGATGCTGGATACGGCGGCCGCACCGGCCGCCTTACCGAAATTGTAGGCGAAGCTCTGACCGCTGGCGCGGATGGCGGAGGGGAAAAGCTCGGTGAAGAATGGGCCGAGCGCGGCATAGTTTCCGATGGTGAAGAAGCCGAACGGCGCACCCAGGATAATCAGCGACCAGCCGGAGAGCGGCAGGAACATATAGGCGATGGTGATCAGCCATGAACATACCAGAAAAAGCTGAAACGTCCGCCGCCGCCCGAGACGATCGGCCAGGTATGCGCTGGCCAGAAATCCGAAAAACGAGCCGCCGGTCACCACGAACAGGTAATATCCAGATGCGCTCGGCGACAGTTCGCGCACCGTCTTCATGAAGGTCGGCAGCCAGTTGACGATCGCACCGCCGACTCCGATCACGCCGAATGCCAGCAATGAAGAAAGGATCGTCACGCGCAGGGCGTCAGGCTGAAATATCGCACCCAGCCCGGGCCGAACGCCGCTCTTCTCGACGAGCTCGCGCGTTTTGACGAAGATCTCCGGCTCGTCGATCTTGCGGCGCAGATAGAGCACCAGCACGCCGGGGAGCACACCGATCATCAGCAGCACGCGCCATCCGTAATCCTGGGGCAAATGCGCCAGGACCACGCCCGCCAATATGGCGGCGGCGCTCCAGCCGATGCCGAATCCGCTCTGGACGGTGCCTACGGCTTTGCCGCGATGTTCGGCCCGGATGATCTCGCCCATCAGGACCGCACCGGCCGCCCACTCGCCGCCGAAGCCCAGCCCCTGCATGATGCGCAAGACCATAAGCTGCTGGAAGTCCTGGGCGAACCCGGCAAGGAAAGTGAAGGCGCAGAACCAAAGGATCGTGAACTGCATGATGCGGGCCCGACCGAAACGGTCGGCGAGATAACCGCAGAGCCATCCTCCGATCGCCGCGGAGAGCAGCGTCGCGGTGGCCAGATAGCCGGCCTGCGCCGTCGTCATTCCCCAGGCCGCGATGAGGATCGGCAGCACGAAGCTGAAGAGCTGCGCATCCATCGCATCGACGGCCCAGCCGGCGAAACAGCCCCAGAAGGTGTTCCGCTCGCGCGACGTCAACTCCCTGTACCAAGTGAACATCTCTTCCTCCCGTTTTGTCGATGCGACGCCGGCTAGACAACCAGTGGCGTAAGTCCTCCGTCCATGGTCAGCGAAGCGCCCGTCACGTAGGAGGATCTTGCGCTGGCGAGGAAAAGCGCCGCATCGGCCACCTCTTCAGGATTTGCGTAGCGCCGCAGCGGAATTCGCTGCTCGTTCAGCCGCAGCAGTTCTTCCGGCGTCTTGCCCGTCACCCTGGATTCGACTTCAAGCGACAATTGCAGGCGTTCGGTCATGGTGGCGGCCGGATTGATCACGTTCACCCTTACGCCTGCATGCCCCCACGCCGCTGCCAGCCCCGCCGAGGCGAGCATCAGCGCCGCGTTGGCGGCGCCTCCCGGCAAATGCATGGGCGACGCGATCTTGCCGCCGGTGCCGACTATGTTGACGATCGTGCCGGCGCCCCGCGCCACCATCAGCGGCAGGACGTAGTCGGTGACGTTCATGTAGGTGAAGAACTTCGCGTCCATCGCGACACGCCATTTGTCCGGCGTCAGTTCGTCGGGGGCAACTCTCCTGGCGCCACCGGCCGAATTGACCAGGGACGCGATCGGCCCCACCTGCTCCTCGAGCGCGGCGACCATTTCCTTTGCCGCAAGCCCGTCCGACAGATCGGCGGCGAAACTCGTTGCCGACAGCCCCTCGGCGGCCAGCTTTTTCTTGGCGTTGTCGAGGTTCTCCTGGCTGCGTGACACAATCACCACGCGGGCCCCTTCCCTGGCAAAGGCGCGTGCGCAGGCCAGCCCTATTCCCTTGCTGCCCCCGGTTATCAGGACAATTTTCCCGTCGAGCTCGAGGTTCATTTCAGTGATCCTGTTTCTGGCCGCCAGCGGAGTGGACATTGATCGGGGTTCCGCCCGCGAAGGCTACGATCTGGTCGAACGCATTGCCGTACGCGAACTCATAGTTGTCGCGCTCGATATAGCCGAGATGCGGCGTGCACAGGGCGTTTGGAAGCCTGAGCAGGGCGTCGTCCGGATTGGTGAGCGGCTCGCGTTCGAACACGTCGACCGCCGCCTTGCCGGGGCGACCGCTCTTCAGCGCCGCCACCAAAGCGCCCGGCTGGATCAGTTCGGCACGGCTGGTGTTCACAAGCAAAGCGGTCGGCTTCATCAAGGCCAGGTCGTCAGGCCCAATCGCGCCGCTGGTCTCGGCATTCAGCCGCAGATGCAAGCTGAGAACATCCGACAGCCTGAACAGGGACGGCTTGTCTTGTGCCACGCTGAAACCCTCGGCCTTAGCGCGATCCAACGAGCCTTGGCGCCCCCAGATCAGCACCTCCATGCCGAAGGCCTTGCCGATCCGCGCCACCATCGAGCCCAACCGGCCGAAACCATAGATGCCGAGGACGCGGCCGCGCAGGCCGAGGCCTATGGTGGTCTGCCAACGGCCTTGCCGCAACGACGCGCTCTCGAAAGGAATGTTGCGCATCGCCGCAAGAATCAGCCCCCAGGTGAGTTCGACCGTCGAATAGGACGGACGCGACGTCAGAGCGGACGAAACGACGACACCGTGCCTGTCGCAGGCCGCCAGATCGATGTGGGGAATGTGGCCGTTCTGGCTTATGAGCTTCAGCTTGGGAAGGCGGCTCAGCAAAGCTTCGTCGATCTTGGTGCGCTCGCGCATCAGCACCAGGACGTCCGCCTCCGCCAGGCGATCTGCCAGAATGTCGACATCCTCGATGATATCGGTCCAGATCGTGACGTCGTGGCCGTCCAGCCTGGAGAAGCAGTCCAGCGTGCGGACCACGTCCTGGTAGTCGTTGATGATGGCGACGCGAAGCTTTCTCACGGGGTGACCTATCGCCTCATGCATTGCCCGGCAAATCCGCAACGGAGGTACCGGCGTCGATTGCTTCGCACTTGGCCTCTTCAAGCGCCGACTTCCTCAGCGCCTTTGCCAGAACTTCGGCGGCCCGGGCAATCGGGATGAAGCAGACGCCGGTTTCGTCCGCAACGACGATATCGCCTGGAGCAACGCGCACGCTGGCGACTTGGATTTCGCCGTTGATCTCCACGGTCTCGATGCGCCATTTGCCGGTGACAGGCGTTATCTCGGTGGCCCAAAGCGGATATCCGACCCGCCGCGAATGCCCGAGGTCGCGAACGCCTCCGTCCACGATTGCTCCGGCCTCGCCCTGCCGTTTTCCGGTTTGGGCCGAAATTCCGCCCATGTTCGAAACGCCGGCAACGCCCTCGATCACCACAACGTCGCCCGGCAGCGCCAGGTTGTGGGCCTCGAACTCCGCCATCCGGTTGACGTGGTTTTTCGCCGTTTCGTAGACATGCTCGCGTTGCAGGATGTTGCGCACCGTAAGCGCCGGACCGACGATCGACACCGAAGGCAGGGTCGGCTTCAGAACCGATGCGCCAACCGCGCCGGTGATACCGAGCTCATCCATGATGTCCGAGATGACGCTGGTGGCGTCGCCGATCCGCTTGAAGCCGTCGATCAGATCCTTCGGCGGGCGCGGTACCCGCATCAGTCGAATGCGGTCGCGACTGATCTTGCCGGTGAGCTTCGGCAGCACATCCGCGAGAGCTGTATCATTCATGCCTTATCCTCCGATCAGCGGCATCAGGATGGCTTGCCGCCATCAATGCGTCCAATTTAGAATCGACCAATGCATCATTTGCTGGGTGAATAACGTGCGCCTTGATCTGAACCTGATTGCGGTCCTTGAGGCCATCATGCTGGAGAGGAATGTGACACGTGCGGCCTCGAGCCTGGCGATGAGCCAGCCGGCGGTCAGCAATGCGTTGCGTCGAGCCCGCCGCCTCACTAAAGATCAACTTTTCCTCAAGACGGCAACGGGGGTCCAGCCCACCGCTCGCATGGTCGCGATGTGGCCCGACCTTCATCGCTCGCTCACGGCAATTCGCGCTTCTTTCGCGCCCGACGAGTTCGATCCCGCGTCGGATGCGACCAGTTTTCGCATTGCCGTCACCGACAGTCTCGCGATGGAAGGCGTCAGCGAAATTACGCTGAAATTGCAGGCCGCGGCGCCGCGCGCCCGCGTTTCCTTCGCGGTGCATACCCATGAAGGCTCCCTGGAAGGAATCGATCGCGGCACCCTTGACTGCGCCGTGGGCATGTTTGCCTCGCTGCCAAGAGAAATGCATGTACGGAGCCTGCGGACGGATCGCTATGTCTGCGTCATGCGCGGCGGACATGACCTGGCTGATTGCCTGACGCTCGATCGATTCACGGCCGCGGCACACGTCTTGGCGACCCCGTCCGGTCTGGAACGCGGCTTGGTGGATGGCTGGCTCAGCCTGACGGGACGGACAAGGACGATCGCCGTTGTGGTCAATCACTTTGCCGACGCGCTGAAGATTGTCTCGCGTAGCGACCTCATCACCTGCGTGCCGCTCGGCTTCTTCAATGGACCGTGGCGAACGATTGCGGATGGACGTGACCTGGTGGTGTGCGAGTTGCCGTTCGAAACCGAGAAGCTGCTCTACAAGCTGATCTGGCACGAACGACTGCAGCAGCACCCCGCCCACCAATGGTTTCGCGCGCTCGTGACGGACGCCTGCGGTTCGTCCTTCGATGGCTAGCTGGTTGGAGAAGCGCCGCTCGTGGGAACGACATGATCTTACGGCGGAAGCGACATCCAGGATGTCACTGGCGCAGATGGATCCGGCTTCCTCGCGGCACCAGTTCTAACCGTTCAGGGGCACATATGAGTAGACGTTCGCGGCGTCGCGCCGGACACGGCCAAGCCCAGGAAACGATATGTGGGCGCCGCCTACGATATAGCCGCTGTCAGCCGCATCGGCGAACGCGCGCTCGTGCACGCGCTCGGCTTCCGATGCGTCGGCGTCATACTGGATCGTGATGGACGGGTCCTTGAATTGTACCGCGGCGACATGCACGACGTCGCCCCACAGGACGATCTTCTCGCCTTTGCTCTCGACCACATACATTGTATGTCCAGGTGTGTGGCCATAGGCGGTTTGTGCGCGCACGCCGGGCACCAGATCGGTGTTGCCATCGAAAACGGCGAGCTTGCCCGCTTGCAGATATGGCCCGATCGATGCCATGGCGGCCTGAAAGAACCGCTTCGCTTCAGCGGGAGCCGCGTGCATGTTTGCCTCGCTCAGCCAATAGTCGGTGTCGCGCTTTTCGACACGCACGACGGCGTTGGGGAAGGCTCTCTGGCCGTCGACCATGAGACCGCCGACGTGGTCGGTGTGCAGGTGCGTGAGGTAGATCTCATCGATCTGCTCCGGCCGATAGCCTGATGCGCTGAGATTGCTCAGCAGGTGGCCGGTGCCAGGGCCTAACAGAGACCCGGCACCAGCGTCGATCAGCGCCAGCCTGGCTCCGGTATTGACGAGAAAGGAATTGTGCGACGTCTCGACGACCTCGGTGAGATAGTTGCGTTTGAGTGCTTCCTCGATCCGCGCCGGGTCGCCCTGCAGCAACTTCGTCGCGGGGAGCATATTGCTGCCATCGGACAGCGCCGTTATCTCAAAATCGCCGAGCGTCAAACGATGGAACCCAGGTGCCTGGCTTTTGGCCATGGGCGCGCCAGCGAACAACGGCGTCGCCAGGCCGCAGGCCAGACAAAAGCAGCCGGCGGCCAAAAATGCGCGGCGGCTCGGATTGACGATGTCGCCGCTGGTCAGCCGGGGCTCGGCACCTCCGGTGGCGTCGAACAGGTGATCGAGAATCTTGCGAGGGGCGGTCATCCCAGAGCTCCATGTGCTTTTCGTCGAGGCCGCGACCCACCTGCGCCGAGGCCGATTTGCGCGCACAGCGTTCCCGAGATGGGTTACGCCGTCCAATTCAGAGTTCGCCGTCAGCATCATCACCCAGTTGAATGACGAATGCGCGGACGACCATCGCCCACCTAAAGCTCGCGATCGGTCCGTTCCTTCAGCCGCGGCGGCTCAGATCCGTGATTCCCACGCTGTTCCGGCATTTGAAATCACATCTCCACGGGCTGGGTGTCGGCCTGATCCTTGTTGAACCGCGGCAGCAGCCCGGTGCACAGGACCAGCATGACGACAATGACGAACTGACATGCGATGACTGTGCCGAAGGCGTGCGAAATGCTCGCCGGCTCCAGTGCCAGGTAGAGCGTGCCCAAGGTTGCGACCCCGAGCGCCAGGCCCGACTGCTGTAGGGTGATGAGGACGCCGCTGCCGACGCCCGCCAGATGCTTGGGGACATCGGCGAGCACGGCCCGGAACAAGCCCGAAAACAACATCGATTGTCCGGCCCCGATCACGACCAGCGGCACGGCAAATTCGAGGAGGCTCACCCTTGGCCAACTGGACACGGTGATTGCGATCAACGTGACCAGTCCAAGCGCCTGCAGGAGACCCCCGGCCGCGAGCGCCCCACGACCGAAACGGCCGATGATGCGCGGGCTGACCACTGAACCGATGAAGAACATCGCCGCCATCGGCAGGATTGCGAGGCCGCTTTCGAGCGGGTTGGCGCCGAGTCCGTTCTGGACGGTGAGCGCGAAGACGAACATGAAGGCGCCGAAGCCGACGCTGAACAGCGTGATCATGGCCAGGCCGCGCGACATCGAGGGCAGCTTGAGCAGCGACGGCGGCAGCAACGGCATCTCGCCGCGCGCTTCGGCGGCCCTTTCGACGGTGACCGTCGCGACGGCAAGCAAGACGGCTGCAGCCAGCATTGCCCACGTCCATGCCGGCCAGCCGAGCGAATGGCCTTCGGTCAGCGGCACCAGCAGAGCCGTCAGCGTGGCGGCGAAAAGTATAGTGCCGGCGACGTCGATGCCCGCGGGGTGCGGCGAGCGGTTGGCTGGCACGACCGCCCGCGAGGCGAAGAACACCATGACGCCGAGCGGGATGTTGATCAGGAAGATCGGCCGCCAGGATGTGCCGAACAGATTGGCGCTGACCAGCAGTCCGCCGGCGAGTTGGCCGACAACCGCGGCGATGCCCGAGGTGGCGCCGTAAAGCGCGATGGCCCGGGTCTTGCGTTCGCCTTCCAGGGTGGCCTGGAAGGTCGCAAGCACCTGCGGCACGAGCATCGCCGCCATTGCGCCCTGGACCAGGCGCGCGGCGATAAGGAGATCGATGGTGGGTGCCAGACCACAGGCGAGAGAGGCGAGGATAAACCCGGAGAGCCCGACCAAGAACAGGCTATGGCGTCCAAAACGGTCGCCCAGCCTGCCGCCGAGAACGAGCATGGCGGCGTAAGCCACACCATAGACTGAAACCACCAGCTCAAGTGCGGCCGGCGTCGCCTGCAGCGAGGTGGCGATGGTCGGCAGCGCCACGTTGACGATGAAAAAGTCGGCGATCGGCAGGAAGGCGCCGGCGAGCAGAACGTACACGCCAATCCCGTGCAGCCCGCCGGCGCGGGCCATGGAACGAGGTGTGTGCCAAGCGTGCCCGGCGGCGGTTGTCGAGTTGGTCATCCGAACCTCCAGATGTGTATGAAAACATAGTTATATGATCATAATGATTATGTTCATATACATAGACGTTGGAAGTCTGTAAACTGCGCCCTATGGAAACCGACCAGGAATCGTCCGCTCGCAAAGCTCCCCCGGCTGTTCGCTGGGCGGACCTGGCCGACTTGATTCTCATCATTGCCCGTGAGATTCAATTTCGCGGTTACCGGGACGAAAAAGCGCTGTCGCTGTCGCAATCGGAGGGCATGGTGATGCGCCACCTCGTTGCGCACGCTTCCGCAACGCCCAGCCAGATCGCGACGGCGACCGGGCTGCAGCGCACCAATGTTTCCACCGTGCTGCGCGACCTGGAAGGCAAGGGGCTGATCGAGCGCCATGTCGACCCGCAAGATCGCCGGGGCGTCAGCGTCCACCGCACCCGGCGGGGAGCCCACAATTACGCCCTGGTGCGCAAGGAGTGGGCAACTGCCGTATCCGAGGCCGCCGGCGGCGACACACGCAATCTCAATGCCGCGCTTGAGCTTCTCAGATCCATCGAAGCCGGCCTGACCGCAACGCGACCGATAGACAGCGACGGTCCGGGGCGAGGTTCCGCCCGCCGCCGGAACCTCTAGTCGCGGTCAAACGTGGGATTCGCCTGTTCAGAACCGGGCCGAGCTGAAGGCGGACAGCAATGTGCTGTCCTTTCCGTGAATCACGTCGGCGACTAGTCGGGCAGTAATTGGTGCGAGGGTGAGTCCGAGGTGACCGTGGCCGAAGGCGTAGATCACGTCCGGCGATTTCCTCGAGGGTCCGATCACAGGGCGCGAGTCCGGCAGGGACGGCCGGAAGCCTAGCCATTGCGACGATGGCTGGCTGAGATCGGGGAAGAACTGCCGCACGCCGCGATCGAGCAGCGCCAGCCGGCGCGGATTGGCCGGTGCTTCGAGCCCACCCAGCTCGACGGTGCCGGCAACTCTCAGCCTGCCGTCCATCGGCGTCATGTAGAAACCGAGATCGACCGGGCAGACCGGGCGGTTGAGCAAAGGTGTCGTGGTCGAAAACTCGAGATGATAGCCGCGCTCGGTCTCCAACGGGATCCGGTCGCCGGCCTGGGCGGCGAGCGGCCGCGACCGCGCGCCCGCCGCAATCACCACTTTTTGCGCCGTGACGGCAAGGCCCGGGCCGCTCAGCCACACGCCGCCTGCCCCCGTTGCGAGGCCGGTGACGCTCGCGCGCATGAGTTGAGCACCCCTGGCGGTAGCGGCTGCCGCCAGCCGCGCCATCACCGCCTTGGGATCGCTGACATTGATCGAATCCGGGAAATAGAGGCCGTGGGTCCCAAACGCCGCCAGCCGCGGCTCCAGCGCGCCCACCTGATCGGCGGTCAGAACCTGCTGATGAACGCCGAGCTCGGCGCGCAAAGCCCGTCCACTCTCGGAGGCGGCAAAATCGCTGTCGCGGCGATAGACATAGAGGCAGCCATTGCGACGCATAAGATCCTGAAGTCCGGCCTCCTGCACCATTTCGCCCCAGGCCGGCAGCGCTTCGGCGAGCAAGCCGGCAAGCGCCAGTGCATTGGCGCGGGTTGCCGCCGGCAGCGACTGGCGGACAAAGCGGATGAGCCATGGCGCGAGCTGGAAAAGCGCTGCCCAGCGCAGCGAGAACGGGCTTTCGGGATCGAGCAGCAGCTTCGGCAACGCGTGCAGCAGGCCGGGATTGCCGACCGGCATGCAGGCATATTCGGCAATCGTGCCGGCATTCCCGAACGAAGCGCCCGAGCCGGGCTCGTGCGGGTCGATGAGCAGGACCTCGCGACCCTCGCCGGCAAGGCGCAAAGCGGTCGCCAGCCCGACGACGCCGGCGCCGATGATGGCGATCTCGACTGATTTCGGCGAGGAGGCCATGGTCTCAGACAAAGCCAGGCAGTTGCAGATGGCCGGCGGCGAGCAGCTCGGCCATGGTGGTGAGCGCCGAGCGCAGATCCTCTTGCGATCGCGCCGCGCCGACATTGATGCGCACGCCGTGCTGGACCGGCTCGCGGCCGACGGCGAAGGCATCACCTGGCAGGACGGCGACGCCGCGCTCCAGGCAGGTGCGGGCAAAGCCCGCGCCGCGCCACGGCTCGGGCAGGCGCAGCCAGGCATGGGTCGAGGTCGGCTGGCTCTGGATGTCGAAGCGGCCGAGGATGTCGCTCAGGATAGCCTGACGCTGGCGCAGTTCCTGTTTCTGGATGTCGATGATGCGGGCGGCGGCGCCCTCCTCGAGCAGCCTGGCTCCGATCAGTGCGGTCAGCGGGCTGATGCTCCAGCAGTTGATGCGCAGCGCCGCGGCGACCTGGCCGGCGATCGGGCGCGGGGCGATGACGAAGCCGAGGCGCAGGCCGGGCGCGACGCATTTTGACAGCGCGCCGAGATGGATCGTCAGCTCCGGCTCGAGGCTGGCGAAGGACGGCGGCGGATCGTCGGCCAGCGGCCGGTAGACGTCGTCCTCGATGATCAGCACGTTGTGGCGCCGGGCGACCGAGGCGAGTTCGCGCCGACGCTCCTGGCTCAACGTGATTGTCGTCGGATTGTGCAGCGTCGGCACGAGGAATACCGCGCGCGGGCGAAGCTGCGCGCAAGCCGCCTCGAAGGCGTCCGGCCGCATCCCACCGCGATCCATGGCAACGCCCCTGAGATCAAGCCCGTGCACGCGGCAGAGGGCATTGATGCCCTGGTAGGTCACCTCGTCGGCCAGCACCACCTCGCCCTGCCGGGTGACGGCGCCAAGAACGCAGTCCAGGCCATGCTGGGCGCCGGCGGCGAGCACGACGCGGCCCGGGTCCCCTTCACCGGCGACGGTTTTGAACCAATCGGCGACCGCGACACGACCCCAAAGCGGTCCCTCCGGCGGATGATAATCCTGCAACGAAGCGTATTGGCGATCCTTGGAAAGACGCGGCATCAGCGTCGCAACGGCGTCGAGATAGGCTGACGTAGGCGGCCGGTTGACCGAGAGGTCGATGACGCCGCTCTGGTCGCTCGGCGCTGACACGAAGCCCGGCCGCTCGACGATGTCGCGGGCGGCAACCGTGGTGCCGCGTCCGGGACGCGCCTCAAGAAGGCCTTGCTCCTGCAGGGTGGACAACGCCCGCGTCACGGTCGTGACATTGATGCCCAGGGCGCGCGCGATCTCGCGCTGCGGCGGCAGCCGGTCGCCGACGGCAAGCGTGCCGGCTGCGATGCGTTCGGCGATCGCGTCGGCAAGGCGGCGATAGACAGGGCTTTCGTCCTCGGTGAGGCGAAGATTTTCGAGCATGCGGATTTCGAACTGCGGCTGGTACTGAGTTGTCGGGCATTTAGCATAAGACAACGATCCCGACAATAGAAGTTGTCCTACACTCAACTTCGGAAAATTATCACACAATGCCGCATTTTACGGCTTGACGGGCAAACTTGTCCGCATCTATGGTCGGTTCCAGCCTAATTGTGTGATCATACAAGTCGGACGGCGCGCGTAGTTCGCGGCCGGTACCGGGAGGACGAGGCATGGATCGCAAGCCATTTGATAAATCGCCCGCTGGCAGCCGGGGTTGAGGGCGATGAGCGCCAGCCAAGCCGCTGCGCCGGCCCACGGAGCTGCCACTGCGCGTCCCGTGCTGGCGAGCGCCGGGCCAGGCTTCGTCGAATTCGCCGAGGTCGAGAAATCCTATGACGGGCGGACCTTCGCGGTGACGCGGATGAACCTCAGCGTTGCGCGCGGCGAGTTCTTGACGCTGCTCGGGCCCTCCGGTTCCGGCAAGACGACGACGCTCAATATGCTCGCCGGCTTCGAGCGGCCGACGCATGGCACGATCACGCTGGAGGGCCAGCCGGTCGACCGATTGCCGCCCTATCAGCGCAACATCGGCATGGTGTTCCAGAACTATGCGCTGTTCCCGCATATGACAGTCGAGGAGAATGTCGGCTTTCCGCTGTCCGTCCGCCAGGTGAGCAAGGCGGACATCGCGGCCCGCGTCGGCCGCGTGCTCGACATGGTGCGGCTGAAGCAATTCGGCGACCGCCGCCCGGCGCAGCTTTCCGGCGGCCAGCAGCAGCGCGTGGCGCTTGCCCGGGCGCTGGTGTTCCAGCCGAGCCTGGTGCTGATGGACGAGCCGCTGGGCGCCCTCGACAAGAAGTTGCGCGAGCACATGCAGCTCGAGATCAAGCAGATCCATACCATGCTCGGCGTCACCATCGTCTATGTTACGCACGACCAGAGCGAGGCGCTGACGATGTCCGACCGCGTCGCGGTCTTCAATCAGGGCGGCATCGCCCAGCTCGGCTCGCCTGACGATCTCTACAACACCCCGCAAAGCTCATTTGTGGCGAGCTTCATTGGCGAGAACAACACGCTGGAAGGCGTGGTCGACCGCGTTTCGGGGGAGCAATGCCGCGTCCAGTTGAACGGCGGCGGCGAGATCGCAGCGCTGGCGGTCGGCGTGACGCAAGGCAGTCCCTGCCATGTCGCCGTCCGGCCCGAGCGGCTCAACCTGTCGGCCGCCGCCGATGGCGGCAACGCACTGGCGGCAACTGTCGACGGGCGCATCTATCTCGGCGACCACCTGCGGCTTCTGGCCAGGCTCGCCAATGACCAGGTGCTGACCGTCAAGCTCGGCCCCGAAGCAACGATGGCGAATGGTGAGACCGTGACGGTCTCCTGCGCGCCCAACGATTGCCGCGCCTTTCCGGCCGATGCCGGAACGGGTGGTGCCATTCCAAAACAGGGGAAAACGACATGAAACATCTGAGAACACGTCTGATCGCCCTCGCGGCCGCCACGGCGTGCATGACCATCGCCGGCGCCGCCTTCGCCGAGGAGCTCTCGATTATGGCGAGCGGCGGCGCCTGGCAGGACGCTCAGCGCAAGGCCTGGTTTGAGCCCTTCGCCAAGGAAACCGGCGCCAAGATCCTCGAGCAGGAATATCTCGGCGATCTCGGCAAGGTCAAAGCCATGGTGGAGACCGGCAACGTGCCGATCGACCTGGTGACGGTGGAAACGGCGACCGTGCTGCAGGGTTGCGACGCCGGCATCCTCGAACGGCTCGACTATGCCAAGATCGGGCCGCGCGACAAGTTCATCGAGGGCTCGGCGCTGGATTGCGGTGTCGGTCTCGACGCTTACGGCGACATCCTCGCCTATGACCCGACCGTGCTCAAGGAAGCGCCGACCTCGGTTCTCGACCTCTTTGACACGAAGAAATTCCCGGGCAAGCGCGCCATGCGCAAGTTCCCGGCGCAGAACCTCGAATGGGCGCTGATGGCCGACGGCGTGGCGCCGGCAGACGTCTACAAGGTGCTGGCAACGCCGGAAGGCGTCGACCGCGCCTTCAAGAAGCTCGACACGATCAAGAAGGACATCGTCTGGTGGGATGCCGGCGCGCAGCCGGCGCAGCTTCTCGCCTCCAAGGAAGTGGTGATGACCACCGCCTGGAACGGCCGCATCCAGAACGCCATCGACACCGACAAGAAGCCATTCAAGATCGTCTGGAACAACCAGATCCTCGAATATGACATGATCGCCATTCCGAAGGGCGCGCGCAATCCGGAGCTCGCTTATAAATATCTCGCCTACATCAGCCAGCCCGAGAACAACGCCAAGCTCGCCAGCTACATCACCTACGGGCCGGTGCGCACCGACGCGGCATCCTTCGTAGCGGCTGACGCCTTGCCCAAACTGCCCAACGCTCCCGACCATCTAGCAGGCGCCTATCTGGTCGCCGACACCGAGTTCTGGGGCGACTATGGCGAGGACCTCGTCAAGCGCTTCAACGCCTGGCTGGCCCAGTAGGAAGGCGAGATGTCGGCGCTCCAGCCCAGCGAACTCGACCGGCCGACGCTGGCCCGCGACCGGTCAGCCGCCGACGCGGATCTCAAATCAGTGTCGGCGGCGCTCCGGCGCGCCGAATTCGGCGACCGGATGCGTTCGCTGCTGCTGGCCACGCCGCTGCTCGTCCTTCTGGCGCTGAGCTTCGGCATCCCGATCCTGCTGCTGCTGTCACGCGCCGTCTATGATCCGACAATCGCGGATGCCTTGCCCAAGACGACCGTGGCCCTGGCCGGCTGGAGCGGCCAGGGCCTTCCGGGCGACGATGCGTTCGCGGCGCTCGCGGCGGACCTCAAGGACAACCAGGCCAAGGGCACGGCCTATGAGCTTGCCAAGAGCCTGAACGCCCGCTTGCCTGGCGCGCGCAGCCAGGTGCTGAAGACGGTGCGCAAGCTCGAAAGCGCCGACGGCCAAGCCGCGCTCGAGGCCATGAAATCGGTGCCGTTCTGGTCGGCGCCGTCGACATGGCCGACGATCCGGAGCGGCACAAACAGCCTCACTTCGTTCTATCTGCTCAGCGCGCTCGACCTGCGCTGGAACGCCGCTGGCGGCATCGAACGGGTGCCGCCGGAGCAGGCGATCTTCATCCAGGTGTTCCTGCGCACCTTCTTCGTCGCGGCGTCGGTGACGCTGGCAACGCTGATCCTCGGCTTTCCGCTCGCCTATCTCATCGCCAACGTGCCGAAGGGATTGGCGGCCATCCTGATCGTCGCCGTGCTTCTGCCTTTCTGGACCTCGATCCTGGTGCGCACCGCAGCCTGGACGGTGCTGTTGCAGAAATTCGGGCTCGTCAATGATTTCCTGCTTTTTATCGGCGTCACCAGCGACCGGCTCGACCTGATGTACAGCCGCATCGGCCTGATCATCGCCATGACCCATATCCAGCTGCCGTTCACGTTGCTGCCGATCTACAGCGTCATGCGCACCATCCCGCCGTCGCAGATGAAGGCCGCCTATTCGCTGGGCGCCAGGCCGTTCACCGCCTTCCGCCGCATCTACATTCCGCAGGTGTTCCCGGGCGTGATGGCCGGATGCATGCTCACCTTCATCCTGTGCCTCGGCTATTACATAACTCCGGCGCTGATCGGCGGGGCGAGCGATCAGCTGATCAGCAATTTCATAGCCAACTACGTCAATGTCGAACTGAACTGGGAGATGGCGGCGGCGCTGTCCTTCATCCTTCTCGTCTTCACGCTGGCGCTGTTCGGCATCTTTGCCCGTATCCTCGGCCTCGACCGCCTTAAGCTGGTGTAACCATGCTTTTGTCCCCCTACCCCACGACCGGCGAACGCATCCGCATCGTCCTGCTCTGGCTGTGGTGCGGGCTTGTAATCCTTTTCCTGCTGGTGCCGATCCTGATCCCGGTGCCGCTTTCCTTCAACAGCGGCTCCTTCTTCATCTTCCCGCTCGAAGGCCTTTCGACGCGCTGGTACGAGGTGGTGCTTGGCACGCAGCGCTGGCAGGCGGCAATCGGCAACAGCCTGATCGTCGCCTTGGGCACGACAGTGATCGCGACGACGCTCGGCACGCTGACGGCGATTGCGCTGTCCGACGAGAAGTTCCCCGGCCGGCGCATTATCATGCCGCTGCTGCTGTCGCCGCTGATCGTGCCGGTTGTGATCACTGCCGTCGGCTCATACCTGTTTTACGCGCGCGTCGGTCTGGCCAGCACCTATGCCGGCATCATCCTGGCGCACACCGCTCTGGCCAGCCCCTTCGTGGTGGTGACGGTGGGCGCCAGCCTCACCGGTTTCGACCGCAATCTGATGCGGGCCGCGGCGATCTCCGGCGCAAAACCCCTGACATCGTTCTTCCGCGTCATGCTGCCGCTGATCCTGCCCGGGGTGCTTTCGGGTGCGGCCTTCGCCTTCGTCACTTCTTTCGACGAAGTTGTCGTCGTGCAGTTCCTGGCCAGCGCCAGCCAGCGCACCATGCCGCTCGAAATGTTCATCGGCTTGCGAGAAAAATTGAGCCCGGCGATCACCGCCGCAGCGACGCTGATGATGGCGCTGTCAATCGTGCTTCTGGTGATCGCCAATCTCCTGGCGCGGCGCGGTCGAACGGCCCGCATTGCATGAAGCGTGGTTGCTGTCGCAGCGCAATGACGGTGAACGGATGCGACTGGAGCAATAGCGATCTTCAACAGAGCTGACGCGCTATTGGCCAACGCTACTGCTGATGCTCAGCGCATGGCAGACATGATCTGCCGTGGCTTCATCGAGCCGTCATGCTCATGCTTCACGTTAGGACAACCGAACACGTTGATCCGATCGTCCCCCAGAAGGCCTCCTGGCCCGGTTCCCGCCAGGCTTTATTTTTCGCTTGCATCCAGCTTCGGTCGTATGGAGCTGATTGCGCTTACGATGGCATCGGCGGCGTGGCAGTCCAAGGCAATATCCAGGATGCCTTCCGTCGTGCGGATCGAAAGGATGCCAAGATTGCCCCCCTCATCGGCAACCGTGTGGACATGGATTTCGGCTGGCACAAAAGGCGATGCCTTTTCCATTGCGCATCCCCCCTTTTCCTGGGGCAACAATCGCGCAGTCCGGCTAAGCATTCAAGCGCGCTTGGGTTGAACTGGCGTGGCCGCAGACACGGCGAGGCGCCGTCGCACTGGTAAGGAATGCTTTGGACTTCGGAAGCTGGGAGACCTTCGGGCTGCGAATGCTCAAGAGCGGGCATTCAGGCTGGCGTGGGCATCGTCGTGGTGACCCATTTGGGAACGCTGCCGATTTCTATCTCGACGGCAGAAATTCTGCTGAGCTGCAGCTTTTGAAACTTAGCAACATGCTCAGGTAATACCCCTAACCTATGCAATCCAGGAGCGCCTCACGAAGGTCGAAATCGGGTCTCAGTGGTCGTGCGCACCATGCTCCTGCAGCGAAAGCCCAAAAGTCCGCACCAGGTCGCTGACCTGCTCCGGTGACAGATAGCGGGGGTTGAGGCCGCGCAGAAGCAGATAGAGCTTTGCCGTTTCCTCCAGCTCTTCGGTAGCGAATACCGCCGCCTCAAGCGTCTCGCCCGCGACAACGGGACCATGGTTGGCGAGCAGCACCGAAGAGTAGCGTCCGGCGAGGCCTTTTATTGCATCGGCTACCGCAGGGTCTCCGGGACGGAAATATGGCACCAAAGCCGTCTGTCCGGCGCGCATGAGATAGTACGGCGTCATTGGCGGCAGCACCGACTTGGGATCGATCTCGGGAAGCATGGTGACGGCCACCGCATGGGTGGAGTGCAGGTGCACAATCGCACCCGCTGCTGCCCGCGTCTCGTAGAGGGCGGTATGCAGGGGGATTTCCTTGGTCGGCGCATCGCCCGCGACGAGTTGCCCTTGCGCGTCGAGCCTGGCAAGGCGAGCCGGATCGAGAAAGCCCAACGATGCGTTCGTCGGCGTCACAAGCCAGCCGCCGTCATCGAGCCGCAGACTGATATTGCCCGATGATCCCGGTGTCAGCCCGCGCTCGAATAGGGAACGGCCGAAGCGGCATATCTCTTCGCGAAGTTTTGCCTCGCTCATGTTGTGGCTCCCTCGATCAGTTCGAACCCGAGATCGATCTTCGTCGGCGGCCCGTCGGAGCAGACCAGCCGAGCACCGGTCTCTCCGACCGCGACGCGTGGCGTCCGGATGGTGGAAAGCGGTTGTGGCGCCGCGCGTGCGACGTCCAGGCCGTTATAGCCGAAAATCGCCAACCGGCCGGGGATGGCGATGCCGCGGGCAAGGCAATGGAAATAACCGCCAATCGCCATGTCGTCGTTAGAGAAATAGACGGCATCGAGATCGGGGGCGCGCCCGAGCAGCCGGCCGAGACCGTCGCGCCCGGCCTCGATCGACGAAGATGAGGGAATGATTTCTTCCGCGGCGACTTCAAGGCCCGCCTCTGCGAGTGCCGAGCGAAATCCGGTGAAGCGTTTGGCGGCGCGCAGATCGCGGCTGAGATCGTGGCCCACATAGCCGATGCGCCGATAGCCGCGCGAGACCAGATGACGCGCGCTCGCGCTTCCCGCCCCGCGGTTGGAATAGCCGACGACGATATCGATGCCATCGCCATCGGAATCGAGTAGTTCGGCGACCCTGATGCGGGCGTGCCTGAGCATTGCCACGGTACGCTCGGTGTGTTCGAGCCCGGCCACCATCATGCCTGCCGGACGCCAGCTAAGCAGCGACTCGATGAGGGTTTCCTCGCGGCCCTGTTCGTAGTCCGTCACCGCGACGACAGGTTGGAACCCGGCGCCCACCAGCACCGTGTTGGCGCCGCGCAGCATGTCCGGAAAGACGATGTTGCTGAGCGACGGTATCACGATCCCGACCAGCTTGGAGCCGGTCGAGGCCAGCGTGCCGGCGATGCGGTTCGGCACATAGCCGAGGCTTCTCGCGGCATTGAGGACGCTCTCGCGTGTCTTGGCCGAAAATGAACCGTGCCCGCGCAACACGCGCGAGGCGGTGCTCTCGCCGACGCCGGCCGCGCGTGCGACATCGGTAAGGGTCGTCGTCCCCGTCGGCGTGCCGTCGGCCAGCTCGTCGGCCACTTTCGATCTCCCCGCTGGAGCGCGACGTCGCACTGGACCGTCCTCGCCTCCGTCCATCCTCTTTTGCCATGTCGCGGCAACCTTTTCAAACAATTGTTGGCAGCGCTGCCACTTTTTCGTTGGCAGCGCTGCCAATCCATGTTACCCAGTTACGCAAGCGCTGCCAAAACCGCCACCGGCGGGGCACGCTGACACCCCATTCACAGTCAAGGGAGGAACCAATGACCGTGCTTACACCTGCGCTACCGGCGCAAGCCGTAGCTGAAATCGAAACGAGGAGAACCGCCTACAGCAAGGTCTTCTGGCGCATCGTGCCGTTCCTGATGCTGTGCTACGTCGTTGCCTATCTCGACCGCGTCAACATCGGCTTCGCCAAGCTGCAGATGTCGGCCGACCTCGGCTTCAGCGAGACCGTCTACGGCCTCGGCGCCGGCATCTTCTTCATCGGCTATTTCCTGTTCGAGGTGCCAAGCAACGTCATTCTTCACAAGGTCGGCGCGCGCATGTGGATCGCGCGCATCATGATCACCTGGGGTTTGATCTCAGCTGGCTTCATGTTCGTCACGTCCGCGCCGACATTCTACCTGTTGCGCTTTCTGCTGGGCGTCGCCGAAGCCGGGTTCTACCCGGGGATCATCCTTTTCCTCACCTACTGGTATCCCTCGCATCGCCGGGCCAAGATCATCGCGGTGTTCATGTCCGCGATCCCGGTCTCGGGCATATTGGGCAATCCTCTTTCCGGCTGGATCATGGATTCGTTCGATGGCGCCCACGGCCTCGCCGGATGGCAATGGATGTTTCTTATCGAGGCGGTTCCAGCCGTCCTGCTCGGC
The DNA here is from genome assembly GCF_001672445.1 of Mesorhizobium sp. WSM3873. NCBI lineage: Bacteria > Pseudomonadati > Pseudomonadota > Alphaproteobacteria > Hyphomicrobiales > Phyllobacteriaceae > Mesorhizobium > Mesorhizobium sp. WSM3873. The sequence goes on along the minus strand of NZ_LYTM01000012.1, from coordinate 281,287 downwards.
ATCGCTGTCTTGTTCTTCCTCGACAACAGCATTCGTCAGGCCAAGTGGCTGAGCGAAACGGAAAAGCAGGCCCTCGAGCAGGAGATCGCACGCGAGGAGCGTCACAAGGAGAGTGGGCACTCGGTAGCCAGTATCTTCCGCGATCGCCGAGTTTGGCTGATGTGCCTGATCTACTTCACCTTCGTGATGGGCCAGTACGGGCTGACTTTCTGGATGCCGACGCTGGTCAAGGCGACCGGCATCACCGGAAACTTCAATATCGGACTGATCAGCGCGATCCCCTTCATCTGTGCCGTCGTGGTCATGAATCTGTTCGGACGCAGCGCTGACAGGCATCGCGAGCGCCGTTGGCACCTGGTCGTTCCGGCACTGCTCGGGGCCGTCGGTTTCGTCGTCGCGGCCGCCAGCTCGAATCTGACGATCGCCATCGCCTTCCTATCCGTTGCAGCGGCCGGAGCGATCACCTGCGCGCCGCTGTTCTGGTCGCTGCCGACGTCATTTCTCGCCGGGACGGGTGCCGCGGCAGGCATTGCGCTCATCAACTCGGTCGGCAATCTGGCCGGCTTTGTTAGCCCGTATCTCGTCGGCTACCTGAAGGATTTGACCGGCGCAACGCAGGTCGGCATGTATGCGCTCGCCGCAATCCTGGTGCTCGGCGCGGTCCTGGTGCTGACGACGCCACCCAAGCTGGTCAATCGCTAAACCGGCTTGCGTTTCGAATAAGGATCTTCGTGATGACCGTTTATGATCGAAGCAAGGAAAACCCCGCCGGGGCAAGGACGAACCGGGCCGCCCTGATCGGCATCGGTTCCATGGGACTTGGCATGGCCATGTCGCTCAGGCGGGCCGGGTTTGAAGTGGCTGGCTTCGACGTGGACGCCGCGGCCGTCGCCCGGCTCGTCGACGCGGGCGGCCGAGGCGCGGCAAGCCCCGCCGAGGCCGCTGAAGGTGCCGACGTCGTCGTGTCGGTGGTCGTCAACGCCGCGCAAACGGAGGCCATCCTGTTCGGTACGAACGGCGTCGCCGAAACCATGGACGAGGGCGCGGTTTTCGTCTCCTCGGCCACGATCGATCCCGATGCGGTGCGCCGCCTTGCCACGCCGCTCGAAGCGACGGGACGGCTCTATCTCGACGCGCCGATCAGCGGCGGGTCGGTGCGCGCCGCCGAGGGTGCGCTCACCATTCTGGCCTCCGGCAGCCCTGCCGCCTTCGCCAGAGCGCGGCCGGCACTGGATGCAATAGCCGCCAACGTCTATGAACTCGGTGACGAGCCGGGCGTTGGTGCAGCCTTCAAGATGATCAACCAGTTGCTTGCTGGCGTGCATATCGCGGCGGCCAGCGAAGCCATCGCATTTGCCGCCCGGCAAGGGCTGGACATCCGCAAGGTCTACGAGGTGATAACTGCCTCCGCAGGCAATTCGTGGATGTTCGAGAACCGGGTGCCGCACGTGCTGGACGGCGACTACACGCCGCGCAGCGCGGTCGACATCTTCGTCAAGGACCTCGGCATCATTCAGGATATGGCTCGCAGCGCCAAATTTCCGGTGCCCGTGGCCGCGGCCGCGCTACAGATGTTCCTGGCGACCTCGGCGGCTGGAATGGGCCGCGACGACGACGCATCCGTGGCCCGGCTCTACGCAAAGATCACCGGCACCGAACTGCCTACCACCCGCAAACCTGGCCAACCGGCCTGACATCGGCCTGAGGAAGACTGGATCGCCCATGCCCCGCTTTGCCGCCAACCTGACAATGATGTTCAGCGAGTGGCCGTTCCTGGATCGGTTCCAGGCGGCCGCCGATGCCGGCTTCCGTGCGGTCGAATTCCTGTTTCCTTACGAGCACACGCCCGAGGCGATCGGCGAGCGCCTTCGCAGATACGGTTTGACCCAGGCTCTGTTCAATTTGCCGCCTGGCGATTGGGCCGCCGGCGAGCGAGGATTGGCCGCCTTGCCCGATCGATTTGCCGAGCTCCAGGCCGCCGTCGCGTTTGCCCTTCCCTACGCGGAGGCCACGGGCGTGAAGCGTCTGCATTTGATGTCGGGGCTCGCCGCTCGCGAGGACAGGGCGGCCATGGATGCCTATCGCAAAGCGATCCTCTGGACCGCCGGCAAGCTTGCCGATCGCGGCATCGACCTGGTGATCGAACCGATCAATGGTCGCGACATGGCCGGCTATTTCCTCAATGACTTCGACTTTGCCGAACAGCTCATCGGCGAACTGGCGCTGCCCAACCTCAAGCTGCAGTTCGATGTCTACCACCGCCAGATCCTGCATGGCGATGTCGTCATGGCGTTGCGCCGGCTGCTGCCGATCATTGGCCATGTCCAGATAGCAAGCGTGCCCTCCCGCCATGAGCCGACTTCGGAAGAGCTCAACGACCGGTTCATCTTCGCGGAACTGGACCGGCTGGGCTATGATGGTTTCGTCGGTTGCGAATATCGGCCCAGCGGCACGACACTTGAGGGGCTCGGCTGGTTCGCCCCCTTTGCCGGCGAGCCCCTTCCCCAGGCTGGCATCGGAGTTTCGCCATGAGCCTCGCCCTCGGCGCAATTGCGGACGACTACACAGGCGCGTCCGACCTGGCCAACACGCTCGCCAAGGAAGGCCTGCGCACGGTTCAAACCATCGGCGTTCCGGCCGCAGGTCTCGATCTTCCCGAGGTCGACGCGGTTGTCGTCTCGCTCAAGATCCGTTCGGTTGCGGCAGCGCAGGCGGTGGAGCGCGCCCGCGCGGCCGACCAATGGCTGCGCGCCCGCGGGGCAGCGCATGTGATGTACAAGATCTGCTCGACCTTCGATTCCACCGATGCTGGCAATATCGGCCCGGTGCTGGACGCCTTGCGTCACGACGTGAACGAGAAATCGGTTTTGGTGACGCCGGCCTTTCCGGAAACCGGCCGAACCGTCTACCAGGGGAATCTTTTCGTCGGCGCGGTGCCGCTCAACGAGAGTCCGCTCAAGGATCACCCGCTCAATCCCATGCGCGATGCCAATCTGGTGCGCGTACTCGCCCGGCAGAGCATGGCAGCGGTCGGGTCGATCGACCTCGCGACGGTCGCGCGCGGCGCGGACGCGATCCTCGCGCGCAACGCGGCGATTTCCCAGGATGGGGCCGGAGCGGCGATCGTCGACGCCGTGTTCGAGAGCGATCTTGAAGCGATCGGCGCCGCAGCCTTGGCACAACGCCTGTCGGTCGGAGCGTCCGGCCTGGGATTGGGTCTCGCCCGCGGCCTGGTCGCCGCCGGCACCGCGCAGCGCCATCAACGGACGGTGCTGCGGGATCGGCCGGCCAAGGGGCCCGCGGCGTGCTTGGCCGGCAGCTGTTCGCGGGCGACCCTGACGCAGATTGCCCGCGCCGAAGAGACGATGCCGGTGCTGAGGCTCGATCCGGAAAGGTTGATGAGCGGAGCGGCGGAGACGCACCGTGCGCTCGCATGGGCGGCCGCCCGCTTGGCCGATGGCCCCGTCCTCATCGCCAGCAGTGGATCGCCCGAGGTGGTTTCGGCGCTGCAGGCGCGGCATGGACGTGACGCTGCCGGTCATGTGATCGAGCAGTCGCTGGCGACGATCGCCGAAGGTCTGGTCGAACTCGGCGTGCGCAGGTTGGTCGTGGCAGGCGGCGAGACGTCCGGCGCCGTCGTGGACCAGCTTGCCATTCCCGCCTTCGAGTTGGGCCCCGAAATCGCCGCGGGTGTCCCCGCGCTGCGCGCACTCGGCAGCCCGCACGGCGAGCTGCTGCTTGCCCTGAAGTCAGGCAATTTCGGTGGCGACCGTTTCTTCGCGGACGCCTTGGCCGTTTTGGCATGAGGAGTGACGGGGTCTTGGCTGTCCAAGGATAACTGAGAAGGTCGCGCCAGGGTCGAATGGCAGCGATGGACTGCGAAGAGGCCGCTCCTGCGCCATCAACCGAATGACTGATTTTTGGTCGAAGACGGTGATGCACAATCTCGCGCCCGGCGGACCTGCCGAATGACGGCAGCCGCTACGACCTGCACCGATCGCTGCCGGCAGCGCGCCGGCCGCCGCAGTGGTGCCCTCGAGCGACAATTCGCCCCTTCATAAATCCGTTGTGTCGATTTCGTAGATGAAACAGGGGGGCTTTGTGTAATGCCACTCTCTGGAAAAGGATGGAAAATGTCCAAGATCCCCGGCAAGACCGAAACGATCGACAACGCGGAATCCGCTACTTACGAGCCGTACCGGGTTACCGAGCAGGTTCGCGCTGTCGCCGAACAGGGCGTTGAGCAGGCGAAGGAAGCATTTTCCAAATTGGAATCGAACGCCGAGACGACTCAAAAGGCTCTTGAGTCGACCCTTGAGGTGGCCAAGACCACCCGCAACGAGGTGTCGCTGAAGACGATCGCAGCTCTGCGAGCCAATGCCGAAGCCGGCTTCGCTCACCTCGAAGCACTGGTTGCCGTGAAGTCGCCATCCGAGTTCTTCGAGTTGCAGGCCGCTTTCGTGAACAAACAGATCGACACTTCCGTCGAGCAGGCCAAGACCCTGCAGGCGGTGATGTTGAGAGCCACCGAAGACGTATCCAAGCCGATCAAGGATGCCTTCGAAAAGGCTTTGAAGAACCTCAAGGCCGCTTGACTGCTCAGGCAATCCGAGGCCGGAGGTCGCAGACCTCCTCTGCTCGTTACGACATCAAGACCGGCACCTTCGCGCCGGTCTTCTTCCATTCGGCCGGCGTCCTTTGCACGAACCTCATCCATCGGCCAAGCATCGCTTTTCCAAACAGTTGGCTACGGAAAGGCGCGCAGAGACGGAGACGAAGGCCCGAAATCGGGACGAGGACGCCGCTTTGGTCCTGTAGCTACTTGACCGTTGATCGTTGCAGCCCGGTGCCGGCGATTTCTCCGGGGCTGCTTTCGAAGTCGAAGAGCCTTTGGGTCGCAAGCGCCGCGGCGCCACGCGCCCAGGAATCGTCTGCCCAATCGGGTGCAATCGGCGGCGGGTCCCACATGGCATAACGCTTCAATGCATCGCGCATTGGCCCGAACAGATAGTCGCCAAAGGTCGCAATGGCGGTACGCTGATCCTGTCGGCGTTGAGCGGGACGCGGGACGAGAACAACCACAGCATTCGCGAACAGGCTCCCGGCAAGGCCCTTGCAGCCGTCGTGGGAACGCTGCAACTCGACCCTTACGGCTGCACAATAATCCGGTCCTGAACAAATCGAACCAGCGTCCGTAGACGCCGAACAGATGCTCTTCGAGGCGAAAAATGCGTTCTTCAACCCGCCGCCACAAGGGATCGCAAAAGCGTTTCCTTGGCGGATGACAAGTGGGTCCGGCTGCCAGTTCCAGCGCGCAAGATCGTGGCTCAATGGGCGTCGATGTAAGTCAGATGCTCGATCAAAGCTGCGTGGTTGCGCTGCTTCTCGTCGCCCTTGTTCGAGGCTGGAGAAGTCATGAAATCGAGTTGACAGGATAGCGTCGCATCGTCCAACCTGCGCCCCTCACCAGGGGAGTCCCGGCAAGGGGCTGAGATACTGCTATCGCGCGCAGTGACCCGTTGAACCTGATCCAGTTCATACTGGCGTAGGGACGGTGCGAGGCTTCGCGGGTCGGCAATCCGGCTTCGGCATTCGGGCAGTGCCCGCATCCTAAGCGAAGCGTCACTTCCTCCTCATCGCGTGGACTGGGTCTCCGTTGCACTCGAGCAAGGAGGCTCACTCATGAATGCCCACACCCCGACCGTCACCGTCGGCGAATTGTCCGCTTCGAAGAAGGTCCACAAACCCGGTCAGCTTCACCCGGAGCTGCGGGTGCCGATGCGCGAGATCTCGGTCCACTCGAGCGCCGGCGAGCCGCCGGTCACTGTCTACGACTCGTCCGGTCCCTACACGGACGCCACGGTGAAAACCGACATCGAGCGTGGCTTGCCACGGCTGCGCGAGGCATGGATCGAGGCGCGCGGAGACGTGGGGCGCTACGAGGGCCGCACGATCAAGCCGGAAGACAACGGCTTCGTCTCAGCCGATCGCCTGACGCCGGAATTCCCGGTTCGCAACAGACCGTTGCGCGCGGCCGGCGGCCGCGCTGTCACACAGCTCGCCTATGCGCGCGCCGGCATCATCACGCCTGAGATGGAGTTCGTCGCCATCCGCGAGAACCTCGGCCGTGAGCAGTTGCGTTCGAAACTTCAACGCGATGGCCAAAGCTTCGGCGCCGCGATCCCTGACTTCGTCACGCCGGAATTCGTGCGCGACGAGGTGGCGCGCGGCCGCGCCATCATCCCGTCCAACATTAACCACCCGGAAAGCGAGCCGATGATCATCGGCCGCAATTTCCTGGTCAAGATCAACGCCAATATCGGCAACTCCGCCGTCACCTCGTCGATGGCCGAGGAGGTCGAGAAGATGGTGTGGGCGATCCGCTGGGGCGCCGACACGGTGATGGACCTCTCGACCGGACGCAACATCCACAACATCCGCGAATGGATCGTGCGCAATTCGCCGGTGCCGATCGGCACGGTGCCGATCTACCAGGCGCTGGAGAAGGTCGGCGGCGTCGCCGAGGAACTGACCTGGGAGGTGTTCCGCGACACCCTCATCGAGCAGGCCGAGCAGGGCGTGGACTATTTCACGATCCATGCCGGCGTGCGCCTGCCCTATATCCCGCTCACCGTCGATCGCGTCACCGGCATCGTGTCGCGCGGCGGCTCGATCATGGCCAAGTGGTGCCTGCATCACCACAAGGAGAGTTTTCTCTACGAGCATTTCGAGGATATCTGCGACATCGCCCGGTCCTATGACGTGGCGTTCTCGCTCGGCGACGGCCTTCGCCCCGGCTCGATCGCCGACGCCAATGACGCGGCCCAGTTCGCCGAACTGGAAACGCTGGGCGAACTCACCAAGATCGCCTGGGCCAAGGACTGCCAGGTGATGATCGAAGGGCCCGGCCACGTGCCGATGCACAAGATCAAGCAGAACATGGACAAGCAGCTCGCGGTCTGTGGCGAAGCGCCGTTCTACACGCTCGGGCCGCTCACCACCGACATCGCGCCGGGCTATGACCACATCACATCGGGCATCGGCGCGGCGATGATCGGCTGGTTCGGAACGTCGATGCTCTGCTACGTCACGCCGAAGGAGCATCTCGGCCTGCCCGACCGCGATGACGTCAAGACCGGCGTCATTACCTACAAGATCGCCGCCCACGCCGCCGACCTCGCCAAGGGCCATCCGGCCGCCCAGGTCAGGGACGACGCGCTGTCGCGGGCGCGCTTCGAGTTCCGGTGGGAGGACCAGTTCAACCTCTCGCTCGATCCCGAGACGGCGCGCGCCTTCCACGACGAAACCCTGCCCAAGGAGGCGCACAAGGTGGCGCATTTCTGCTCCATGTGCGGTCCTAAATTCTGCTCGATGCGGATCTCGCACGACATCCGCGCGGAAGCGCAGAAGGAAGGGCTCGCGGCCATGGCTGCGAAGTACCGCGACGGCGGCGATCTCTACATGCCGGTCGACAGCACCTCCGAGCGCACGGACACGCCATGAAGGTGCTCGTTCGCGGCGCTGGCGTCGCCGGATTGACGCTCGCGCACGAGCTGGCAACGCGCGGCGCCGATGTGACCGTGGTCGAGAAACGCCTCGAGATCGCTGGCAATGCCTCCTGGCAGGCCGGCGGCATGCTCGCGCCCTGGTGCGAGCGCGAGAACGCCGAAGAGACCGTGCTGACGCTCGGACGCGGCGCAGCCGACTGGTGGGACGCCGCCTTGCCCGGTCATGTCGCGCGCCGCGGCACGCTGGTGCTGGCGTCTGCCCGCGATGCCGGCGAACTCGACCGCTTCGGCCGCCGCACGTCCGGCTTCAGACAGCTCGGTGCCGGTGAAATCGCGGTTCTCGAACCGGCCCTCGAAGGCCGGTTCGGCCGTGGGCTGTACTTCGCTGAGGAAGCGCATCTCGACCCACGGACGGCTCTGCTTTCCCTGCGCGACAAGCTGCGCGGGATGGGCGCGCGCGTCGAGTTCGGCCGCAACTCGGCGCCGGCATCTCAGGATATCGAGGTGGACTGCACCGGCAGCGGTGACAGGCGACCGGAACTGCGCGGCGTGCGCGGCGAGATGCTGATCCTGCGAACGCACGAGATCTCGCTGGCCCGCCCGGTGCGGTTGCTGCATCCGCGCGTCTCCGTCTATGTCGTGCCCCGCGCGGAAAACCTGTTCATGGTCGGCGCGACGATGATCGAGTGCGATGCCGAAGGCCCGATCACCGCGCGCTCGACCATGGAGCTGCTCGGCGCCGCCTATGCGCTGCATCCGGCCTTCGGCGAAGCCGAGCTGGTCGAAACCGGTGTTGGCGTGCGTCCCGCATTCGTCGACAACTTGCCTCGCGTCGAGCGCGACGGGAGGAATATTCGCATCAACGGCCTCTACCGCCACGGCTTCCTGCTCGCGCCGGCCATGGCGCGGCAGGCAGCCGACCTCATCCTGGGAAATCCTGGAGCAAAGGAGTTTGCCCTTGAAGCTCACCGTTAACGGCCAAGCCCATGAAGTCGCGGCCGAAACGCTTGCCGCGCTGCTCCGCGAACTTGACTTCCAGGGCAGCTGGCTCGCCACCGCGCTGAACGGTGACGTCGTGCCAGCCGGGGAGCGCGACCGCTGCCGGCTCGCCGATGGCGACCGCATCGAAATCCTCTCACCGATGAAAGGAGGCTGATCCATGCTCGAGTTCTATGGACAGAAACTCGCGTCCCGCCTTCTGCTGGGCACCGCGCTTTACCCCTCGCCTGCCGTCATGGCGGAGGCGGTGAAAGCGTCCGGCACGGAGATCGTCACGGTGTCGCTCCGCCGCGAAACATCGGGCGGCAAAGCCGGCGGCCAGTTCTGGTCGCTGGTCCAGTCGCTCGGCGTTCGCGTGCTGCCCAACACCGCCGGCTGCCACTCGGTGGTGGAAGCGGTCACCACGGCGCGGATGGCGCGCGAGGTGTTCGGCACCGACTGGATCAAGCTGGAAGTGATCGGCAACCACGATACGCTGCAGCCCGACGTCTTCGGATTGGTCGAAGCCGCAAGGATCCTTGCCTCCGAAGGCTTCGACGTGTTTCCCTATACGACCGACGACCTCATGGTTGCCGAGCGCCTGCTCGACGCCGGCTGCAGGCTCTTGATGCCCTGGTGCGCGCCGATCGGCTCCGCCCGCGGGCCGCAGAACCCCGATGCGCTGCGAAGCCTGCGCGGCCACTTCCCCGGCATTCCGCTGATCGTCGATGCCGGCATCGGCCGGCCCTCGCATGCCGCGGCCGTGATGGAGTTCGGCTACGACGCGGTGTTGCTCAACACGGCCGTCGCCAGGGCAGGCGATCCCGCCGCCATGGCCGCGGCCTTCGGCAAGGCGGTCGAGGCCGGCCGGGACGCCTATTGCGCCGGCCTGCTCGAGCCGCGCGACATGGCCGTTCCCTCCACCCCCGTCATCGGCATGGCAGCATTCTCATGAAGCTCGATCCGTTTTACCTGATCGTCGATTCCGCCGCTTGGATCGAACGTCTGGTGCCGCTCGGCGTGAAGCTGGTGCAGCTGCGCACTAAGGACCAGGACGAAGCTTCGCTGCGCCGAGAAATTCGCGCCTCGAAGGCAGTCTGTGACCGCCACGGCTGCCAGTTCATCGTCAACGACTACTGGCGCCTTGCGATCGAGGAAGATTGCGATTTCGTTCACCTCGGCCAGGAAGATCTGGCGGAGGCTGATGTGAAGGCGATCCGCAGGGCGGGCGTGAGGCTGGGCCTCAGCACTCACGACGGCGCCGAACTCGAAACCGCGCTCCAAGCCGAGCCGGACTATGTCGCGCTCGGACCGATCTACCCGACCATTCTCAAGGCGATGAAATGGGATCCGCAGGGGCTGGACCGCATTGCCGCCTGGAAGCAGCGCGTCGGCGAACTTCCGCTTGTGGCCATCGGCGGGCTCACCGTCGAGCGCGTAGCCGGTGTCTTCGCGCACGGCGCCCAAAGTGCGGCGGTCGTCACCGACATCACCCGCAACACGCACCCCGAGGCGCGGACGGCTGAATGGCTGGCGGCGACAGCCCAATGGCGTTGACGCCGCATGTGCTGATCGTCGCCGGCTGCGATTCAAGTGGCGGCGCCGGAACAGCCCGAGACGTCGAGACCGTATCCGCCTTTGGGCTGCGCAGTTGCCTCGCCGTCACGGCCGTGACCGTCCAGACGCACTCGGCCGTCGAACACATCGAGCAGATGCCGCCGCAGCTTATCGTCGCCCAAATGTGCGCTGCCTTTGCTGCCAATCCGGTCGCAGCCGTCAAGATCGGCATGCTGGGGACGGCGGCAGCCATTGAGGCGGTCGGCTCTGTCCTGGCGGCCCATCCGAAGGTGCCGGTGGTCCTCGACCCTGTGCTTGCCTCGACCTCGGGACGCGTGTTGCTGGAGGACGATGCCGTCGACGTGTTGCGCCGTGATCTGATGCCGCTCTGCCGGCTCGTGACCCCCAACCTGATTGAGCTCGCAAGGTTGGTGGGATCAGAACCTGCGACGGACGAAGAAGGCGCTTGCGTTCAAGGCGAGGACCTGTCGGCGACGGTGCGGACCGCCGTGCTCGTCAAGGGCGGGCACGCGCACGGAGATCACGCGAATGACCTTCTCATGCAGCCGGACCGTCGCGCCGTTCGGGTCGAAGCGCCTCGCGTCCATGCGGGGATGCGTGGCACCGGCTGCGTGCTGTCCAGCGCCATCGCCGCATCGTTAGCTCAAGGTCTGTCGTTGGAGGCGGCGGTACGGGGCGCCAAGGCCTATGTTCTTGAACTCCTTCGTGGGGCGCGATGACGTTGAACGGGCGAGCGCAATGCGCATCTTGACCGATTCCCAGGAGGTCAGAGGCGCATGCCCTCCAGGTCCGAGCCGGCGATCTAACAAACCTTGGAGGTCAATGGCATCAAGGCTAGCGTCTGCTATTCACCTCACTTCATAAGATGCCGCCCCAACAATCTGGAGCAGCGGCCGGAAGCGAACGGTCACAAGTGGCGGCCCGAGTTTGGCCTCCAGCATGGGCATGCAGCGGCAGTGTAGGCTTGTGTCGTCCGGGCAATGGTGGTTAGTCGCTCGATGGTGCTGCGCCTCCAACTTGACGGGAGCAAACGCGGGGTCGCCTTTTGCCCAGCCCGTCAACAGGCCCGGAAGTTCTGGCCTCGCTCAATTTTCATTAACAAAATCAAAGGTAATGGTGGGCCCGGAGGGACTCGAACCCCCAACCAAGCGGTTATGAGCCGCCGGCTCTAACCATTGAGCTACAGGCCCCACGCGGGCTGGCTTAGTGTTTTTCGCCGCCCGGCACAAGGCTTTCGAAAGCGCTGGCGGCAAATGCCAAAATCAGCTCATATTCGCTTCGTACAGCGGCGTGCGCGCCCATCAGGCGCGTGAACTGGTCCGGACTGCCCGCAACCCCCGGAATCGATGCTTTTTCGAGCCGGGCAGAGGTGGCGGGATACCGGATCGCAGATTTCGAGGAGTTTTCATGACCAGATATCTTTTGCCTGTCGCGCTCGCTGCCGCGATCGCGTTTCCGGCGCTGGCAGGCGCCGCCGACACCCAGCCGCCTCCGCGCATTGTCGTCTCGGGCGAAGGCGAAGCGACTGTCGCGCCTGACATGGCGATCCTGACGCTCAGCGTCATGCGTGAGGCAAAGACCGCGCGCGCCGCGCTCGATGCCAACAATGATGCCATGGCGGCCGTGATCGCGGCGATGAAATCGGCCGGCATTGCCGATCGCGACCTGCAGACAGCCGGCATCCAGATCAATCCGCGCTACAATTACACCAACAAGGCGGACGGCAGCCAGGAAGCCGAGCTCGTTGCCTACCAGGTGACGAACACACTGTCGGTGCGCGTGCGCGACGTCGACAAGACCGGCGACATCCTCGACAAGGCGGTGTCGCTCGGGGTCAACCAGGGCGGCGGCATCGCCTTCACCAACGATGATCCGAAGGCCACCATCACCGAGGCGCGCAAGAAGGCGGTGGCCGACGCGCTCGCCAAGGCCAAGACGCTCGCCGCGGCCGCCGGCGTCAACCTTGGCAAGGTGATCGAGATCACCGACCAGAACGTCGCGCCGGCGCCGATGCCGCTGAACGCCAAGGCTTTCGATGCCGCCCGCGCCGCCGTGCCGGTGCAGGCCGGCGAGAATTCCTACACCGTCCAGGTGACCGTCACGTTCGAGCTGAAATAGCCCGCCCGCTTCTGCTAATCGGACAAAACTAAACCCCGGAGGACAATCCTCCGGGGTTTATCTGAGCCGCGCTTCAGCACTGGCCGAAGGGGCTCCACTCACAGGTGACGTCGGCGAGAGTCATCCTGCTCCCGACCTCGCAGAAGGTCAGCTGGTCCTGCAGAGGATCATGCCAAGCCGGTCCTCGCAGGCTCCAGAAAAGCCTCAGCGATAGATGATCGGGCAGCCACGCTCGTTGGCGAAGACCACCACCACGCGGTCGCCATACTGACGGCCGGCCACCTTCACCGTTCGCCGGCTGATGTCGACGATGCGAACGCGGTGCAGGCCCATACGCTCGGCCTTGTCGAGCGCGCGGTCCGGCGAGCAGCCGCGGCGGCGCCAGTCGCGATCGCGGCGGTAATAGCCATCATCGCCGGTGTAGACGCCGAAGCGCGGATCGTGATTGTTGCCGAAGCCGAGATAGAGGCTGTCCGCATGCGCCGCCGGGATGGCGCCGAGCGTGCAAAGCCCGACAAGGGCCGAAAGGGCTGCCGTCTTGATCTGGTTGAACATTGTCTCTCTCCTTGTTGTGGGCCTCTCGCCCTTGAACGGATGGATTGGCGAACCAATGATTACAAAATGCCCTTTTGTGTCTGAACTTTGTGCGAACCGGCCGTTCATGTCCGGTTCATGTGGAAGAAAGGCAAAACCCCTCACCCGAATGCACTTCCAAATCTGACGCGGGGAACGCGTCACCGCGGCCCCAGTTCCCTCGAGGTTCAGATGCGAACCCGTCAGGGTTCGTCATCGTCATCAAGATGCGGACCCGTCAGGGTTCGTCATCAAGCACATAATCAAAATAGTCGTCCGGCTCGGCGAGATCCGTTTCCTTGGCCTTCACCCGGCCGCGGATCGAAATCCCGGCCTCATGCACGGTCTCGGCGCTTCCCGAAACCAGCTTGTGCCACCAATAGAGGTCGTGTCCCTCGGCGATGAGCCGGTAGGCGCAGGTCTTGGGCAGCCAGGTGATGGTGCGCACATTCTGCGGTGTGAGCCCGACGCAATCAGGCACGCGCGCCAGCCGGTTGGCATAATCCGAGCAAAGGCATTTTTCGGCGTCGAACAGCCGGCAGCCGACGCTCGTCCAATAGATTTCGCCGGTATCCTCGTCCTCGAGCTTGGACAGGCAGCATTTGCCGCAGCCGTCACAGAGTGATTCCCATTCGGCCGGCGTCATGGCCTCGAGCGTCTTGGTTTTCCAAAATGGCGCATTCATGCGGCTGGATTTGGCCCTCCGGGACCTGTCGGTCAAGCACTGCTGTCACAGTGACCCAGTATCAACATTAGAAAAACACGAAATTGCCTTCAAAAGGCCGGCCGGGCATCCTTGGCTGATAACAATGCCCGGCGGAACCAATTGATGCTGTTGAAAGTTTGGGCAGGGATGGGACCCCAGTAGGAGAAAATCGATATGAAACGCCAACCACGGATTCTGGCAGGTACGGCAATCGGCCTGCTAATGGCATCCGCGCCGTTGGGCGCGTATCCGCTGCAGGCCGATCTCGGCCCTTCGCGGGGGACGCCGTTTATCCTAGCGCAGTCGAACTGCGCCGAAGGCCAATCGGCTGAGGAATGTGCGCAAGGCCAGCAGGGGCAAGCCGAGCAGCCGAGGAAAAAGAAGCGCGAGCAGCAGACGGAATCGGCGCCGGCCGAACAGTCCGCCGAGCCCGAGCAGAAGCCGCGCCGGAAGCGGCAGGACCAGCAGCAGTCCGGCCAGGCGGAAGAGGCGGCCCCGGCGGAGCAACAGCTCAAACCGCGCAAGAAACGCGATCAACAGCAGCAGATTGAGGCAGCCCCTGCCGATCAGGGCGGACCGGCTGCGACCGACGAGCAGCAACCGCGCAAGAAGAAGCGCCAGCAGCAGACCGAAACCGCTCCGGCCGAGCAGCCGGCCGAACAGGCCGCGCCGGCGAGCGACGAACAGCAGCCGCGCAGGAAGAAGCGCCAGCAGCAGCAAACCGAAACGGCGCCGGCAGAGCAGCCCGCCGAACAGGCGGCGCCGGCGAGCGACGAACAGCAGCCGCTCAGGAAGAAGCGCCAGCAGCAGCAAACCGAGACCGCACCGGCCGAGCAGCCTGCCGAACAGGCGGCGCCGGCCAACGACAACACGCCGCAGGACAAGCTGCGCAGGAAGAAGCGGGATCAGCAGCAAACCGAGACCGCCCCGGCCGAGCAGGCGCCGAAGACCGAAGCCCCTGCCGGCGAAGCGCAGCAGGCCGAGCCGATGCAGAACAAGCAGCAAGCAGCACCGGCAGAAGGCGAACAGCCTCTGGACAAGACCAAGCGTAGAAAGACGGTCGGCGAGCAGCCCGGCACCGGTCAGGCGGTGACGGGAGAGCAACCTTCGACCAAGCAGCCCTCCAGCGAAGGCCAGGCAACCACCCAGCCCGCTACCGGTGAGCAGCCGGCTGAAGGCGGCGCGAACGCTGGCGCCGCACAGGGCGAAGCCCCTGCCAACGCGAACGAGGCTCCCATTCTCGACAGCCAGAAGGATGTCGTTCGCAAGCGCAAGGGCCGCCAGCCGGCCGGCCAGAACGAGAACGGACAGGCCGGTGTCGAGCAAGGCGGCAACCAGGCTGGACAGCAGGGCGGCAATCAGGCCGAGCAGCGGCCTGCCGCGGTCGATCAGGGACCGCCGCCCACCGACGACAAGGCGGCCCAGCAGGCGATCAAGCCTGAGAAGCTTGTTCCGGTCACCGAGGAAAAGGGCAAGCGGATCGAGCTTACGCCCGAGCAGGTGGTCCGCGAGCGCCGCCGGCCCCAGGGCGCGGATGTGGTGAAGCAGTTCGGCGACCGCGTGATCCTCCAGTTCAACAACCAGACTTTCGTGGAAAGCAACGAGGCTCCTCGCATCACCCGTGGCGCCAGGGATGTCTATTACGAGGATCTGCCGCGCGGCCGCACCCGCGAGACCGTGGAGCGCGAGAATGGCGTCAAGATCGTCACCATCCGCAACCGCAATGGCGACATCGTCCAGCGTTCGCGCATCACGCCTGACGGGCGCGAATATGTGCTGAGCTATGTCGACGAGCGCTATTACCAGGATGTCGACGACTGGCGCGATCCAGGCGACGACCTGCCGCCGATGCGTCTCGACATATCGCGTCGGGACTACATCCTGGATTCGGAAGAAGTCGAGGATCCGGACGAGTATTACACCTTCCTCGAGCAGCCGCCGGTGGAGAGGGTGCAGCGTCTCTACTCGATCGACGAGGTCAAGCGCTCGGCCCGCGTGCGCGACATCGCCCGTCGTATCGACCTCGACACGCTCAACTTCGATTTCGGCTCGGCGACTCTTTCCGACACCGAAGTGCAGAAGCTCGAAGGCGTGGCCACCGCCATGGACAAACTTCTCAAGAAGAACCCGGCCGAGACCTTCCTGATCGAGGGCCACACCGACGCCGTCGGTACGCCTGACGCGAACCTCGCACTGTCGGATCGGCGTGCCGAGGCGGTCGCCGAAGCGTTGACCAACGCTTTCGGCGTCCCGGCCGAGAACCTCACGACACAGGGCTATGGCGAGGAATATCTCAAGGTGAATACGTCTAGCCCGAACCGCGAGAACCGTCGTGTTGCCATCCGCCGCATCACCTCGCTGGTGGCGCCTGTGGCGAGCAACGAGCAATGACTTCAAGGTCCTGAGCCGATTTTCGGAATCAGCGCGACAAGATTGGGCCCGTCCGGACCCGGACGGGCCCTTTCTCTTGAAATTCAAGAATAATTGTCCCGCTCATCCCGCCGTGCTCATTGAATCGCCGCATTGCGGCACCCAGATTCCAGTCAGGGCGTTCCCTGCCCTGTCCCGACTCCAGCGGGACACATGAGCCCCGCCGGCGCCCCTCTCCGGCGGGGCTTTATCTTGAAAATAAGTCCACCTGCCGGAAATACGGCGGAACCCCACAGAGCAATTCCAGGAGAATGCGCAGCGGTTTTCGGAATTGCGTAGATCAGGGCGAAACCGCCCCGGAACATCTCAGGAAGCGTCTCAAACTCGCGTCGAATCCGTCGAAAGGCAGGAAGGGCGTCGCGGAATGAGGCGGCCGCGGGCTTTCAGTAGATCCTTCTGACCTTCGTCGGCGAGTTGGCGAACACTTCGTCAGGCACGAAAAAATCGCCGGCAAGCTGATCAGCCGCGCCTGGCGCATAGGCCGAAAAGTCCGTGACGCCCTCTGCCCGCAGCACCTCTTCGTCGATGTAGAAATTGCCGGTCGCCTCGCGCGCCGGCCGCAGGAAGATCGCGCACGCGGCATCGGCCATGATGTCGGGCGAGCGGCTCATCGCAGCCACCGTGGCGCCACCCAGGAGATTGCGCACGGCGGCCGTGTCGATGGTCGAGATCGGCCACAACGAATTGACGGCGATGCCGTCTTTGGCGAACTCGGCGCTCATGCCGAGCGTGCACATGGACATGCCGAACTTGGCCATCGTGTAGGCGACGTGGTTCTTGAACCACTTGGCCTTCATGTCGAGCGGCGGCGCCAGATTCAGGATGTGAGGATTGTTTGCCAACTTCAGGTGTGGAATGCACATTTTGGACACCAGGAACGTGCCGCGCGTGTTGATCTGGTGCATCAGATCGTAGCGCCTCATGTCGGTCTCCAGCGTGCCGGTAAGCTGGATGGCGCTGGCATTGTTGACGCAGATGTCGATGCCGCCGAACCGCTCGACGGTCTTTGCCACCGCCTCGCCGACCTGAGCCTCGTCGCGGATGTCGCAAAGCACCGGCAGCGCCTTGCCGCCGGCCTGCTCGATCTCTTCGGCCGCGCTGTAGATCGTGCCCGGCAGCTTCGGATGCGGCTCGGCGGTTTTGGCCGCAATCGTCACATTGGCGCCGTCGCGCGCCGCGCGCAGCGCGATCGCCAACCCAATCCCGCGCGATCCGCCCGAGATGAACAGCGTCTTTCCCTTGAGCGACATGTCTCGGCTCCCTCTGCAACAGGGAGGCAACTTGCGCGGCGGGCAGCCGTGGCGCAAGGCCAAAGGCACCGGACCGAGGTTACGCAGCGTCGTGCTGAAAGGGTCTAGACCAGCACCAGCCCTTGCCGCATGGCGATGGCGATCGCATCGGTGCGGTTGGCGGCGCCGAGCTTGATCAGGATCGCGGCGACGTGGAATTTCGCCGTGTGGACGGAGATGTTGAGCCGACGGGCGATCACCTTGTTGGGCGCGCCTTCCGCCAGCAGTGCGAGCACTTCAGCCTCGCGCGGCGACAACGCCGCGCGGGGCTGGTTGTCGTCGGGCGTCTCGTCCTCGGACACCCCCGCGTGGAACTCGCCATGTGCACCAAGATCTGACGGTCCTGCGCGGCCGATGCGATAGCCGGTCGCCGCCAAGCGCAAGGCGGCGGCAATCAGCAGGCCGTCGGCGGACGCCGGCAGCGTCGCAAACACATTGCCGCCCGGCCTTTCATGGCCGGCGCGGCGCGACAGCAGCACACATGGCGTTGCCGGGCTCACGGCCCGGCTTTCCGAAGCAGCCTCATCGACCAAGGCGACATCCGCCGTTTGACCCATGCCGCTCCCGGCGAGGATCGGCAGCAGGTCCTCGCTCGCCGCAAGCGCATCGACCAGTTGCTCGGCGCGGGCCGCGTCGCCGAGCGCGATCAGCACCGTCAGCCGGTTGCTTGCCGGCTCCGGTCGAGCAATCGTTTGTATCGCGCTGCTTGCCATCGGCCCTCTCAGCTCAACGGCTTTTCGCCGATGGTGATCGAAACATCGCGCTCAGCGCCGCCACTCAAGATACCGAGCGTCACGCTCGTGCCGGCGCTGTCCGGCCCGAGCTTGCGGATCAGCTCGCGCGGCCCATGCACGGCCTCGCCATTCCAGGCGACGATGATGTCGCCGACATGCAGGCCGGCGGCTTTCGCCGGGCCGCTGTCGTCGAGGCTCATCACCATGGCGCCGTGGGTGTCGCTGTTGCGGATCGGGTGCAGCCCGGCACCGAGATAGCCGCGCGCGACATGTCCCTTCTGGCGCAGCGTCGCGACCGCCCGCTCCATCGTCTCGTAAGGCATGACCAGCGCCCGCCGGCGCGGCCCGAACAAAAGCATGCCGATCAGGCCGCCTTTGGCATCGAGCACCGGACCGCCCTCGAAGCGGCCGCCGGCGTTGATGGCCAGATTGATGCGCCGGTCGATCGCGCCGCCGCGCATCGAGCGCCAGGCGGGCCCGACCTCGCCGACCGTGCCAAAGACCGCGAGTGCTGCCCCTTCGCTATTGCCGACGGCGATCGCCACATTGCCTGGGCGCACGGCAGCGGCCTCAGCCAGTTGCGGCAGACCGGCGGCGGAAGCCGGCTTCAGCAGGGCAACGCCCGTCGAAGGATCGCGGCCGGCAAGCTCGGCCTTCACAGTTTCGCCCGAGGCCAGCGTCAGCTCGATCTCCTCTCCGGCTTCGACCGCTTCCTCCGCGGTAACAAAGAAGCCGTCGCGCCAGTGGAAGGCGCTCGCGGTGCGGTGGTGATGCGTAGCGAAGCTTGCCAGCGCCGGCGCGGCGGCCGCCGCGATATCGGCAACGGCATCGGAAAAGGCACTGAGGTTGAAGTTGCTCATATCGATGATCTCCTGGGCTCTGTGACCCAGATATCGCTCTATGTCGCCGCCGCGGATACTCGCCTGACGGCTAGTCGAGTGCCTGACTGGCCATGTGGTCAGGTCGCGGCAATTGCTGCCGCTCCGCACATATAGGCATCGTTTGCGCCAGATCACACGGGAGCCCCACCCATGGCCTTCGCCGCCGAAAAACTCCAATCCGATGGCGCCTTGCTCGACGCCTACTCGGCGACGGTCGCCGACGCCGTCGATCGAATCGGACCGGCCGTCTGCCGCATCGAGCGCATTGGTGCCGGCGGCCATGGCTCGGGCTTCGTGATCGCTCAGGACGGGCTGGTCGTCACCAATTTCCACGTCGTCGGCGACGCCCGCGACGTTAGGGTCACGATGCCGGATGGCGCTTCGCGCGAGGGGCGCGTGCTTGGCCGCGACCCCGACACCGACATCGCGCTGGTGCGCGCCGACGGCAGCTTTGCCGACGTCGCCCCGCTCGGCGATTCCAAGCGCCTCAGGCGCGGCCAGATCGCGATCGCCATCGGCAATCCGCTCGGCTTCGAATGGACCGTCACCGCCGGCGTCGTCTCGGCGCTCGGCCGCTCGATGCGCGCCTCGACCGGCAGGCTGATCGACGACGTCATTCAGACGGACGCCGCGCTCAACCCCGGCAATTCCGGCGGACCGCTGGTGTCGTCGGCTGGCGAAGTCGTCGGTGTCAACACCGCCATGATCCACGGCGCGCAAGGCATTGCCTTCGCGGTCGCCTCCAACACCGCCAATTTCGTCATTTCCGAGATCATCCGCTTCGGCCGCGTGCGCCGCGCCTTCATCGGCGTCTCTGCCGATACGACCAACCTGCCGCGCCGTGCCGCACTTCTGTCACAGGTCACGACCAACACGGCCGTGCGCCTGCGCAGTGTCGAGAAGAACAGCCCCGCCGCGAGGGCTGGCCTGAAGGAAGGCGACATCATCGCCGCTATCGACGGCCGACCGGTCACCGGCGTCGATGATCTCGTGCGCATGCTCGACGCCGAACGTATCGGTCGCGAGACGCTCTGCACCGTCGTGCGCCGCACCGGCGTCAGCCAGGTCGCCGTGACGCCGGTGGCGCGGACGAACTGAGACCCGCTGACTGGCCTAGCTCCCGGCCGCGCCATTGGCGTATTGCGCCAGGAATTCTTCGCTCGGCGCAATAGGCTTGATCACGTCGATCAGTACGCCGTTGGGATCCTTGGTGATGAAATGGCGCTGGCCGAAGGGCTCGTCGCGCAAGGTGCGCAGGATCGGCAGGCCTGCGGCGACGATGCGCTTATAGACGGCGTCGGGATCGCGGACCTCGAAATTAATCAGCAGGCCGGACGTGCGTCCCCGACCCTCCTCAGGGATTGTCTCATGGTCCCCGTCGACGATGCCGAGATTGACGCGGCGATCCTCGGCCGACTGAAGATGGACGTACCAGTCGCTGTCGAACAGCGCCTTGAAGCGGAAATGCTCGATATAAAAGGCGGCCGTGGCGGCGACGTCGCCGGTCATCAGCACCGGATAATAGCTGGTCGTCTTCATCTTTCTTTCTCCTGTCACCCGACATACAGTCTGTATGTAAATGCAAATAACATACAGGCTGTATGTATGCAACAAGAGTCTGGACGCCGCTCCAACCGCGACCGCACCGAGGCGACGCGCGCCGATCTGATCCGCGCGGCGCGCAAATTGTTCACGGAAAAATCCTATGCGGAGACCGGAACGCCGGAGATCGTGGCCGCCGCCGGCGTGACGCGTGGGGCGCTCTATCATCATTTTGCCGACAAGCAGGCGTTGTTCGCCGCGGTCGTCGATCAGGAGGCAGCGACCGTCGCAGCGGAGATCGACCGCGCCTCGCCCGCCTCGCTCTCGGCCCGCGATGCCTTGATCGCCGGCTCCGACGCCTATCTCGCGGCGATGCGCGCGCCCGGCCGCACGCGGCTTTTGCTGCTCGATGGACCGGCCGTGCTTGGCCGCGCGGCGATGGACGAGATCGACAACCGCCACGGCAACCGCTCGCTGCGCGAAGGCCTGGTCGCAGCCATGCGCGCGCGCTCGATGGTCAAGCTGCCGGCCGAGGCGCTGACCGCCCTGCTGGCCGCCGCCTTCGATCGTGCGGCTTTGGCCATCGAGGCCGGCGCATCGGTCGAGGATTATCGCGCCGTGCTGATCGCGCTCATGGACGGCTTGTCTCCGGCTCCTCCTCCGTCCAAACGCCCGGTTCCAGCTCGTTGAAGCAGCCGAGCTGCCGCTTGAACTCGTCGATGAGCCACGACGCCGCCGGCTTGGGGCTCCGGTCGTTGCGGTGCATCGCGTACATCGGCGCACGCACCTCGCGATAAGGCTCGAGATCGAGCTCGACCAGCCGCCCGCTGGCGATGTCGTCGGCAATCAGCCAGCGCGGCAGCCCGCCCCAGCCGAGACCCTCACGCATCAGGGCGTGCTTGGTGCGCACGTCCGTCAGCCGCCAGGTGCGATAGGCAAACACGCCATAGTCGCGGCCCCGCGTCCGCTCCGACTGGTCGGAAACGACAAGCTGGATGTGGTCGCGCAGATCTTCGATCGCAATTGGCTTCGGCAGTTTCGCCAGCGGGTGGTCGGGTGCGGCAGCCGGCACCAGCGAGATGAAGCCGATGCGCAGCAGATTGACGTCCGCATCGCCTTGCAGGCCGCCAAAGCCGAGGTCCGACTGGCCGTTGACGACCTGATCGACGATCAGGCCGAGCGAACCGATATAGAGGCGCAGCATCACCGCCGGGAACTGGGCCTCGAAAGCCTTGAGCACCCGCACGAGCGCCGGCGAAGGCAGCGCCACGTCGACCGACAGGCTCACTTCCGCCTCCAGCCCTTGCCTATAGCCGTCGGCGCGCGAGCGGATGCGCTGCAGCACGCCGATCATGCGCCGCGCGTCCTCCAGCATGGCCTTTCCGACATCGGTCAGTTGGGGCTCGCGCAGGCCTTCGCGCTCGAACAGTTTCAGGCCCAGTTGCGCTTCCAGGTTCGCGATGCCGTAGCTCACCACCGACTGCGCCCTGTTTAGCTTGCGCCCCGCGGCCGAGAAGCTGCCGGTGTCGGCCACCGCCACCAGGATCTGCAATTGGTCGAGCGTCGGATTTGGCTGCATGATCAATCCACATTCTCGATGGATACTATGCAAATAATACCAGTTTTCCGGATAGAGCGGCAACCCCATATTGGACGGGAAAGTCAATCCAACCCAAAGGGGACACCGCCATGTCCATACTGCTTGTTACCTCCAGCCCGCGCGGCGCCGCCTCGCACTCGACCCGCGTCGCCACCGATCTTGCTCAGAAGCTGGTCGCCGCCGATCCGTCCAACACACTTGTCGTGCGCGACTTGGTCGCCGATCCGCTGCCGCATATCGATCCTGACTATGCCACCGGCATCTACACCCCGGCCGAGGCACGCAGCCCGCGTCAGGCCGAGGTGGTCGGCGTATCCGATGCGGTGCTCGACGAGCTGTTCGCGGCTGACACGATTATCCTCGCCACCGGTTTCATCAACTTCAACATTTCCTCGACGTTGAAGTCGTGGATCGACCACGTCGCACGCTCGGGCAGGACTTTTGCTTATGGTGAGAATGGCCCGAAGGGCCTGGTCGCCGGCAAGAAGGTCTATATCGTGCTTGCTTCGGGCGGCATCTATTCCGAGGGTGCCGCGGTGCAGATGGATCACGCCATCCCCTACCTGCGCGGCGTGCTTGCCTTCCTGGGCATGACGGACGTCGAAGTGATCCGCGTCGAAGGCGTCGGCATGGGCGCCGACGCGGTTACCGCCGCGCTTGCCAAGGCGACCGCCAAGGTGGATGCGATCGCTGCCGCGGCTGCTAACGCGGACGGGATCGCCGTGGCCGCGTAATCATTGCCTTGAGAATGAAGATACCCTGAGAATGACAAGGCGGGCGCCGATTGGCGCCTGCCTTTCTTGCATGTTCGTCAAGCCGTCCCGATCTGGAACGACTGTTTCTTCCCGCTGGTGCTGATCACCTTCGACAATTTGAGGAAACTGCCCCAGGGCCTGACGGTGTTCGTCGGATTCACCGCCGACTAGCTGTTCACCGGGCTGACACTGGCGGCGCTGCCGAGTACCCTGTTCTATGTCGTGCCGTCGAAGCGGTTCATTGCCGGCATCACCCAAGCGGTCGAACAGGGCGCGGTCGAACAAGGCGCGGTCGAACAGGGCGCGGCCGAATAGCGAAGAGATCAGATCAGGGCATCAAAAAGTGGCAAGCCAGAACAAGATCATCATCACCTGCGCGGTCACAGGCTCGATCCACACGCCGTCAATGTCGCCGCACTTGCCGGTGACGGCCGAGGAGATCGCGACCGCCGCTATCGAGGCGGCCGAGGCGGGTGCCGCGATCGTCCACCTTCATGCCCGCAATCCGGTCGACGGACGCCCCGACCAGTCGACCGAGGCGTTCGCCCCTTTCCTGCAGGTCATCAAGCAGCGCTCCAACTGCGTCGTCAACATCACCACCGGTGGTGCGGCGACGATGAGCGTGGAGGAACGCGTCAGGCCCGCGAAAGTCTTCGCGCCCGAGGTCGCCTCGCTCAACATGGGCTCGATGAACTTCGCGCTGTTTCCGATGCTGGAGCGCTTCAAGACGTTCGAGCATGAGTGGGAGCGGCCCTATCTCGAATCGTCGCGCGACCGGATCTTCCGCAACACTTTCGGCGATATCGAGCACATATTGCGCACCTGCGCCGACAACGGCACGCGCTTCGAGATCGAGTGCTACGACATCGGCCATCTCTATACCCTGGCGCATTTCGTCGAGCGCGGGCTGGTGAAGGCACCGTTCTTCGTCCAGAGCGTGTTCGGCATCCTCGGCGGAATCGGCACGCATCCGGAGGACGTCGCCCATATGAAGCGCACGGCCGATCGGCTGTTCGGCAACGAATATCACTGGTCGGTGCTGGGCGCCGGCCGCCACCAACTGCCGATCGCCACGCAGGCGATCGCGCTGGGCGGCAATGTGCGGGTTGGCCTGGAGGACTCGTTATGGATCGGCAAGGGCAAGCTTGCCCGCTCGAGCGCCGAACAAGTAACGAAGGTCCGCCAGATCATCGAGGGCTTCGGCGCCTCGATCGCCACGCCCGACGAGGCGCGGCACATCCTGCAGCTGAAGGGCGGCGACAAAGTCGCGTTCTGATCCCGACAAAAACGGACCCCGCGGCAACGCCTATCCGAACATCCGCTCGCCCTGCTCGTCGACGAGCTGGATGCCCTTCTTGATCGAGATGTCGACCGCATCGTCCAGCCCGGCGAAACGGTCGGCGCGGATGAAGCGGTGCTCCTTCATCACGCCGTCCACCTCCTTGGAGACGATGCCGCAGGTCTGGTACTGGCCGTCCGCCTTGTAGGGCGTGGCGCTGATCAGGAATCCCTTGTGCTCGACCTGCTTTGCCGGCTTCGCGGCTCCGGTGTCCGTCGCCTCACCACCGCCGCCGCCGAAAAGACGTTTCAGAAAAGACATAGCGCATCCTCCAACGGCAAATCGTCCTGCATCACATAGCGTGCCGCAGGACGATTTTCACTACAGCATGATCCCGAAAACTGTGCAGCGGTTTCGGGAAGAGCATGCTCACAAAGATAAACGGGATGACTTTTGGAAGTCATCCCGCTTTGAGAGCCAGCAATAGCTCCTTCAGTGCCGGGGCGGCTCATCGACGTGAGAGGGCCTCGAGCGCTGCGGCGGCGTCTTCCAGAATGCTGATCGCCTCGGCCTGCTTGTCCTCCGGCGCATCGACAATATCGCTGAGTGCGGCGCGTAGGCGGTGGCGCAGTGCGCGGAACCGGTCGCGCTTTTCGTGACGGCCGCGCCGGCCGCCGTCCTCGCCCTCGTCGTTCCAGCCGAACCAGTCGCGAGCCTTGGCCATCTTGCGGCCGAACCGCTCGAGATGGTCGAGCACGTGATCGATCATCTCGCGATTTTGCTCGAGATGCGCCCTGCCCGCCTCGGTGATCGAGAACACCTTCTTGTTGCCTTCGCTTGACGAGACGGCATAGCCGGCCTCTTCGAGAAAGGTCAGCGTCGGATAGACCACGCCCGGGCTCGGGCTGTAGATGCCGCTGGTGCGTTCCTCCAGCGCCTTGATGATGTCGTAGCCGTGCCGCGGCGCCTCGGCCAGAAGCGACAGCGTGATCAGCTTGAGATCGCCGTCGGCCAGCATGCGGCCGGCGCGGAACATGTCGCCCGGACCGCCGCGGCCGCCGCCCCGCATGCCCTGCCCGAAGGGACCAAAGCCGCCGCCGCGACCGCCGAAACGACCGGCCATGTGCATGAACATGCGCTGACCGAAATGGTTGTACCCGAAGGGACTATGCTTGTGCATGGATCGCTCCTTGAG
Organism: Mesorhizobium sp. WSM3873; assembly: GCF_001672445.1. Lineage (NCBI taxonomy): Bacteria > Pseudomonadati > Pseudomonadota > Alphaproteobacteria > Hyphomicrobiales > Phyllobacteriaceae > Mesorhizobium > Mesorhizobium sp. WSM3873. Next base: position 256,121 of record NZ_LYTM01000012.1, on the reverse strand, counting down.
TTCTATCTTACGATATATCTTAAGTAGGCGGCGGCCGTTAAGTCAAGATATATCTTACGATGTATCTTCGTTGACGCCAAGCGAACCGCCAGGCGTCCGAAATGCGACGCCACGCGCTGCGAAAACCGGCTACCAGCGGCCTGTGCGGCGGTTCCAGGCGTAGAGAAGATCGGCCAAGCGATCATAGACAAAGCGCGTCAGCCGCAGCACGGCCGGATTGCCGAACAGGGTGGCCAGCCATCCCTCGCCAGGCGTGAGCCGCCAGACCGCGATGGCCACATCGGCACCGACCAGCAGCTTGCCCTCGGCATCGGTCGCATGCAGCCGACGGCGGACATCCTCGAGCGAGGCGCCGAAGGCTAAAAGCGCTTTCGGTTCGAGATTGATATCGCGGAATTCGACGCGGCCGGATTTGACCGCTTCAATCAGCCGCCGTTTCTGGCGGTTGATGCCGGCATCGCAGACCGGGCAGCGTGTGTTGTACCAGACAGTCAGCAACGGTTCAGGCATCGCGCGACTATCGGCGACCGAGCGCGGCACCGCAACAGCATCGAGCCGGGCTGTTTCCGGCGTTCTACCCCAGCGAACTGATGATCTCGCGGTAGGCGAATTCCGGAAACGCCTTCATCGTCCGCGTCCTGACATTGCCGCCGGACGACAACATCAGCGCGAAACGGGCAAGCACGGCATCGTCCGGCGCTTCGACAATGGCGACCATGTCGCATTCGCCCATGGTCAGATAGAATGCCTTGAACGATCCGCCCATTTCACCGAGCAGCTTCTTGGCGGCATCGAGCCGCTTCGGCGACTCCCGCACGTTCTTGGCGCCCAATTCGGTCCAGTTGATAAGCACGATGTAGGTTGTCATGGCACACCTCCCACCGGGAGCCACGGAGCGCGACGCCTGGCAGTTGCGACCGGCGTCCGGGGCGGGCATCCGGCTTGTCGCCCACAAATGCATCCGACCCTGAAATTATCCTCCTGTTGAGCAAGCCCGGCAAGGCGTCATAACAAATGACAGGAAATGAAAAAGGACGCCGAGGCGCCCTTTTTCATATGTTGCGTTTCCGCTCAGCTGTCCAGGAAGCTTCTCAGCTTCCGCGAGCGGCTCGGGTGCTTGAGCTTGCGCAGCGCCTTGGCCTCGATCTGACGGATACGCTCGCGTGTCACCGAGAACTGCTGGCCGACCTCTTCCAGCGTGTGGTCGGTGTTCATGCCGATGCCGAAGCGCATGCGCAGAACACGCTCCTCGCGCGGGGTGAGCGAAGCCAGCACGCGCGTGGTCGTCTCGCGCAGATTGGCTTGGATCGCCGCGTCGATCGGCAGGATCGCCATCTTGTCCTCGATGAAGTCGCCGAGATGCGAATCCTCCTCGTCGCCGACCGGGGTTTCGAGCGAGATCGGCTCCTTGGCGATCTTCAGCACCTTGCGCACTTTTTCGAGCGGCATTGCGAGCTTCTCTGCCAGCTCTTCCGGCGTCGGCTCGCGGCCGATCTCATGCAGCATCTGGCGCGAGGTACGGACGATCTTGTTGATCGTCTCGATCATGTGCACCGGAATGCGGATGGTGCGCGCCTGATCGGCGATCGAGCGGGTGATCGCCTGCCGGATCCACCATGTCGCGTAGGTCGAGAACTTGTAGCCGCGGCGGTACTCGAATTTGTCGACCGCCTTCATCAGGCCGATATTGCCTTCCTGGATCAGGTCCAGGAACTGCAGGCCGCGATTGGTATACTTCTTGGCGATGGAGATGACGAGCCGAAGGTTCGCTTCCACCATTTCCTTCTTGGCGATCGCGGCCTCGCGCTCGCCCTTCTGCACCTGGTTGACGATCCTGCGGAATTCCAAGATCGAGATCGCCGTCTCGGTGGCGAGGTTCTGGATCTCGGCGCGCAGCTCCTTGATCGCGTCCTTCTCGTTCTTGGTGAACTCCTTCCAGCCGCGCGAGGTGAGATTCGCGATCGAGCGGGTCCAGTTCGGATCGAGCTCCGAGCCCTGATACTCCTTGAGGAACTCCTCGCGGCGCACGCCGTAGCTTTCGGCGAGCCGAAGCAGCTTGCCCTCGTTCTGCACCAGGCGCTTGTTGATGTCGTAGAGCTGCTCGACCAGCGCCTCGATGCGCGCGGTATTGAGCGACAGCGACTTCACCGCCTTGATGAGCTGCTCCTTGAGCTCCTTCAGCCGGCGATCCTGGCTGGGCGAAAGCGTGCCGGCAGCCGCCAGCCGGTTCTCGACCTGCTGGTCCTGCAGCTTGCGAAGCTTCTTGTAAGTATCGGCGATGACGTCGAGCGTCTCCATCACCTGCGGGCGCAATTCCGCTTCCATCGCGGCCAGCGACAGGCTTGCCTCGTCCTCGTCGTCTTCCTCTTCTTCCAGCCCGCGCGTGTCGCCGCCGACATTGGTGATGTCGTCTTCTTCCTCGCGCGCCGCCGAGCGGCCGCGCGGCTTCTCTTCGGCCTTGGGCGCTTCCTCGACGCGTTCGACGACCGGCGCCTGCTTGGCCTCGGGGCCGGCATAGGTCGCCTCGAGGTCGATGATCTCGCGCAGCAGGATCTTCGATTCGTTTAGCTCGTCGCGCCAGATGATGATCGCCTGGAAGGTGAGCGGGCTCTCGCATAGGCCCGCGATCATCGTCTCGCGGCCGGCCTCGATGCGCTTGGCGATCGCGATTTCGCCCTCGCGCGACAGGAGCTCGACCGAGCCCATCTCGCGCAGATACATGCGCACCGGATCGTCGGTGCGGTCGGTCGGCTCTTTCTTGGTGGTCGTGGTGGCAACGGCGGTGCCGGTCTGCTCGGCAAGCTCGTTAGCGTCTTCCTCGGAGTCGGCGCCCGCGTCGCCGCCTTCCGCCTCCTCGCCCTGCTCGTCGTCCTCGACGACGTTGATGCCCATGTCGGACAGCATGGCCATCGTGTCCTCGATCTGCTCGGATGTCACTTCCTCCGAGGGCAGCACCGAGTTCAGTTCGTCCATGGTCACATAGCCGCGCTTCTTGGCGGCCTTGATCATCTTCTTGACAGCATCATCGGAAAGGTCGAGCAGCGGGCCATCTGTGGCGCCTTCACGTTCGGTCTCGACCTCTTCCTTTTCCTTTGTCGCCATTCTTTGTCGTCTCCAAGCGGCCGAATATCGAAGCCGCGTAAGCTGCCGGACCGGTCAAACCGGATGCGCTCGCCCCAGAACGCTTCTTACCGGGCCACTGACCGCATCATCTCTTTTGTTTGCTGCCTGTCGTTGCCCCAAAACCGGTTCCACTTTTGGGCGACATGCATTAAGTCCAGATTAACCCTGGTATCTGTGGCAGGCCTTTTGCCTGTCCAGTCGCCAGAACCTTACATCGCTCAAAATTTCCCACCGACGCCGGGCACGGTTAACGTTTCGAATCGTCCTGATTCCGCCAATCTGCCAGAAGGTCAAGCGCCTCTGGCATGATTCGCATGAAAAAAGCGAATCAATTGCCCGACTTAGAGGCGTCGAATCGACGCGCCTTGAGCATTTCCACTTCATTTCGGGCCGACCTGGGCCTAAGCGCGCCCAGCCCTGCCCGACGAAACGCCGAACCCTTCGATCAGCGCTTCCGTTGCCTGTACATCGTTGAATTGCGCTTGAATCTCGACGAGATGCCGGAAGTTTTCGTCCGACGGGTCTGCATCGAGCGCCACCTGCGCCTGTTTCAGCTCCCTATGTAAGGTGCGCGCGCTGCGCTGCAAGTGCAGCGCTTGGTTGAAGGCGTCCCGGGCATCGTCAAGTCCCGCGGTTTCGAGCGCCGGCCACTGCCGCGCCCGCTTGATCAGCGCCACCGCGCGTTCCCAGATGTCGCCGCATCCGGCGCGCTCGATGGTGGCGATGACTGCGTCGCGGTCGTCGGCCGCGTCATGCGCCATCGCGTCGAGGATGGCTGCATGCAGCCGCCTGAGATCCGAATTGGCAAGATCGAGGAATTCGACATGCGCGAAATTCTCGTCGATCAGCGGCGGATGGTTGACCAGCGCCACGATGATCGTCGCCTCGCGTACCGACATGGCCTCGCCCGTGCGCTTGACCAGCGCCGAGCGGCCGAGGCTTTCGGTGATGGCGGTGCGCGCGCCCGCAGCGCTCCGGCCAAACGCCCCGCCTGGCGCCGAACCTCTGCCGCGCTCGCCTGGCCGGCCGTCCTGGCGTCCCCCGTGTAGGCCTTGCCGCGCGCCGCGCTGCGAGCCGAAGAAGCTTAGGACGCGCTCGCGCATCTCCTGCTGATAGTGGTAGCGCAGGCTTTCGTCGCGGATGCGGCCGGTAAGCTCGCGCAGCGTCTTCTCGAGCTCCGCCCGCCGCTCCGGCGTATCGAACACGCCGCCGGCCGTCTCGCGCATCCACAGAAGATCGGCGAGCGGCCGCGCTTCCGAAAGCACCGCGCGGAACGCGTCCGGCCCATCCGCTTTGACCAGATCGTCGGGGTCCTTGCCTTCGGGCAGCAGCGCGAAGCGTGCCGAGCGCCCGGGCTGGATCGCCGGCAGGGCGAGGTCGGCGGCGCGCCAGGCGGCCTTCAGCCCGGCCTGGTCGCCGTCGAAGCAAAGCACCGGCTCGCCGGCCATGCGCCACAAAAGCTCGAGCTGGTTTTCGGTAAGCGCCGTACCGAGAGGCGCCACGGCATTCTCGAAGCCGGCCTGTGCCAGCGCGATCACGTCCATATAGCCTTCGACGGCGATCACCGTGCCGCCCTTGGCCACCGCTTTGCGGGCGCGGGCGAAATTGTAGAGCACGTTGCCCTTGTGGAAGAGCTCGGTCTCCGGCGAGTTCATGTATTTCGCCAAAGCGTCCGGCGCCAGCGCCCGACCGCCGAAGGCGATGATCCTGCCGCGCGAATCCGGGATCGGGAACATGATGCGGTCGCGGAACCAGTCATAGGAGACCGGGATGTCGTCGCCATGCCGGACCAGTCCGCAGGCTTCGATATCGGCCTTCGGCACCCCCTTGGCGGCGAGGTATTCCTTGAGCGCGTTGCGGCTGTCCGGCGCATAGCCGAGCCGGAAGGACTGCTGCGTCGCCGGCGTCAGACCGCGGTCGCGCAGATAGGCGCGGGCCTTGGCGCCTTCCGGTCCCTGCAGGCGCTCCTGGAAGAAGACCGTCGCCATCTCCATGACGTCGGTCAGGCTGGCGCGTTCCTTCTCGCGCTTTTCTTCTTGGGCGTCGCGCACCGGCACCGGCACGCCGGCCATCTCTGCGATCCTTTCGACCGCTTCGGGAAAGCTCATGCCGTCGAGCTCGGTCAGGAACTTGAAATGATCACCCGAGACCGAACAGCCGAAACAGTGATAGCGCCCCTTCTTGTCCTCGCAGTGGAACGACGGGCTCTTTTCGCCGTGAAACGGGCAGCACGCCCAATAATCGCCGCGCGATGCGTTGGACTTCTTCCTATCCCAGGAAACGCGTTGACCGATCACCGAAGAAATCGGCACGCGGTCGCGTATCTCGTCGAGGAAGGCGGGTGGAAAGCGCATCGGGAAAGGCTCGTTTACCCTCCATATAATCAAGCCGCTTGGGCGCGACGACTCGATAAGCCCGATCGTACCCGCTTTTCACAGACAAAAAGAAGGCGGCCGCGCGGCCGCCTTCCCGTCTTTCGGACCATTCCCCGCTCAGTGCGCGGCGATCGCGCCGAAGATGATACCGGACACGATGCTGACCAAAAGGTAGTCGTTGCCGACGCGAATCCACTCCTGGCCGGGGCCGGGACGGCGCAGCCCATAACGGTGCCAGTCGCGAACCGCCTGATGGCGCTTCCAGCTGGAATACTTCTGCCCATTGCGCCAATGGCTGCGCTTCACCACGACCTTCTTCTTCACGACGCGCTTCTCGACATGCCGGCCCGGCTTCTGCCAGTCGACCTGTGTGTAGGTCGATTGCGTCTCGCTCGGCTGAACGAGCGGCGCCGCCTGGCCCGAAAAGGCCGAAGCGGTCAGCATCGCGGCGGTCACGGTGGAAAGTATGAGACGCTTCATGGTCAGTGCTCCTTGGTTGTCGATAGGCAGGGAGATATTCCGGCTGGCATGAACCGAAACTGAACACCCTGGTTACAATTCCGTAATGAATTCCGTTGGTTACGCAAGCAGCTTCACCAATTTACAGAAACCGGTTCAAGCCCAGGCTTCGCGTCGACGCGACATTTGCCGCCTGTCCGACCGCGATCTGCAACCAAAGCACCTTCTATCCATTTCCGACACAGGCCGTCGTGTGCCGAATGTCGGCCGAATCGGGTAAAATTTATTATCCGGCTAATGTAAACTGCTTTAGTCTCGACCTTCGAAATGCTTGCGATTCGCACCTTTTTCCGCTTCCTGGCCGCCTCGTTGCGAGGCTCGGCATGAGCGGATCCGTTGTCCTTCTGCACCTTGCCGGCGCAGTGGCGCTGATGCTGTTCGCCACCCGCATGGTAAAAACCGGTGTCGAGCGCGCCTATGGCGATGTGCTGCGTCACAGGCTGCGCGCCACCATGCGCAAGCCGCTGATGGCGGTGCTGGCCGGCTGTGGCCTCGCGATCGCGCTGCAGAGTTCAACCGCCGTCACGCTGCTGGTCGGCTCCTTCGCCGGCGCCGGCATCGTGTCGGGCGCCGCCGGGCAGCTTGCCGTGCGCGGCGCCGAGATCGGCTCGGCCTTGGTCGCGAAGCTTCTTACCTTTGATCTGTCGCTCGTGGTGCCGTTGTGCCTGGTCGCAGGAACCATCATGTTCATGGCCACCGAGCGCCGCGATTGGCGTCAGACCGGCCGCATCCTTGTCGGCATCGGCCTTCTGATCCTGTCGCTGGAGATGATCGGCCAAGCTTCCGAGCCGTTGCGCGACAGCCAGCTCATGCCGGTCATCATCGACTACTTCTCCGGCGATGCGATCAGCTCCTACCTGCTGGCGGCACTGATCACCTGGCTGTTCCAGTCGAGCATCGCGGCGGTCCTGCTCATGGCCACGCTCGCCGGCCGGGGTTTGATCACTCCGGAGCTCGGCGTCGTCCTGATCCTGGGCGTCAATCTCGGTTCCTCGATCATCGCGCCGATGCTCACCCGCTCGGCAGCGGCGGAAGTCCGCATCGTTCCGATCGGCAATCTTCTGATGCGCGGGCTTGGCTCGCTCGTGATGCTGATCCTGTTCATGATTTTCAGGCCGCACTTCTCCTTTCTCGGCGCGACGGCCTCCGGCCAGATCGTCAACGCCCATATCCTGTTCAACGTGATCATCCTGCTTGCCGGGCTGCCGCTCGCCGGCCTCGTCTATCGCGCTTCGCAGAAGATCGTGGCGCTCGGTACTAAGCCCGAACCGGCGGCAGCGCTCGACGTGGTCGAATTGTCCGCGCTGAACGAGAGCGCGCTCGACACGCCAAGCCAGGCCTTGGCCAACGCCACGCGCGAGGTGGTCCGGGTCTGCGAGACGGTCGAGATCATGCTGAAGCGGATCATCGAGCTCTATGGGAGCGCCGACGCCGGCAAGATCAAGGCGCTGGCCGCGCTCGACGACCGGGTCGACCAGAAGCACGCCGCGATCAAGCTCTATCTGGCCAAGGTCACCAAGAACCCCCTGAGCGAGGACGAGGCGCTGCGCTGCCAGGAACTGATCGGCGCGTGCGTTAAGCTGGAGCAGGTCGGCGACATCATCGTGCGCAACATGCTTGTGCATGTCAGGAAGAAGCTGGAGCGCGGGCTGGAATTCACGCCCGAGGGCTGGCGCGAGCTTTGCGCTTTCCATGCCTCGGTTCTGGCCAATGCGCGGCTTGCCTTCAACGTGCTGGTCTCGCGCGACCCGGAAACCGCCCGCCAGTTGGTGCTCGAGAAGGACCTGCTGCGCGAGCGCGAGAAAGAGACCAGCGCCAGCCACTTCGTGCGGCTGCGCGACGGGACCGCGAAAAGCGTCGAGACCAGTTCGATCCATCTCGACACCATCCGCGACCTCAAGCAGATCAATTCGCTGCTCGCCTCCATGGCCTACCCGGTGCTGGAGGAGCGCGGGCTGCTCGGCGGCTCGCGGCTGAAGGCGAGCTAGCATCGCTGAAGGCGAGCTAGCATCGACCGACCGGCCCGCACACAATTAGCCTTCGTTCAATCCTCGCATCCGTCGGCTAGGTGACGGTGAGCGTGATGACGGCTCCGACTGAGCGCCCGTACGGCACGAAGAGGGCCAGTCGAGACCACTGCCCAACCCGGTCAAGAAAACCTAAAGCGGCATCGACAATTTCTGCATTGCCCGTAGCGTCCATCCGTGATTTGAGGCCAGCTCATTCAGGATCGCTGTCCGCGCCATGCTGCCCCTCATTGCCCTGTTCATTGCCGCCTTCGCTTTCGGCACGACTGAATTCGTCATCGCCGGCGTGCTGCCGGAGGTAGCGCAGGGTCTGAGTGTTTCCGTGCCCACCGCCGGCTATCTCGTCTCCGGCTATGCCTGCGGCATCGCCGTTGGTGGTCCGCTCCTGGCGCTCGCAACCAGCAGGGTCTCGCGAAAGTCGCTGCTCATCGCCCTGACCATTGCCTTCACTCTTGGCCAGGCCGCTTGCGCGCTGGCGCCCGATTTCACCTCGATGCTTCTCCTGCGCATTGCCACTGCAGTGGCGCATGGCTGCTATTTCGGCGTCGCCATGGTGGTCGCGGTCGGCCTGGTGCGCGAGGACCAGCGCGGCCGGGCGGTCGCGGTCATCCTCTCTGGATTGACCGTCTCCAACGTTATCGGCGTTCCGGCCGGCACCGCGATCGGCGGTCTCTGGGGCTGGCGGGCGACCTTCTGGGTGATGTGCGCGCTGGGCGTCGTCGCGATCGTTGCCATGCTTGCGCTGCTGCCCCGCACGGCAGGCGCCGCCAACCGGCCCGCCGGCCTCGCGCGCGAGGTGCGCGTGTTGGGGCGCCAGCAGGTCTGGACCTCGCTCATCCTGATGCTGATGTTGATGATCGGCCAGTTCGGCCTCTTCACCTACATCACGCCGACGCTGCTCGAAGTCACCGGCCTCCACGAAAGCCTGATCCCGTTTGTGCTGCTGCTCAACGGCGTCGGCGCGACGATCGGCGTTCTCTTGGGCGGCAAGCTTGCCGACTGGAAGCTGATGCCGTCGTTGATCGCCATGCTTTTCCTGCAGGCGGTAATGCTTGGCGTCATCTATGCGGTCAGTCCCTACCCGGTGCCGATGATCGTCGCGATCGTCATATGGGGCGGCCTCAACTTCGCCATCGGCGCGCCGATCCAGACCCGGATCCTGGCCTGGACGGCAGACGCCTCGAACCTTGCCTCGTCGCTGATTCCCTCGGGCTTCAATGTCGGCATCGCGCTCGCTGCCTCGCTGGGCGCTGCGATGCTCAATGCCGGTCTTGGCTATCGCAGCCTGCCGGTCGCCGGCGCGCTTGCCATGCTGGTGGCCCTGGCGGTCGCGCTTGCCTCGCAGGCTTGGGAATGGCGCAGCCGGGCGACGCCGCCGTTGCCGGCTGCGGCGGAATAGAGCCTTGGCGTGCCGCTCTGCCGCCTCAGACGTGAGGACGCAAGGAGCCAGAGCCGCCCGACAGGATCGACACCAAACTGTGAAGCCCCTCCTCCAGCCTTTCGTGGCTGGATGCGGCACCCAACGCCAGCCGCAAGCCATCAGCGGCACTGGGCACGACGGAGAACTCTTCCGCCGGGCTGAGGGCCAATCCGCGACGGCGTGCGATCTCGGCGATATCCGATGAACGCAATCGCGCATCCAGCGGATACCAAAGATGCAGGCTTGATTCCGTCGAGGCGAAACCGGCCGGCAGGATCTTGCGCGCGATCGTCTGCCTGGCCTCTGCTTCGGCACGCACCGCGGCGGTGATCTCGCCGGCCAGGCCGCTTCGCACCCACTCGCAGGCGAGCCCCGTCATCAGCGGCGGCGCCATCATGGTGGTGCCCCGGATTGTCGCCGCGATCCGCTCGACGGATTTCACGTCAGGCGCCGCCAGGAACGCCGTGCGCAGAAATGGCGAGATGCATTTCGCCAATGTAGCCACATGGAATGTCCGCTCCGGCGCCAGGCTGAGGAAGGCTGGCGGTGAAGTGGTCTGCAGTGGACTGTAGGGATCGTCCTCGACGATCACCAGGCCAAGCCTGCCCGCCATCCGAACCAGGTCCCGGCGCCGGCCCGCCGGCATGGTGAGCGTGGTCGGATTGTGAAGTGTCGCGTTGAGATAGAGAGCGCGGGCGCCGTATCGTCGCGCCGCTTCCTCCAGATAGTCGGGGCGCATGCCGTCATCGTCGCGGCCCCCCCCAGCCAGCTTTCGCCCCGTGGCCTGCGCCAGCTCGATCAGGCCGGGATAGGTCAGCGCGTCCGTGAGGATCGTATCGCCCTCGCGGGTTTGCGACAGAAGGACGGCGGCGAGCAGCGCCTGCGCCCCCGAACCAACAGCAACGCGCTCGACAGGCAACCTGTCGCCGGCTGTGGCAAGCCAAAACGAGCCAGCGGCGCGTTCGGCGGGAGAACCCGGGCCGGGATGGTAGGAAAGCAGTGCTTCGGCGCTGGAACGTTTGAGCAGTCCCTCGATGCCACTCCGGATCAATGCCGGCAGGCTGAGGCCCGAAGGCGCCGGCGGAATGTTCATGCTCAGATCGAGGATCGGCTCTTCCGGCTCGCCGGGGGTGACGAAGGTGCCGCGACCGGTCGTTGCATCGATCAGGTTCCTGCGGCGGGCTTCGGTGAACGCCCGGGTGACCGTGGTCAGATCCACGCCAAGGAAGCGGGCAAGCTCTCGCTGCGGCGGCAGCCTGTCCCCCGGTTGCAGCCGCCCGATCGAGCGGGCAGCCGCAAGCGCCTCGACGATCTTGAGATAGAGCGGTCGTGAGTCTTCCGCCAAGGGAGAAAGCCAGCTGAGGTCCCCTTCACTGTTCATGCCACCGGTATCCATACATTTTGTCGCATTGTATGCATACAATAATCATATTAGTATGTATGCGTGACCTCAAGGCCGATCGAATGCATGCGAGGTCCTGGAGTGATGACCATGCACGACGCGCACTATCCCCACCTCGAACCCTGGCGGGTCGGCATCCGCGGGCGATGCCCGCGTTGCGGAGAGGGCCGGCTGTTCGACGGATTTCTGAAGCTGGCGCCGAAATGCGAAGTCTGCGGGCTCAACTATTCTTTTGCCGATCCGGCCGACGGACCCGCCTTCTTCGTCATCTGCTTTGCCTGCGTGCCCTCCGTCCTGTTCGCCGTCTGGGCGCAGGTGACGTTCGAGCCATCCATGTGGTTCCACGCCTTCGTTTCGTTGCCGATCATCCTTGCGACCTGCATTCCGCCGCTCAGGCCGCTGAAAGGCTGGCTTGTCGCGAGCCAGTTCTACTACAAGGCCGCAGAAGGAAGACTGGCCAGGCCCGGCGAATAAGGTTCTCAAGCTCGCTTGCCTTGAGACCTAAAGGTCGATCCGGTACTTGAGGCTCTCCGCGCCACCATAGGCGGCGACTTTGGCGAACCGCCCGACGAGAATGCCGCCATTGGCGAGCACCACCTTCTGGGATGCAAGATTGTCGAGATCCGTGGTGATCTCGACATAGTCGAGACCGACCGCCCTTGCCTCGTGAAGCATCAGCCGCAGCGCTTCGGTGGCATAGCCGCGTCCCTTCTTCCATGGCATCACGGCATAGCCGATGTGGCCGAGCACGTGCGGCGGCAGCGCCGACGTGCCCTTCTGCCAGCGAAGCCCGATCGAGCCGGCGGCCTCGCCGTCCCAGATCCAGCGCCGGAAGCCCGGCAGACGCGGCACTGTCGTGCCGTCCGGCAGCGCGATCGGCGACCCTTTCGCCTCGGGGTCGTCCAGGTCGGCGAGAAATGCCACCGGATCTTCTTCAATGGCCTCGAGCTGCTCGCGCGTAGCCTCCAGCAGCCGCACATTGTCCGGCGACCAGCCGCGCTCCAGCGCCGCCTTGTAGGATGGCAGATGCTCGAGCGCTGGTTTGACGAGTTCGACCATGAAGCCGTGTCCTTTGCGAGATCGGCAGGCATAGCCCCGGTCAGGATCGCCCTCAAGCTGACTGAAAGCGGATTTCGCCCTTGTTGAGGAAGCACATCTTGTCGAAGAGCGATAAATCGAGTGGGTTCGGCAGCCGGACATCGTCAAGGTCGGGAAAAGGCTTCCTGGACGCATCGTATGACCGGTCGACCTGGGAGATGAAGACCAGCACCAGCCCGCGTTCCCGGGCAAATGATCTCAAGGCGCGTATCTGGACCATGAGCTCGGGATCTTCGCGCTTCTGGTCGAGCAGTTGCAGATAGTCGATCACCGCCAGCGTGCCGCGCGGCGCCGACCCCAACGCCTCGATGATGTAGGCGGCGCTGATGGCGTCGGAATTGTCGAACTCGAACAGATGGTCGAAAACGGCAGGGTCGACGCCGATGTCGCGGAACCGGTCGAGGATATCGGCATGCATGTATTCCAGGGTGAAGAATACGGCGCGACTGCCCTGCTTCATGGCCGCCACGGCGAGTTCGAGGCTCATCAGCGTCTTGCCCTGACCCGGCCGGGCCGCAACGAGGACCATGTCGCCGGGTATCAGTTGCGCCAGCAGCCTCCCGGCGGGTGCGGCCTCGGCGGCTTTCGCCGCAAGCAGGCTCCAGCTGCCAAAGCCTTCCTTGAAGGCCATGCGGTCAAGCGCCTCATGAAGGGGAACATTTTCCTTGCGCGACAGCAACCTCGCCTGGCGCTTCAGATGATAGACGGGTGCGGAAAGCCGCATCAAAAAACCTCCTATTGCGAGCAGTCTTCGCAATCCCTCCTTATGCCGATGCTCGAACAGTCGGTTTAGCGATCGAATGCCCTGCATGAACAATGCTTTCCCAACGGAGGGAGGAGGCGTGGGCGCGCCGGAATCAGATAGTAGCCAACTTCTTGCCTGTCGAAAATCGCAGATGCGCCAGCTTCGGCAGATCGCACTAGACACAAGAAGTGTTTCGCCCATCGGCGCTATGCTCTTATGATTGGCGCAGGTGATTCACCACAAGCGATACCAGTTCGAGGGGGATTAATCCGGTGCGGTTGATATCTGTTCCGCTTGGTGCCGCCGTCCTCTTCGTCCTCGCCGCTCTGACGGCATCGGTCGGCTCGTTCGCGGCGTTGCGCCCATCGAACATTCCGGACTGGCTGCAGCGCCATGTCGGCGACAACGAAGGTCAGATCTCGCAGGTCGTGCTGGAGCGGGCGCGCGCCCTCTACCAGAAGAAGGTCAGTGAAGGTTCGGTCAGCAACCCCTGCTACTTCGCCATGGATGCAACGCGGCCCGGCGACCTGGGCAACAGTGTGCTTGGCCAACGCTACTATATCATCTGCGAGGCCAAGCAGCTCTTTCGAGCGGTTTCTTCGGGCCATGGCGGCGGTCGCAATCTCAAAGGCGTTGCCGATTTCTCCAATGGCAGGCGTTGCGCGAAAAACTTCGGCAACGCGATGGACTCGGAGCTGACGGCAGGCGGAGCCTACATGACCGCCGAGACCAAGACGTCCTTCAAGGGCTATTATCGCGTCGGTGCGCAGAACGCGGTGTTCATGCGTACCTTCATCCAGTTCGATGGCGAAGGCGAAGCGGCGAACGCCAGGCAGCGCGTGATCGGCGGCCATCCGGCAGCCTTGCTCAGGGGCATGTGCCTGCGGAAAGATCCGAACAGCTCCTACGCCGACCATGACGGCTTCGTCCCGTTCGGCAAGCTGGTGAATTATGCCGGCGGCCGCAGCAATGGCTGCACCAGCTGGTCGCCGGCCGATGCCGAGCAGATCATCCCGTTGGTGAAGAACAACCCGACCACGCTCTACATCTATCCTGAATCGCGCGACATCGCCGCTGTGGCGCGCGCAAAGGCCGCCGGCCAAGCGCTGTCGGCTGCGGGCGTCTATTGGAACGCATCCTGCCTGAAGGAAATCGGCTCTCCGAAGTTCTGGCCGAAGAAGACCCTCGAGCCGATCATCGCGCAGTACAAGAAAGACCATCCGGCACCGCCGCCGCAGCCGGTGCCGATCTGCAAGAACTGAGCCGGTCTTCTACTGGAGCAGCCCCTTGATGATGGCGCTCGCCTTGGCGAAATCCATCTGGCCGGCATATTTCTGCTTCAGCGCGCCGATCACCTTGCCCATGTCCTTCTGGCTGGCGGCACCCGTCGCCGCGATCGCCTCGCGCGCCGCCGCCGTGATCGCGGCATCGTCGAGCTGTGCCGGCAGGAACTCGCGGATGATCTCCATCTCGCCGCGCTCCTGCGCCGCCAGTTCCGGCCGCTTGCCGTCCTCGAAGGCTTTGGCCGATTCTTCGCGCTGCTTCACCATCTTGGAAAGGATCTGCAGGATCTCTTCCTCGCTCGCCGCCGGCTTGCCCGCGCCGCGATTGGCGATGTCGCGGTCGTGGATGGCGGCCTGGATCAGCCTGAGCGTCGGCAGCCGATGCTTGTCCTGCGCCTTCATCGCGCTCTTCATGGATTCGGCGATTTTCTCGCGCATGATGCTTCTCCTTCGATCGCGGCGGACAATAGCTTCGCCGGACGCTCAAGGCAAATCGCCGCAAACCGTTGATTTTGCTCGGCTAAACAAATCGATTCCGCTCGGAGGAAGCGTCATTGACCGCTTTGGCGCTATCCCCTATGTACTGAGCCTCGCATGAACTGAAACTTTGGTTGCGCACAGGCTCGCGAATTCGCCGCCGCGCGTCGTTTGCTGCGCGGATCGTCCCCTGCAACGGGATGATCCGGAAGCCGCCTCTAGGAGTGCCGCCATGGCCACGACCGCCCCTTGGGCCACCGAAAAGCCGACCGCCCTTCTGGTGCTCGCCGACGGCACGGTGATCGAAGGCCGCGGCCTCGGCGCCACCGGATCGGCGGTCGCCGAAGTCTGCTTCAACACCGCCCTGACCGGGTACGAGGAGATCCTTACCGACCCCTCCTATGCCGGCCAGATCGTCACCTTCACCTTCCCGCATATCGGCAATGTCGGCACCAACAGCGAGGATATCGAGGATTTGCATCCGGCTGCCCGCGCGGGCGCCGTCGGCGCGATCTTCAAGGCCAATGTCACCGACCCCTCCAATTACCGGGCAGCCGGGCATCTCGATCAATGGCTGAAGAGGCGCGGCATCGTCGCGCTTTCGGGGATCGACACTCGCGCTCTCACCGTGCTGATCCGCGAGAAAGGCATGCCCAATGCCGTCATCGCCCATGCACCGGATGGCGTTTTCGACCTCGACGACCTGAAGCGGCGCGCCGCCGCCTGGTCGGGCCTTATCGGGCTGGACCTCGCCAAGGAGGTCACCTCGGGTCAATCCTCGGTCTGGCGCGAGACGCCCTGGGCCTGGAACAAAGGCTTCGGCGAGCAGGACGAGCCGTCGCTGCATGTCGTGGCCATCGACTATGGCGTCAAGCGAAACATCCTGCGCCTGCTCGCGGGCCTCGGCGCCAAGGTCACCGTCGTGCCGGCCAAGACCGGCGCGGAAGAGATCCTAGCCATACAGCCGGACGGCATCTTCCTGTCCAATGGCCCCGGCGATCCGGAAGCGACGGGCGAATATGCCGTGCCGGTCATCCAGAACCTGCTGAAAACCGATCTCCCGGTGTTCGGCATCTGTCTCGGCCACCAGATGCTGGCGCTGGCGCTCGGCGGCAAGACCGAGAAGATGCATCAGGGCCATCACGGCGCCAACCATCCGGTCAAGGACCACACAACCGGCAAGGTCGAGATCGTCTCGATGAACCATGGCTTCGCCGTCGACGCCGACTCGCTGCCCGAAGGCGTCGAGGAAACCCATGTCTCGCTGTTCGACGGCTCGAATTGCGGCATCGCGCTGACCGGCCGGCCGGTGTTCTCGGTCCAGCACCATCCCGAGGCCTCGCCCGGCCCGCAGGATTCGCACTATCTCTTCCGCCGCTTCGTCAATCTCATCCGCGAGCGGCGCGGCGAGGAAGCGCTGGCAGAACGTTGACACGCCCTGTGTGTTAGCTATAATATCGCCGACATAAAAATAAGAGCGGCGATATCCGGTGAAGACTATCATCCTCTCGGCGGCCGCGGCTCGTGATCTCGACAATCTACCCGCTGACGTTCGGAACCAAGTATCCGAGGGCTTGGTAGATTACGCGATAAGCGGTCGAGGAGATGTAAAGCGCTTGGCTGGCAGAGATGGCTGCAGGCTGCGGATCGGTCGCTACCGAGTTATATTCGACGAGGATCGCGCTACTATCCTAGCTATCTACATAGGAAAACGCGAGACAACAACCTACAGCAGGTCATAACGGGACAAGTGTCATGAATGCCCCGCAAATCATCAAAACCTCAACCGGCGAGGAATTGGTCGTGATCCCCAAGGCGGATTACGAGGCGTTGCTGCATGCCGCCGAGGAGGCTCTCGAAGATGCTGCGGATGTCGCCATCTATGACGAGCGAAAAGCCGACCTCAAAACCGAAAGGACGCTACCGGCGGACGTGACCATGGATGTCTTGCGCGGCTCCAGTCGACTAAAGGCGCTGCGCAACTGGCGAAAGCTCACCCAAGCCGAACTGGCTGCGGCGATCGGTGTCAGCCAGGGTTTCCTATCGGACCTCGAATCCAATCGCCGTAAGCCGTCTGAGCAGACCAGCGCAATGCTGGCGAAGGCGCTCGATATCCCCGGAGAATGGATCGAGCCTTAGTCGTTCTCAGGCCGCGTCGGTCGCCGCTTCCTGCGCGTGCATGCGCTCGACCTCCTTCGGTGTCGGCTTGGCCACCTTCGTCACGAAGACGATCACCGCCAATGTGAGGAAAACCGCGCCGAGCACATAGGGCGCGCCGCCGAACTCAACCGGCGCGCTTGGGCCGGTGAACCAGGAAAAGATCGCCGTATAAAGCAGCGGCGTGATGATCGAGGTGATCGAGAAGATCGAGGTCATCGCGCCCTGCAATTCGCCTTGCGCCGAAGGCGGCACCTTGGCGGCCGCAAGGCTCCTCAATGGCGGGTCGGCGAGCGCTTCCAGGCAGCCGGCGACGATCACCGCGTAGATCATCCAGCCCTGCGTCGCAAACGCGTAGCCGAAGGCGCTGAGCGCGGTGAAGGTAAGGCCGATCGCCGCCGTCCTCCACTCGCCGAGCTTCGGGATGACACGCGGCAGCACCGTCGCCATGACGATCGCGCCGCATAGGCCGAAGGCGCCGAGCGAGAAGCCGATCTGCTGCTCATTCCAGCCATAACGGTAGCTTGAAACGAAGGACCAGACCGCCGGATACATCATGTGGCCGAGCGTCATCAGGAAGAAGACCAGCCCGATCCAGCCAATGCCGGGATAGTTGCGCATCTGGATGAGCGTGCCGACCGGATTGGCGCGTTTCCATTCGAAGCGGCGACGATGCTGCTCGTCCAATGTCTCCGGCAGCAAGAACATCGCGATGAGGAAGTTCACCAAGGCGAGCCCGGCGGCGAAGTAGAACGGCACGCGCGGCCCGAATGTGCCGAGCAGTCCGCCGAGCACCGGGCCGATGACGAAGCCGACGCCGAAGGCAATGCCGAGCAGGCCGAAATTCTTGGCCCTGTTCTCGTCGTTCGAGATGTCGGCGATGAAGGCCGACGTCGTCGAATAGCTGGCGCCGGAAATGCCGGCGAGCACGCGTCCGATGAATAGCATCGGATAGGACCAGGCGATGGCGCAGATCAGATTGTCGATGGAGAAGGTGAGCACCGAGGCGAGCAGGATCGGCCGCCGCCCGAAACGGTCGCTTAAGCCGCCGATGACAGGCGCGAAGAAGAACTGCATCGCCGCATAGACGAAGAACAGCCAGCCGCCCTCGATAGCCGCCTCGCTTACGCCGGCGCCGGTCAGCTCCTGCAGATAGGCCGGCAGCACCGGCATGATGATGCCGAAGCCGATGACGTCGAGCAGCAGCGTCGTGAAAACGAGCGCAAGGCCCCGCTTGGCGGTCTTGGGGTCGATCATGGTGACAAGCTCCTCGGCCGCCTTGGACGGGAGGGTCTTATAGGCGAGACAGCCGGCCGGAACAATAAGCGAACGACCGCAACTGCCTCATCCTGACATCAGTTCCCGGCAGCCCGCCGCGGTGCCGCAGCCCTGCGTCGCTGTTCAGACCGGATTATTGAATGTATCGCAGTCCGAAAGCTTGCCGCTCTTGTAGCCGCGCGCCAGCCAGGTCTGCCGCTGCGCCGACGTGCCGTGATTGAAGCTTTCCGGAACCACATAGCCCTGCATTTTTTTCTGCAGCGTGTCGTCGCCGATCTGCTTGGCGGCATTCAGCGCGCTTTCCATGTCGCCCTGCTCCAGAATGCCCTTCTGCGCGGTATAGTGCGCCCAGACACCGGCGAAGCAGTCTGCCTGAAGCTCGACCCGGACCGACATCTGATTGGCCTCGGCCTCGCCCATGCCCTGCCGCATCTGGTTGAATTTCGACATGATGCCGGTGAGGTTCTGCACGTGATGGCCGACCTCATGCGCGATCACGTAGGCGCGGGCGAATTCACCCGAGGCGCCGAACTGCTGGTCGAGCTGCTGGAAGAAGGTCATGTCGAGATAGACCTTGTGATCGCCCGGGCAATAGAAAGGTCCCGCCGCCGAAGAGGCAAAGCCGCAAGCCGACCGGATCTGGCTGCTGAACAGCACCAGTTTCGGGTCCTCATAGGTGAGGCCATTGGCCTTGAAGATACCGCTCCATGTGTCCTCGGTCTCGGCGAGCACGGTCGCCACGAACTGTTTCATCTCGTCCGAGGCGGGCGCGCCGCTGTCCGGCGAACTACTGTCTTCGGTAATCTGGCCGCCGCCGCCCGGCACAAGGCCACCACCTTCACCCAGGATCTGCGATGGATCGAAGCCGAAATACCATCCGGCGAGAACCACCAGAATGACGAAGATGATGCTGCCGCCGCCGCCCGCTCGCCCCCCGATCGGAACGCGGAACTGCCGCGGACCGCCACCGCCGAACCCGCCGCCGCTGTCGCTGCGCTCGTCCTCGATATTGTCGCTCTGACGGCGGCCTTTCCAAAGCATGGCAACTTCCTCGCAATGCAGATGTTCTGGAAGGTCCGGCCTAAGACCGCCCCCTTCAGACAATTATCGCAACGGTCACGCCGAGTCACAGCATTTTTGCTGACCAAAAGACCGCGCGTCCGGCTCCAGATGGGAGGAGAATTCAGAGCTTTTGTTTCGACCGGTTTCGGCCTCGGTCTTTGCGCTCGTCACGAGCCGCCGCCTGTCTCAACCCGTTGGCCGCTTGCTAGCCCTTCGTGGTCCGTGCCTGTTCAACGCCCGTCGCTTCCTCCCTTCCACGCGATCATCGCGCAACGTCAGGAGCAACGTGCGTACCGTTCGGCGGTTCCAGCGACTCGTCGGTCGGGAAGTTTAACGCTGGCGGGGCTCAGCGTGTCGTCATCGCCCTGCGAAATGCATCCAGCGTCTCGGCGCTGACATGGTGCTCGATGCCCTCGGCATCGATCCGTGCCGTCTCGGCGCTGACACCGAGCGAGCGCAGGAAGGCTTCGACAGTCTCGTGACGGATGCGGCTCTCCTGCGCCACCTTGCGACCGGCGTCCGTGAGAAACACCCCGCGATAGGGTTTCCTGGACACCAGCCCATCGGCGCAGAGCCGTGTCAGCATTTTTGCCACGGTGGGTTGCGCGACGCCAAGCCTGGCCGCGATATCGACCTGACGGGCCTCGTTTCCGTCCTCGATCAGATCGGCGATCAGCTCGACATAGTCCTCGACAAGCGCGCTGCGGCGCGCTTCGCGGGTCTGCCTGAACCCTTCCGAATGGATTTCGGCATCAGGAAGCGGCTTTTCGCGTCGAACTGGTCTGTTCCTCAGCGCCAATACGCGCTCCTTCATGGCTGAATCGGCTCCGCACTCATAGCACGGACCGTAGCTGCTCTGGCCGTTTATTTGCATTCCCGGGTCGGCGCAACCCGGCGTTTGCTGCTGCACGCGGCGCCTGTCGGCCTGCATCACAAGAGCTTGAACAATGAAGTATAGCCTGTTGCATAATGTTCAGCCTTAGCATACATAGTGGCGATCCTCGATACCCTTCCAGCGGACCCCCCGATGTCAGAAGCAGTGTCCCGTCCCTCGTGGCAATTTGCCCGCTCCGATGAGACTGAGCAGCCCAGTCTGCGCGAGGTCAATGCCTCGATCAGGGTGCCCGACACCGGTCTCTGGTTCCGCCGCCTGTTCGCCTTCATGGGTCCCGGCTATATGGTCTCGGTCGGCTATATGGACCCGGGCAACTGGGCGACAGACCTCGCCGGCGGCGCCCAGTTCGGCTACACGCTGCTTTTCATCATCATGCTGTCGAACCTGATGGCGATCCTGTTGCAGGCGCTGGCCGCCCGCCTCGGCATCGCCACCGGCCGCGACCTCGCGCAGGCCTGCCGCGCCTATTATCCGCGTCCGGTAAATTTCCTGCTCTGGATCGCCTGCGAACTGGCGATCATCGCCTGCGACCTCGCCGAGGTGATCGGCACGGCGATTGCGCTGCAGCTCCTGTTCGGCATCCCGCTGATCGGCGGCGCCGTCCTCACCGCGCTCGACGCCTTCCTTGTGCTGCTGCTCATGAACAGGGGCTTCCGTTATCTCGAGGCGTTCGTCGTCGCGCTCCTGATCATCATCTTTGGCTGCTTCGCCATCCAGATCTTCGTCGCCGTCCCGCCCGCAGGCACAATCCTGCATTCGATGTTCGTGCCGTCGCCCGAGATCGTCACCAACCCGACGATGCTCTACATCGCCATCGGCATCATCGGCGCCACCGTGATGCCGCACAATCTCTACCTGCACTCCTCGATCGTGCAGACCCGCGCCTATGAGCGCACCGATGCGGGCAAGCGCGATGCCATCAAGTGGGCGACTACGGACTCGACCATCGCACTGATCCTGGCGCTGTTCGTCAACGCGTCCATCCTGATCGTCGCGGCAGTGGCCTTCCACGGCACCGGGCACCAGGATGTCGCCGAGATCGGTCAGGCTTTTGAACTGCTGTCGCCGCTGTTGGGCTTGAGCATTGCCTCGATCCTGTTCGCGGTCGCGCTGCTCGCGTCCGGGCTCAACTCGACGGTCACCGCGACGCTCGCCGGCCAGATCGTGATGGAAGGCTTCCTGCGTCTGCGCATTCCGCAATGGGCGCGCCGCCTGCTGACGCGCGGCCTTGCCATCGTCCCCGTCGTGATCGTCACCGCGCTCTACGGCGAAAAGGGAACGGCCCAACTCCTGGTCTTCAGCCAGGTCATCCTGTCGATGCAGTTGCCCTTCGCCGTTGTGCCGCTGGTGCAGTTCGTCTCGGATAACAAGAAGATGGGCAGTTTCGCCATCTCGCGCGGCGTCGCCGCACTCGCCTGGGTAGTCGCGGCGATCATCCTGGTGCTCAACTTCAAGCTGCTCTTCGACACTTTTGCCGGCTGAGTTCGAGCCGCGACATCCCGGCCGGCCGCGCTATCTTCTGAAAGCATGACCGTTTCGGACGACGCCCGAAAATTCTACGCCAAACTGATGGCCGCGCATGCGCGCTCCGCCGATCCCCGCATCGAGGAGGCGTTCGCCTCCGTGCCGCGCGAGGCCTTTCTCGGCCCTGGACCTTGGACCGTCTTTGCCGGCGACGGGGCGTTCAAAACCCCGACTGCCGATCCCGGCTACATCTACCAGAACGTGCTGGTGGTGCTCGATGCCGACAAGGGCATCAACAACGGCGAACCGGTTCTGCACGCCATGTGGATCGGCAAGGTCGAACCGAAACCCGGCGAAGCCGTCACCCATATCGGCGCCGGTACCGGCTACTATACCGCGCTGCTGGCAAGGTTGGTCGAGCCCGGCGGCAGCGTCACCGCCTTCGAGATCGAAGCGGATCTCGCCGCGCAAGCCAAGGTGAACCTCGCGGCCTATGGCAATGTCGAGGTCGTTGCCGGCGACGCTGTCGCCGGCCCGCTGCCGCCCTCCGACATCATCTATGTCAATGCTGCCGTCATTGCCCCGCCCCCTGCGTGGCTGAGGGCGCTCAGGCCCGGCGGCCGGCTGATCTTCCCCTGGCGGCCGGCGCAGCGAATCGGCCTCGCCGTGCTGGTCACCCGCATGCAGGCGGGTTTCGCCTGCAGGCCCTTCATGGGTTCCTGGTTCATCCCTTGCGTCGGCGCCTCCCTCGCCGGCCCGGAGGCAAGAGTGCCAACTCGCGAACGCGCCAGCCGCACGCGCTCGATCTGGCTGAGTGAGGACAAGGCGCCCGATCGCACTGCCACTGCCGTGTTCGGCGATGTCTGGTTCTCGTCCCGCGCCATGCGCGCCGACAGCGAACGATAGAAATCTGCGGGAGCCTGTGTCGGAACGTAGGCTCGTCGCCCGTCCTTAGGCCGAAATCCGGCCGCGACGGCGCGGATCACGAAAAGGGAGAAGACAGATGCGCAAGATCATCGCCGCCACATTCGTCAGCCTCGACGGCGTCATGCAGGCTCCGGGCGGCCCGGAAGAAGACCCGGTCGGCGGCTTTCAATTCGGCGGCTGGACCTTCCATTACTTTGACGAGGTGGCGGGGGAGGCAATGGACGAATTGTTCTCCAAGCCCTTCGCCCTGCTGCTCGGCCGCAGAACCTATGACATCTTCGCCGCGTATTGGCCGTATCAGAAAGATTCGATCGCAGATGCCTTCAACCCGGCGACCAAATATGTCGCGACGCATCGGCCGGATAGCCTGACCTGGCAGAACACGCAGCCGCTTGGACCAGACGTCGTTGCCAGGCTCAGGCAGCTCAAGCAGGAAGACGGACCCGATCTGCTCATCCAGGGTTCGGGCAATCTAATCCAGACCCTGCTCGCCAATGGGCTGATCGACGAGATCCGGTTGATGATCTTCCCGCTGTTGCTGGGCAAGGGAAAGCGCCTGTTCGGCGATGACGCGATGCCCGCCGCCTTCAAGCTCATCAAGTCGCAAACCACCAGCACGGGTGTCATCATGGCGACCTATGAGCGTGGCGGCGACGTCAAGACCGGATCTTTTGCGACAGAGCAGCCTTCCGAAGCCGAGCTCGAACGGCGCAAGAACTGGAAGTAGCGCCAAGGTTCCTCGCCCCCAAAGCGGGGGCGAGGAACGAAAAGTGTCGCTCACGCTGCCTGGCGATGCCGCGCCAGACCCTCGCGGATATGAGTGGCGAATGCCTCTGCCGTCGGCGTGACCGCATGCTTCGGCAGGTGCAGGTTGACGGAAAAATTCGGCAGCGCCGGTAAGTCGGCGTCGGACAGGATGTCGAGGTCGGCCGGAACCGTCGAGGCGAGCCAGGTGGTCACCGCAAGGTCCGACCGTACCGTTGCGGTCGTTGCGTCGATGTTGCCGTTCTCGAACACGGTGCGCCAATCGAGCCCATGCGTGCCGAGCGCCGCCAGCACCGCCGGACGGAAGGCGCAGGTATCCGCGACCATGGAAATCGGCAAAGGCCGCTTCAGGCGCGCGGAGCCGCCTTTGGCGCCGACCCAGACCAGGCGGTCGACCACCAGGCATTCGCCGGCCGTCGGACCGGCCCGCTCCTCGATGACCGCAAGGTCGATTGTCCCCGCCGCCAGCGCCGCCGCGAGTTCCGGCGAAGAGGCGCAGACCAGCGAAATCTCCACCTGCGGATAGGCTTCGGCGTAGGTTTTCAAAACAGGTTGCAGCAATGTGCCGACAAGATCGTAGGGCACGCCGATCCGCACCCCGCCGGCGACCGCCTTGCCGCTTATCTCCGCCAGGATCTCGTCATTGAGCCGCAAGAGACGCCGGCCCTTGTCGAGCAGCCGCTCGCCGGAACGCGTCAGTCTCAGGCCGCGGCGGTCGCGCTCGAACAACATCTGGCCAAGGATCTCCTCCAGCCGCTTGATCTGCTGGCTGACGGCGCCCTGGGTCAGATTGAGGGCGTTGGCCGCGGCCGTCATGCTGGCTTTGTCGGCCGTCGTCACGAAGGTGCGGACAAGTGAGGTGTCGAGATCGCGGAACATCGCTGCATTATAATCACTAATGCAGACCATATCCAACATTGCATTTACTGATAGCGCCGAGCGCCTAACATGCAGGCTCCTTCCACCGTGGAGGCTTGGATGTCCGAAACCATCATCCCCCTTGTGCTGTTCGCGTTGATCTCGACCTCGACGCCCGGCATCGCCACGACGCTGTCGACGGCATCCGGGGCGCAGTTCGGCTTTCGCCGATCGGTGCCGCTGATGGCCGGCAGCGCCGCGGGACTGGCGTCGGTAGCGGCGGCGGGTGCTGCCGGCCTGGCCGGGCTGATCGCCGCCGTCCCCTCGCTCCAGCTTGCGATGAAGATCGCCGGCTCGCTCTATCTGATCTGGCTGGCGATCAGGATCGGCCGCAGCGGCCCGCCCAAGCTCGACGTGAGCATGGCTAGGCCGAACAGCTTCTTCGGCGGCGCCGGGATTCAGTGGATGAATCCCAAGGGTTGGGCAATGGGCCTGGGTGCGGCCGCTTCCTTCGCGGCGCTTGCCGACGGCCCCTTGCAGTTGGCATTGCTGCTCGGCGCCGTGTTCGGCCTTGCCGCGGCCGTCTCGCTGTCGCTCTGGTGCGTAGCCGGCACGCTGCTGGCACGTTTGCTCCGAACCGAGCGGCAATGGCGCGCGCTCAACATCGTGCTTGGCCTGCTGCTGGCCGCCTCCATCCTGCAGATGTGGCGGCCAGCCTGAGGCCGGCAAGTCCTTCAGGTTTGCGAAGTCTATTCCGCCGGCATGGCGACCGGGCGGGCGAGCGCGCGACCCGCGAGCACCACACCCAACCCGACGATCGGGAATACAGCCGCGACCAGACCGAGATCGGCCGGCGCGCCGAAGCGCAGCACCGCGCCCCCGACCACCGCGCCAAGGGCGACGCCGAAATAGAGCGCCGAGGCGTTGAGCGAGAGCACGATCGGGGCGGCATCGGGCGCTATTTTGATGATCCGGCTCGCCTGGGCCGGCGGGAAGGCCCAGCCGACGATGCCCCACGGCACCATCATGCCCATCAGCCCCGGCCCGGCGATCGAATGCGGCAGGAAGGTCGGGATCAGCGAGAGGGTAACGAGCATCGCTGCGCTCAGCCCCAGCGACCAGCAAACCGTGCGCGCCGCGCCGAAACGGTCCGCCGCCTGGCCGCCGGCGATGTTTCCGATGACGGCGCCAACGCCGAATGCGAGCAGCATGCCGGGAAGCGCCAGCGGACTGAGGCCGCCGCCCTCGATCGCCAGAGGCGCGATGAAGGCAAAGACGGTGAAGGCGCCGACCAGCGCCAGCACGGTTGTGACCAGGATCGGCAACACGCCGGGACGGACCGCCGCAGCCAGCCGCGCCTTGAGCGGCAGCCTGGTGCCGACAATGCCGCGCGGCAGCCGCCACCACAGGATCGCCCCGGCAAGCGCACCGAGGCCGGCAATGGCAAAGAAAGTGCCGCGCCAGCCGGCAATCGCCGCCACCAGCGCGCCGAGCGGCGCGCCGACCGCGACCGCCACCGTGGTGCCGCCGACCACGACCGCGATGGCGCGGGCCCTGTGATGGTCGTCGACCAGCGCCACGGCCGTGCCTTGCGCGGTTGCCGCGAACAGGCCGGACGACAGCGCCATGACGATGCGTGCGATGAGCAGCAATTCGAAGGACGAGCTTAGCGCCGCGACGATATTGCCGATTACGAAGAACACCAGCGTCCACAGGATGACGCGCCGCCGGTCCCACTCGCCGGTCAGCGTCGCCAGGATCGGCGCGCCGATCGCATAGGCGAGCGCGAAGGCGGTGATCAGCGAGCCGGCGAGCGGAACGGAGATGCCGGCATCCGCGGCGATATCGGGAAGAAGGCTGGAGATGACGAAGCCTTCGGTCGAGATCGCAAACGATCCGAGCGCAAGCCAGAAGATCCGCTTGTCCATGGGATATCCTTTGTTCAAAAGTTATTGAACAATTGGACCTGAAGGGGCATGATGTCAACGGAGCTCGGGCAAATTAGCCGAACCCTGCTGACAGCCCTGTGTCAGGACGCCGTAGAAACCGGGAAGCTGTGTAACCAAGCAAGAAGCGGAGACGCGTTGAAGTTGGTTCCGTTTGCGCTTAATTCTCAGCCATGACCTTGCCCCATCCGACCGCCGATCAGATCAGCCTGCCGATCGTGCTTGCCGTGCTCGGCGACCCGACCCGGCTGGCCATCGTGCGCTTTCTGGCCAGCAAGGAAGGCGTGCCGATGAACTGCGGCAAGTTCCTCGACCTCGCCTCCAAGACCAACCTCAGCTACCACCTCGCCAAGCTGCGCGAGGCGGGCGTGACGCGCACCGAAGCGGTCGGCACCAGCCGGCTGATCACCCTGCGCCGCGACGACCTCGACAAGCGCTTCCCCGGCCTGCTCGACAGCGTGATCGCGGCCGCCGGCGAGGACAAGGCGCTTCCAGCGGTCGGCACCGCCGACGCCGAGATCGACGCCTGATGCGCATTGCGCTTCTGGCCGATATCCATGGCAAGGTGCTGGCGTCGGCTGCCCCGCCTATTCCGACAATACGCAGCCGGCGCATGTCTCCGAGCAGGGCAGCCGGCATGCGCGCTACGGCATCGTCGAGCTGGATGCCTCCGGCCGCTCCGAGGCGATCGCCATCGCCTACGACCATGAAGCTGCCGCAAAGCAGGCCGAAGCAGCGGGACGGCCGGAATGGGCGCACGCGCCGCGGACCGGATTTACAAAGATTGAGCGCAGCTCATATCTAGATTGAGCGAAGCTCATATTCAGGATTGAGCCCAGCTCATATCCAGGGTTGAACGAAGTTCATATTTGATTGAGCGGAAACGCCAGGATTGCAGTGCATTTAAGGATGAAGCGCAAAGTCACGCTCCGATCGACATTGCTGATCGCCGCACCTTTGCTGCTGGCCGCCGTGCCGGCTTTGGCCCAGGACGCGCCAGGCATGATCATTTCGATCATCGGCGGCCTCGCCCCGGACGATCTCCTCAACATCCGCACCACCGCCTCCCCGGATGGAAAGATCGCGGCGCGCCTGCCCAACGGCACGGCCGTGAAGAATTACGGCTGCAAGACCGTCAACAAGTATCCCTGGTGCAAGGTCGAGGACACGCAGGACGCGCATATCGTCGGATGGGCGCCGGCCCGCTATCTCAGCCCGAACAACCCGGCCCCGGCGCCCGAGGATGCAGCCGTGCCGTCAACTGACGCCGGCCCGCCACAGGAAGCGAACGCGCCGGAGCCCTCTGAAGAACCGCAGCCGGACATCGCCGCGCGCCTGGGTCGCAGCGAGCCGGCCGATCCTCCTTCCGCGGCCGATATCAGCGCCATCGCCATGCAGGATGCCTACGCCCTCGCCTTCGCCGCCTCGGCAATCACGGAGTCCGACACCCCTGCCCCAGACGCCACCGACGGCATCCCCTGCGCGCGCCGGATCGGCCAGCCGATGACCCGCTGCCTGATCAGCGTCGCACATGAGGCCGGCGACAGCGTCGTGACCGTGACCTGGCCGGACGGCGGCACGCGCATCATCCACTTCCATGACGGCAAGCCGGCCGGCTCCGATTCCTCCGACGAGTTCCGCTTCACCCGCGAAGGCAGCCTGAACATGATCCGCATCGGCGTTTCGGAGCGCTTTGAGATCACGGATAAGCTGGCACTGGGGAATTGATAGGCTGAAGACGCCGGCGGGACAGCGCCCCCTCTGTCCTGCCGGACATCTCCCCCACTTGGGGGGAGATCGGCTGTTTTGGCGCCTCGCTTTTTCTTCGCCGTCGAAAATTGGCGAAAGCAGTCGTGACGTCCAATCTCCCCCCTCGTGGGGGAGATGCCCGGCAGGGCAGAGGGGGGCGCGAAGGAATGAGACGCCTGTTTTGTTCCGTCACGCCAACCCGCAAAACCCTCATTTTCGGGGTTACATCCGCCAAAACTCTTCCCTATAAGGCCCTCCTAGCCTGATACCAGAATCGCAAGCACAACCGGCCGGGTCCTCCCCGCCCGGTTTTTCGTGCAAGCCGCTCGCCGAACGGAATCCATAGACCATGCCAAGACGCACCGACATCAAGTCGATCCTGATCATCGGGGCCGGCCCCATCGTCATCGGCCAGGCATGCGAGTTCGACTATTCCGGGACCCAGGCCTGCAAGGCGCTGAAGGAAGAGGGTTTCCGCGTCATCCTGGTCAACTCCAACCCGGCCACGATCATGACCGATCCGGAGCTGGCAGACGCCACCTATATCGAACCGATCACGCCCGAAGTGGTGGCGAAGATCATCGCCAAGGAGCGCCCCGACGCGCTGCTGCCCACCATGGGCGGCCAGACCGCGCTCAACACCGCGCTGTCGCTGCGCCGCATGGGTGTGCTCGACCGCTACAATGTCGAGATGATCGGCGCGGATGCGCATGCCATCGACAAGGCCGAGGACCGCGCGCTGTTCCGCCAGGCGATGAGCAAGATCGGCCTGGAGACGCCGCGCTCGATGCTGGCCAATGCCACCGAGGTCAAGGACGCCGACCGCAAGATCCACGAGGCCGAGCGCGCCGCGCTCAAAGCCGAGAACCCCGAAAACCTCGATGCCGCGCTCGATGCTTTGGAGACGCGCTGGAATCTCGGCGAAGGCGACCGCAAGCAGCGCTATATCAGCCACGCCATGGCGATCGCGGCGCAAGCGCTCGACCATGTCGGCCTGCCGGCGATTATCCGCCCCTCCTTCACCATGGGCGGCACCGGCGGCGGCATCGCCTACAACCGCGCCGAGTTCTACGACATCGTCCAGTCCGGCCTCGACGCCTCGCCCACCACCGAGGTGCTGATCGAGGAGAGCGTGCTCGGCTGGAAGGAGTATGAGATGGAAGTGGTCCGCGACAAGGCGGACAACTGCATCATTATCTGTTCGATCGAGAACCTCGACCCGATGGGCGTGCACACCGGCGATTCCATCACCGTCGCGCCGGCGCTGACCTTGACCGACAAAGAATATCAGATGATGCGCAACGCCTCGATCGCGGTGCTGCGCGAGATCGGCGTCGAGACCGGCGGCTCCAACGTCCAGTTCGCCGTCAATCCGGCCGACGGCCGCCTGGTGGTCATCGAGATGAACCCGCGCGTCTCGCGCTCGTCCGCGCTCGCCTCGAAGGCGACCGGCTTCCCGATTGCCAAGGTCGCGGCAAAGCTTGCCGTCGGCTATACGCTCGACGAGCTGGAGAACGACATCACCGGCGGCGCGACGCCGGCCTCGTTCGAGCCGTCGATCGACTATGTGGTGACCAAGATCCCGCGCTTCGCCTTCGAGAAATTCCCCGGCGCCGAGCCGGTGCTGACCACCGCCATGAAGTCGGTCGGCGAGGTCATGGCCATCGGCCGCAGCTTCCAGGAATCGCTGCAGAAGGCGCTGCGCGGACTGGAAACCGGCCTCACCGGCCTCGACGAGATCGAGATCCCCGGCCTTGGCTCGGCAGACCACGTCGACGACCGCAACGCCATCCGCGCCGCGCTCGGCACGCCGACGCCCGATCGGCTGCGCATGGTGGCGCAGGCGATCCGCATGGGTACCTCGCTCGAAGACGTGCACGCCATGTGCAAGATCGACCCGTGGTTCCTCGAGCAGATCGCCGGCATCATCGCCATGGAAGAGCGCATCCGCGAGCACGGCCTGCCGCAGGACGCGGCGAACCTGCGCATGCTGAAGGCCATGGGCTTTTCCGACGCACGCCTGGCGTCGCTGACCAGAACCGACGCGGAAGCGATTCAGAAGACCAGGCAAAGGCTCGGCGTTCACCCGGTCTATAAGCGCATCGACACCTGCGCCGCCGAGTTCGCCTCGCCGACCGCCTACATGTACTCGACCTATGAGACGCCCTTCGCCGGCGAGCTCGCCAACGAGGCGCGTGTGTCGTCGCGCAAGAAGGTCGTCATCCTCGGCGGCGGCCCGAATCGCATCGGCCAGGGCATCGAGTTCGACTATTGCTGCTGCCATGCCGCCTTTGCGCTGCGCGACGCCGGCTTCGAGGCGATCATGGTCAACTGCAACCCGGAGACCGTGTCGACCGACTACGACACGTCCGACCGGCTCTATTTCGATCCGCTGACGCCGGAGGACGTGCTGGAGATCCTGCGCGCCGAGCAGGCCTCCGGGGAACTGGTCGGCGTCATCGTCCAATTCGGCGGCCAGACACCGCTGAAGCTGGCCGACGCGCTGGAGAAGGCCGGCATCCCGATCCTCGGCACTTCGCCCGACATGATCGATCTTGCCGAAGACCGCGACCGCTTCCAGAAGCTGTTGCACAAGCTCGGGCTCACCCAGCCGAAGAACGGCATTGCCTATTCGGTCGAGCAGGCGCGCCTCGTCGCTGCCGAGCTCGGCTTTCCGCTGGTGGTGCGCCCGTCCTATGTGCTCGGCGGCCGCGCCATGCAGATCATCTACAACGAAGGCATGCTGCAGACCTATCTGCTCGACACCGTGCCCGGCCTGGTGCCGGAGGACATCAAGCAGAAATATCCGGCCGACAAGACCGGCCAGATCAACACGCTGCTCGGCAAGAACCCGCTTTTGTTCGACACCTATCTCACCGGCGCCACCGAAGTCGATGTCGACTGCCTCTGCGACGGCAAGGAGACCTTCGTCTCCGGTATCCTGGAGCATATCGAGGAGGCCGGCATCCATTCGGGCGACAGCGCCTGCTCGCTGCCGGTGTATTCGCTGCAGCCGGAACTCGTCGACGAGCTGGAACGCCAGACCGCCGCACTTGCCCGGGCGCTCAATGTCGGCGGCCTGATGAACGTGCAATACGCCATCAAGGACGGCACGGTCTATGTGCTGGAGGTCAATCCGCGCGCCTCGCGCACCGTGCCCTTCGTCGCCAAGACCATCGGCCGTCCCATTGCAAAAATCGCCGCCCGCATCATGGCCGGCGAGACGCTGGAAAACGCCTTCGCGCATTACGGCGCCATGCCCGACGCGCGCAATCCCGGCCATATCGCGGTCAAGGAAGCCGTCTTCCCCTTCGCCCGCTTCCCCGGCGTCGACATCCTGCTCGGGCCGGAAATGCGCTCGACCGGCGAGGTCATGGGCCTCGACCGCGACTTTGCGCTGGCCTTCGCCAAGAGCCAGTTAGGGGCCAATGTCGACCTGCCCCGCTCCGGCACGCTGTTCGTCTCGGTGCGCGACGAAGACAAGAAGGGGATTCTGCCGGCGGTGAAACGCCTCGCCGAGCAGGGCTTCAAGGTCTTAGCCACCTCCGGCACCGCCCGCTTCCTCGCCGAAAACGGCGTGACGGCGGAAAAGATCAACAAGGTGCTCGAAGGCCGCCCCCACATCGAAGACGCCATCCGCAATCGCCAGGTCCAGATCGTCTTCAACACCACCGATGGCCAGAAGGCCGTGTCGGACTCGAAGTCGCTGCGGCGGGCGACACTGATGCAGAAGGTGCCTTACTACACGACGCTGTCGGGCGCTGCGGCCGTGGCCGAGGCGATCGCGGCGCTGCGCGCGGGAAACCTCGAGGTTCGGCCGCTGCAGGAGTATTTTGGGTGAGGCTATTGGCGCAGCTTCGCCGCCTCGCCGATCCTGCACCGTTGGCGATTGGCGAAAGCCGCGATGACGGCTGATCTCCCCACTTGTGGGGGAGATGTCCGGCAGGACAGAGGGGGGCGCCGTAGAGCGCGACTTCGTGCCCGTTCATCTCAGCGCATTTTGGTACCGGCACCGATTAGCAACTCCGGAACCCCGCTTCCCCGCATTCTGCCCGTAGGCTAAAAATCTGCGATGGGTGACATCTCCGAAGACGAAATCGATCTGCGCTGCCCGCAGGTGGTCGCCGACAACGCCGCAAAGGGGCTGCGCCTGCGCAAGGAGTTCGGCCGCGGCGGCACCGAGATCGGCGTCGCGCGGGCGACGGAGTTGAAGAACCGCAAGAACCTTTCACCCTCGACCATCCGCCGCATGGTCAGCTATTTCGCCCGCCACGAGGTCGACAAGCGCGGCAAGAACTACGGCAACGAGGAAAATCCCTCTGCCGGCTACATCGCCTGGCTGCTGTGGGGCGGCGACGAAGGCCGCGCCTGGGCGCTGGAGCTGAAGAAGAAGGTCGGCAGCGCGCCGGACATCTGAGCAGCAAGCGGTTCTTCATGGAATTGCTTCACAAAAACCCTATGAACCGCCCGGCGAAAAGCACGCAGGTCCACAGGCCGAGCGAAATCACGGCCAGGACGGCCGCGATGCCCCCGGCCGACTCGGCCACCCCGCTCGTGCGGATCAGGCGAGTGAAGGCGAGGAAATTGGCCCCCGCCAGCAGGATCAGCGTCATCTTGGCAAGGAAGATCGGCATCGCCGCATAGGTGCTCGCCTTTACCGAAAACAGCAGCGCCCCGGTGACGATTGCCCCGCCAAACGCCCCAAGGGCTACGCGGCGCAGCAGCGCGACGAGCGGCGCGTGGGGCAGCGAGCGGAAGGCGCCGAGGACGCTGAAATCCATGAGGCCGACGCTGGTGAGCAACGCGCCGACCGCCATGATGTGCAGCGCATTGACGATCGGATAGGCGACGAAGGAGGCTTTCAGCCCGCGCACCAAGGCAAGCTGCTCGATGCCGGCCAGAAACTCCGCCATCTAGGCCGGCGGCAGGCGGTCGGGATAGACGTCGTAGCGCTTGCCGCCGACGATGATGCGCACCGCCTTCATGCGCTTTTCCGCCTCCTCGCGCGAGCGATGGCCGATCGCGGTCACCGCGTCGCCGAGCTTGGCGACCTCCTCGGTGAAGCCGGCGGCGATGGTGCGGGCCGGCGGCGCCATCTCCACCCGCCACACCTCGCCCTGCGCATCGACGTCCAGCGTCGCATGCGGATTGCCGATATAGATCGCCGCGATCTTGCCCTTGAGCTCGAAGAACTCGTCCTGCGTCCACGACCAGCCGTGATGGGCATAGGCGGCAGTGCCAAACATCAACGCCGCCGCCAGCACGACGCCCTGCATGGGGTTCAACGGTAACTGCATCGCCCGTCTCCTCCACTCCTCCTGCCAGCGGTCGAAAGTAGGCTACGGCACGGCCAGGTCAAATCACATCGGAGCTTCGGCCCGGCACGGCACGAATTTCGGGTCCGCGGCGTCCACAGCACGATCAGGCCTTGCTACAGGCCTTCATGCTCCCCATTTTCGCTTCTCCTGGCCGCTCTTCTCATGCATCGAAGGCGGTCGAACTCACGTCTGAGCGAGGCAAACCATGAGCAGCATGAGGGACCGTCAGGAAGGCTTCGAAAAGAAATTCGCAATGGACGAGGAGACGAAGTTCAAGGCCGTGGCGCGCCGGAACAAGCTGCTCGGCCTGTGGGCCGCCGAAAAGCTCGGCAAATCCGGCGTGGATGCCGACGCCTATGCGAAAGAGGTGGTGCGCGCGGATTTCGAGGAAGCGGGCGACAATGACGTGTTCCGCAAGGTCCGTGCCGACTTCGACGCAGCAGGCGTCGTCCAGTCGGATGCCCAGATTCGCCAGGCCATGGACGAGTTGCTGGCAACGGCGGTCGAGCAGATCAAGGCGAGCTGAGGATCCGCTGCGGGGGCAGAAACCACCCTCACTCGTGATACGCCACCGCCAGTTCCTTCACATGCTTCTCGTGCATTTTCAGCACCGGCAGAGTCTTCTTGGCGAATTCCTTCAGCGCCGGGTCGTCGCCGGAATTGGCATAGGTGCTGAACAGCGCGACCGCGTCCCTGTGCGCATCCATCAGCATCTTGATATACTTCCGGTCGAACTCTGTGCCGCTCGCCTGTTTGAGCTCGCCTAGCATCTGCTGTTCCTTAGGCCCCAGGGCGGGGCCGGCAGGCTTGATAGAAGCCGTCGTCTGGCCCTGGCTCATCGCCGCCTTGAAATCCTCCCCTGCCTTGGTGTGGTCCCTGACCATCTCGTCGGCAAAAGCCCTGAGTTCGTCCGACTGCGACTTCTCCTCGGCCAGCCTGCTCGCCTGGATTTCGAACTGGTTGGCATTGGGAACGGTGGTGACGAAAGTCTGCGTGTCGACCTTGTTGTCTGCCGCCATTGGCGCGACATCGTCGCTGTCGCTCGACTGAGCAAGGGTGGCCGGCGCGCCGGCAAGGAGCGCGATGGCGGCCGCGGTCAGAAGCGTTTTCATCTGAATCTCCGATCAGCCCCTTGCACTTCCAACGCGAAATGGCGCTGCCGGTTGCGTTCAGGGCCCGTGAAGGAGGCTGTGTTGAGATTCAGGTCAGGCCGTGCTGAAAGCGGTTGAGCCCGAGAACCGGAGCGGAGCGCACTTGAACACGTGAACACCGGAAGCGCAGGACACCGCCATTTGCAGCCCGGCATCACCTGAACATCAGCACGGCCTATCCCTTCACGCCGCCGGCGGTTAGGCCGGAAACGATCTTGCGTTGGAAGATCAGCACCAGCACCACCAGCGGCACCGTGACGATCACCGAAGCGGCCATGATGTTGCCCCAGGGGATCTCGAACTGCGAGTTGCCGGAAAGCAGCGCGATCGCCACCGGCACCGTGCGCTGCGCGTTGTTGGAGGTGAAGGTCAGCGCAAACAGGAACTCGTTCCATGCGCCGATGAAGGCGAGCAGCCCTGTCGTCGCCAATGCGGGCCACATCAGCGGCAGGAAGACGCGAGTGACGATGATCCATGGCGTCGCGCCGTCGAGGATCGCCGCTTCCTCGATCTCGACCGGCAGGTCGCGCACGAAGGCGGTGAGCACCCAGACGGTGAACGGCAGCGTGAAGATCATGTAGGAGAAGATCAGTGCGATGAGCGAATTGTAGAGGCCAAAGGCCCGGATGATCTCGAACAGGCCGGCCAGCACCGCGACCTGCGGAAACATCGACACCGACAGTATGGCAAGCATCAGTGTCGAACGGCCGCGGAACCGGACGCGTGCAAGCGCATAGGCGGATGTCACGCCGAGCAGCAGCGAGATGAGCACGACCGCGCCCGAGACGACCAAGGAATTCAAGAGATTGCGCAGGAAGGGACCTTCGACCAGCACGTTCCTGTAGTTGGCGAGGCTTAACGCCTGCGGCCAGAGGCTCGCCTCGAACAACTCGGTGCCGGATTTCAGGCTGGTGACGACGGCGTAATAGAGCGGAAACCCCGCGACGAAGACGATTGCCCCCACCAGCAGGAAGAAGCCCAGGCGCTTCAACATCGCCATCTCAGCGGCCTCCTTCCAGCTCTATCCGGCCAATGCGGATGTAGGAAATGGTGAGCAGCGCGACGATCAGGAAAAGCAGCGTCGAGGCGGCCGAGCCATAGGCGAACTTGTCGAACTCGAACAGGTTCTCGCGCACGAACACCGACATCGATTTGGTGTGCACATTGTTGGGCGTCAGCACGTAGATCAGGTCGAAGATGCGCAGCGCGTCGAGCGCGCGGAAGATCACCGCAACCATGACCGCCGGGCGGATGAGCGGCAAGGTCACCTTCCAGAAGATCTGCCACGGATTGGCGCCGTCAAGCCTGGCGACCTCGATAACATCGCGCGGCAGCATCTGCAGCGCGGCGAGGAAAAGCAGCGCCATGAACGGTGTCGTCTTCCAGATGTCGACGATCAGCACCGCGATCGTCGCCGTGTCGGTGCTCGCGGTCCAGGCGATTTTGGCGTCGATCAGGCCAAGGTTGAGCAGCACCGCATTGATGATGCCGAACTGGTCGTTGAGCATCCACTGCCACATCTTGGCCGAGACGATGGTCGGGATCGCCCATGGAATGAGGATCGCCGCCCTGACGAAGCCGCGGCCTCTGAAATCGGCGTTGAGAACGAGCGCCACGATCATGCCGAGGACCGTTTCGCAGCTCACCGAGACCACCGCGAAGAGCAGCGTGTTCCACACGGCACGCCACCAGACCGGATCGGCGAGCAGCCCGTCATAGAGCACGCGGCCGCTCGGCATGCTGAGCATCGAGAAATAATTGTCGAAGCCGACCCATTGGCGGGCGTCGAGATCGGCCAATGAGGCGTCGGTGAAGCTGTAGTAGAAGGTGCGCAGGAGCGGCCAGCCGGCGACGGCGGCAAGGACCAGAAGCATCGGCGCCAGAAACAGCCAGGCCGAGCGCACGCGTTGCCGCATCAGGCGCGAGCGGCTCACAGGCATCGCCCTCACCAGCCCTTGCCCTTCAGCCTGGTCAGCCTGGCTTCGAGATCGGCCAGATTGTCGGCGGCGCTGCCGTCGCCCGACATGGTGTTGTGGACGGCCGTCCAGAACTGGCTCGAGGCTTCGTTGTACTTGATTTTGGCGACCGCCGAAGGGCGCGGCGCCGCGTTGAGGAATATCTGCTTCCAGCGCGGGACGATCGGCTGTTCCCTGGCGATATCGGGATCGTCGTATAGCGCTTTGATGGTAGGCAGGTTGGACGTCCTCAGCGTCCGATATTTCTGCATCTCGGGCGAGGCGATGAACTTCACCAGATCGATCGCCGCGTCCTGGTGCTTGGAATATTTGGAAACCGCGAGGTTCCAGCCGCCGAGCGTTGCCGTCGGCCGGGCGTCTTCGCCGGTTCCTGCCGGCAGCGGCGCCACATCGAACTTGCCCTTGATCGGTGAGGTCTCGCTGTTGCCGAGCGCATAGGCATAGGGCCAGTTGCGCATGAAGACGGCATTGCCGGTCTGCCAGACGCCACGCGATTCCTCTTCCTGGTAAGCGAGCACGCCCGGCGGCGCAATGGTGCCGATCCAGCCCTTGACCATGTCGAGCGCGGCCGCGGCTTGTCGGTTGTTGATGGAGACCGTGCCGTTGGGCTCGATGATCTGGCCGCCGCCATTCGACCTCACCCATTCGAGCGCGTCGCAGGTCAGCCCCTCATAGGCGTTGCCCTGGAAGACGAAGCCCCACAGGTCCTTGTTGCCGGCGGTGCGCTCCTTGTCCATGACGAGCTTGGCGGTGTCGGCCAGTTCCCGCCAGGTGGTCGGCACCTTGGCGCCATATTTGTCGAGCAGATCCTTGCGGTAATAAAGCGCTGGCGCGTCGGTGAAGATCGGCAGCGCCACCAGCTTTCCGTTCACGGTCTGCGACTGGATGATCGACGCGAAATGCTCGGCCACGACATCCCTGGTCGCCGCGGTGAGATCGACGAGTTGGCTGGCAAGCTGCGGCGCCCAGATCACGTCGGTCTGGTAGACATCGATGTCGCTGTTTCCCGCCGCGAGCCACAATCTGAACTGACCGAACTGGTCGGTGCCCGACGGCGGGATCACCACGATGTCGACCTTGTTGCCGCTCTGCTTCTGGTAACGGTCGAGCATCTCGCGCAAGACCTTGATGCCGTTGCCCGTGTCGCCCGACACGATCGACAGCTCGACCGCGCGAGCCGGCGCCACCGCGAGCATCGCGCCAACGGCAAGTGCAAGGAATGCGCGGTAAAATTTCATGCTGGTGGGCCTCGCCTCGGAATCGTCCACGCGGACCTTGCCGCGTCGCCTGATGATGACCCTCCGCCCGCATTGAATGCGGAGCGACGCTTCGGGGTTCCCGGCATGGCCATCGGGGACGGTCCGCGAGCGGACTGACCCCAGTCACTCGGTTAGGGAGATCTCGCGATTGGCCGCAGGCCCAAAGCGGGCGGGCTCCGAAACCCGCCGCCCCGGAGCCCGCCTTGGAGTGGCTGACGCATGCCGGCACAGCCTCTCCGACGCCTTGCCAGCGTCGATCCGCCGATCGGCCGCCCTGCACCACGACGCATTAGCATGTCCTAACGTCAGCTTGTGTGAAGCGGTTCACAATGCGCCCTGCATTCGGTTGTGTCCCTGAAGGCAAATGCTGCGAAGCGCCTAGCCTTCCCAGGCCACCGGAACCATGCCGAGCCGCTCGTAAAGCCTGAAGGCTGCGGGGTTCTTCACCGTGTTGGTCTTGAGGTCGACATGGGCTGCACCCCTGTCGCGGAAAGTCAGGAACACGTGCCGCATCAGCGCCTCGCCGATGCCGTGCCTTCGCGAGTCCGGATGAACCGCCAGATCCTTGACGAAGCCCGACGCCCAGCAAAGCGCGGCGCCCGCCAGCAGCCCCTTGCCGTCGATGACGAGGAAACAGAGGTCCGGACCGAACTCGGCATCGCCTGAGATGCGCGGCCACCATTCGTCGAACCGACCTTCGGCGCCGTCGTCGAGCGCCTCTTCCAGCAGCGCGTGCAGGGCCTGCGCATCCCTATGCTCGAACGGGCGCATGACGAAGCCTTCCGGCCAATGCGGCGCGGTCAGCGCATCGTCGAGAAGCTTGCGAAGGCGGACATCGTTGGGGGTCGGCGGCCGGCGGCTGGTGTCACGCATGCAACTGCCCCAAAAGACCGATGGGACGAGCCTCGTTGCCGGCGCTCAGGCGCCTGGCTGCAGGCGGCGGCGGTCGACGCCGAGACCCGTTTGATCGAGCAGGCCCTTGCGCTTGGCGTCGTAATAATAGCCCGTCTGATAGAGCTGGTCGGCCCGCTTGGCGTTACCGCCCGAGACCAGCCAGGCGCCGCGCAGATATTTGACAGCGTATTTGAGATTGGTCTCGGCGTCGAACAGGCCGGCTGCCGGCCCGTCATAGCCCATGCCGCGTGCCGTCGCGTGCTTGATCTGCATCAGTCCCCAATGACCGTGATTATAGGCCTTCGGATTGAAGGTGCTCTCGCGGTTGACGACATGGCGCACCAGATCGACCGGCACTTCGTAGATCGCCGAATATTTCTCGATCAGCCGCTCGATCTCGGCGCGCGGACCCGTGGCATGCTGTTCGGGGCCCGGTTGGGCAAGCAGCGCCGGGTTCTGCGGCACCACATAGGCGACCTGCTGCACGCCCGGCATAGGAGCCACCTTCGCTGATTGGCCGGTGACCGGCATGGCAACAGCGGCAGTCCGGTAGACGGCGGCCTGCTTGAGCGCACCGGGGCCGGTCGGCGATGCGCCGGTCATCAGCACCGGCGGCGGCGGAAACTGCCCGGCCACGGGTGTCGAGCCGGCGAACGCGGCAGGCTGCGCCGGCGGCGGGAGGGCGGCGCCGGGCTGCGCGGGCGGCGGCAACGGCGCGCCAGCCATTGTCGCCCCAGGCGCCGTCGCCCCAGGTGCCGTCGCCAGGGCCACGGCATCGCCGGTCAGCGCCGCTGTTTGCACCTGAGCGAGGCCGGAAGGCTCCGGCAGCACAGCAACGGTTTCGGGCAGCGCGATGGTCGGTGTGTCGTCCTCGGCGGCCGGCGTCGATGCCGCCGCAAGCGCCGGCGAGGGTTTCATCTGTGAGGTCGAGGTACAGCCGCTGAGGCCGGCAGCGGCAACGAGCACGCCGATCGCGGTGAGGATGATTTTCGCTGCCAAGCCCTGCAGGTCCGATTGTCGGTTGTTGAAAAGTCCTTACACCAGCGATTCCAACCGGGCAATCAGGGCCAGTGTGCAGCTTTCGGGTGGCGAGACTCGAAGCAAACTGCGATATTGTTCCCCATCTGTACTGGAGATGTACCCGTTTTTCGCAGTTTGCGGAAAGGAGCGCACCATGGAAAACGCATTGCCGATCACGGCCGGCCACGCAGTGTTAGAAACAGTGATCGGCTTCATGGGCATCGCCTGGAGCGAAAAGGGCCTGATCCGGCTCTGCCTGCCCGAGCGTAGTCGCGAAGCGGTCGAGCGCCGCCTGTTTCGCCATGCCGGAGTCTCCACCTCCACCGAACAGCCGCAATGGGTGGTCGAACTGATCGCCTCGATCAAGGCCTATGCGGCCGGGGAGGATGTCGATTTCTCCGGCGTGCCGGTCGATCTCGACGGCGTCGACGATTTCCGCCTCGCCATCTATGACGCTGCGCGCAAGCTCGGCTTCGGCGAGACCACCACCTATGGCGAACTGGCCAAGCGGGCCGGCCATGCCGGGCTTGCGCGCGAAACCGGTGCAGCCCTCGGCGCCAATCCGGTGCCGCTGGTGATTCCCTGCCACCGCATCCTTGCCGCCGGCGGCAAGATCGGCGGCTTCTCGGCTACCGGCGGCTCCGCCACCAAGGAGAAGATGCTGGCCATGGAAGGCGTCCGGGTCGGCCCGCCGCCGGCCGCTCAGGCATCATTCGCGTTCTGACACGGCTTGCCGAACGCCGGACTCTAATGGCGCGGAAAGATCCGCCGTCGGAAATGCCGGTCGAAGTCCGGCCGTTTGCAGATATAGACGGGGCAGGATTTGATATCGGCGCTCGGCACATAGGCCCGCGCCCTCACCTCGCCCATGTTGCAGAAGCGCTCGTCCTGCACATAGCGGTCATAAAGCGGCAGTCCCGGCACGCGCGTCGACTGGTAGCGCAGGATGACCGCGCCCTGCCTGGCGATCGTCGCCCGCACGCGGTCGCAGCTCATGCGCGTCGGGTCGTAGCGCGAGACGGCCTGCGCCTCGGCGGCCACCAACATCAGGCAGGCGGCAAGCAGAATTGTCCTCATGATATTCTCCCGCAACAGCAAGCGTATCTTCCCTCCACAACGCATCCCCGGCTGCAAACCTTCCAAGCGCAGTGGGCTCCGTTGGACGCTATCGCGGCACATGCCGGTAACGCCATCTTGTTTTCGTTCGCGAACCATACTATATCCGGCGCATTGAATTTGGCCGATCGATCGGGCCGCGATCTTCGCGTTTGCTGACGTCTATCTCCAAAATTTCGATACCACCGGCCGGGCTTTGGTCCGGTCAAACGAAGCAAATGTGAAGGACTCTACATGGCAACTGGTACGGTTAAGTGGTTCAACGCCACCAAGGGCTACGGCTTCATCCAGCCCGACAATGGCGGCGCGGACGTTTTCGTCCACATCTCCGCCGTCGAGCGCGCTGGCATGACCACCCTCGTTGAAGGCCAGAAGATCAGCTTCGAGATCGAGCAGGACCGCCGCACCGGCAAGTCCGCTGCTGGGTCTCTGAGCAAGGCAGCCTGATTTGGCGCTGGCATTTTGCAGCCGGGCGTGATCGCCTGGCATTGCACAATGCGCCTAGTTAGCGACGCGCACCGGGCGAGAGCCTGGAGCGGGCGGCAAGTCACGGATGTACTGACGGTCGTGCGATAAGCGCGCCGGAGCGAAAGGACCCGACAAGCTGGAACAGCAGATAGCTGCCGGCCCGGCCCCAACGCTTCCGATCAGGCTACCGGCATAGGAAGGCGGGCATTGTCCCGCCTTTTTTGTTGCCTGAATTGGCAAGCCGCCGCCCGCGCTTGTGGTTCCCACTTTTGGTACTTTTAGCCCAATTGTAGTATGATTCATGACCAAGCTCGAACAGATCGAAAAGTCCGTTGCCGAACTCAGCCCTGAAGAGCTGAAGGCGTTTGCCGCGTGGTTTGAGACGCTGCAGGCCGATTTGTGGGACAAGCAGATTGAGGCCGACGCAAAGGCGGGCCGGCTGGACAAGCTGGTGGCAGAAGCACGCGCCGAAATAGCTGCCGGCAAACTGCGTGACCTGTGAGGCACAGAGCTACTGCTAGTTTTTGGACAAGATACAATTCTTTGCCAAAGGCCGTTCGCCGTACCGGCCGACAAGAACTTCACTTCGATGAGACCAATCCGCGACATCCGTCCCTCCATTTCAAAAGGTGGGAGAGCTTTGGTCGGCGAGGATAGACGACACTTATCGGGCCTTGGCCCTCGAAAGCGCTGATGCTTCTACTGGATCTGGATCGGCACCCATGCCGAATACGATCGTCTCATCAAATAGCCAGCATTCGGCGGCTGCAAAATGCTGCGGCATAGAAACAGACTACCCAACCCACTCGATCGGCACGTGCCTCTTGTCCGTCTCGACCCGCTTCAGCCACTCCACCACGGCCGGATAGGCGTCGAGCTGGAAGCCGCCCATCTCGGCGGTGTGAGTGTAGGCATAGAGCGCAATGTCGGCGACGCTGTAGCTGCCGCCGGCGAAAAAGGAGTTCTGCTCCAGATGTTTGTTCATCACGTCCAGCGCCTTTTTGCCGCGCTCCAAAGTCAGCGCCAACCGTTCCGGCGTCGCATCCTTCGCCCTCTCGGGAAATGTGAGCAGCGCCTTGCGCACCGCGATATAGGGCTCGTGGCTGTACTGCTCGAAGAACAGCCACTGATAGGCCAGCGCCCGCTCATATCTGTCGGCCGGCAGGAAGCGTGTGCCCTCGGCGAGATAGAGCAGAATGGCGTTGGATTCAGCGATGCGTCGGCCGTCGTCGAGCTCGAGCAGCGGCACCATCGCGTTGGGGTTCTTGGCGACATAGTCGGCCTTGCGCGTCTCGCCGGTGTGCGAGCTCACTTCGATGCGGGTGAAGGGAATGCCGAGCTTTGCCATCAACAGACGCGGCTTGTAGCAATTGCCGCTGTCGATCATGTCATAAAGGATCATGGCCCTCTCCGCGCGCGACGAACGATCGGCAGCCTCTAACTCGCCTGTGCGGAGTTCATCCAGTGATTTGTTTTTGAGTGAAAGCATCAGCGGCGCTGATGCAAAGGCACTACCTTGTTGTCCATGCCGAGCAGCGCATCGATCGCCAGCGGCTCTTCGTTGAAGATGGTGCCGGCGAGCGCCGGGCGGGCGAGGTGATATCCTTGCAGGAGGTCGACGCCGCCATCGAGCGCGACGCGCAGATGCGTGGCATGCTCGATGCCCTCGACCAGCACCTTGGCGCCGCGGTCGTGCAGCGTCGAAACCAGCGGCCGGAAGAACCGCTCGGCAGCGGCATGGCGGCAGAACTCGGCAAACCAGCCGCCGTCGATCTTGACGATGTCGGGCGACAGCAGGCTGATGCGCGCTTCGGTCGAATGTCCGGTGCCGAAGTCATCGATGGCGATGCGGACACCGTCACGCCTCATCTCGCGCACGAGGCGGGCGAGCACATGCTCGTCGGCTGCCTGCTCGGTGATCTCGCAGGCCAGCATGGCCGGCTCGAGGCCGAAATCGCTGAGATGCCTGGCCATCAGCCGGATCTCGGCGAGCGCCCGTCCGAGATGATCGTTGATCATCGGATTGTAGTTGAAGAACAGGGTAAGGCCATCGACGCCGATGTTGCGGTAGTTGCCGAGATGCAGCATCCGGCACATCGTCTCGACGAACAGACGGTCCTTTGCCGCAACGCTGTCGAAGAAAACTTGCGGCGCAACGGGCGTCGCGCCGCGCCGCGGCTCGATCAGCGCCTCGACGGCGACAGGTTGCAGCGATCTGCCACGCGGCGCGAAGATCGGCTGGTAGGCGCTCCACAGCCGGAACTCGCCATAGACGCCGAATTGAAGGCCGATCTCGTCTTCGAAGATCGCTTCGGCGACACTTCGCCGCCTTTCGGGGCGCTGCCTGTCGGGCCGCCCGATCATGGCGTCACCTTGCGCCCAAACGCCTTGGTCGGGCGAGCTGACGCCACCGGAGCGGGACTGGCGGCCGCGATCGTTTTGCCCTCCCCGGCCGCGGGCGCCTGCACGCTCTTGCCGAAGACGCGAAGACTGGTCGAGGCCAGCTCCGGCCGGGCAAGCACATAGCCTTGCACCATCGACGCCCCGGATTTCTCGGCGAGCTCGAGCTGCCAGCCTTCCTCGATGCCTTCGAAAACCGTGCGGATGCCCTGATTTTCGAAGCTCGTCACCATCGTCGTCAGCAGCGCGAATCCGGCCCCGGACTCCATCAGCTGCGTGATCCAGTTGGCGTCGAATTTGACGATGTCCGGCCGCAATTCCTTGATGCGGTTGATGTCGGATTCGTCGGCGCCGTAATCGTCGACGGCGATGCGGAACCCGTTGGCGCGCAGCGCCTCGACGAAGCTGTAGAGCGTTTCCTGCGAAGCCGATTTCTGCTCGGTGACCTCGCACACGATGCGGCGCGGGTCGATACCGGCCTCGTGCAGCACCAGCCGCATGTCGCGCAGCGCCTTGTCGACGATGGCGCGGTCGGTGAACACCGACGGATCGAAGTTGACGAAGATCGACGCCTCTTGCGGCAGACAGCCGCCGGCGTTGAGCAGATGCAGCGTCCTGGTCAGCGCCTCGATGTGCAGCCGGTCGCCTGCGGGGCAAGTGCCGAAGAAGCTCATCGGCGATTGCGGCTCACCGTCGCGGAACGGGCGGATAAGCCCCTCGAAGGCGACGAGCGAAAGCTTGCCTCCATCGAAGGCGAAGATTGGCTGGAAGGCGCTCTGCAGCGTGTAGATTCCCCAGACACCGCTTGAGGTGCCGTCATCATGACGGATGATATGGGCAAGCCCGATGCTGCGCGACAAAGGTCCCTCGCTCCGCAGAGTAAGCGCAATTCGATCTGCCATCCTGCCAGCCAAGGGTTTACCGCTCGTTGATGAATTTATAGTTGCCGCTCACGCCACCTTGACCTCTGGATCATCCGACAATGCTTGCGCTTGGCCCGATGATGCGACATGAGAGGCGCCGCGGCCGATCCTGGCCGCGCCCTTCTCTTGGAGACGCTCTGTCATGGCCTTTCTTGCCGACGCCCTTTCCCGCGTGAAGCCTTCCGCGACCATCGCGGTGACGCAGAAAGCGCGTGAGCTGAAAAATGCCGGCCGTGACGTCATCGGCCTCGGCGCCGGCGAGCCGGACTTCGACACGCCCGATAACATCAAGAACGCGGCAATCGAGGCGATCCGCCGTGGCGAGACCAAGTACCCGCCGGTCTCCGGCATCGCGCCGCTGCGCGAGGCGATCGCCAAAAAATTCAAGCGCGAGAACAATCTCGACTACCGACCGGAGCAGACCATCGTCGGCACCGGCGGCAAGCAGATCCTGTTCAACGCCTTCATGGCGACGCTGAACCCCGGCGACGAGGTCATCATCCCGCGCCCCTATTGGGTGAGCTACCCGGAAATGGTGGCGATCTGCGGCGGCACGTCCGTCTTTGCCGACACCTCGATCGACAACGGCTTCAAGCTGACGGCTGAGGTGCTGGAAAGGGCGATCACGCCGAAGACG
Source organism: Mesorhizobium sp. WSM3873 (assembly GCF_001672445.1). Taxonomy (NCBI): domain Bacteria; kingdom Pseudomonadati; phylum Pseudomonadota; class Alphaproteobacteria; order Hyphomicrobiales; family Phyllobacteriaceae; genus Mesorhizobium; species Mesorhizobium sp. WSM3873. The sequence goes on along the minus strand of NZ_LYTM01000012.1, from coordinate 211,389 downwards.
AAATGGCTGCTGATGAACTCGCCGTCCAACCCATCGGGCGCCGCTTACACCGAGCGTGAACTCAGGGCCCTGGCCGACGTGCTGCTCAAGCACCCGCATGTCTGGACGCTGACCGACGACATGTATGAGCACCTGACCTATGGCGACTTCGTCTTCAAGACCATCGCCGAGGTCGAACCGAGCCTCTACGAGCGCACGCTGACCATGAACGGCGTGTCGAAGGCCTATGCCATGACCGGCTGGCGTATCGGCTACGCCGCCGGCCCGGTGCCGCTGATCAAGGCAATGGACATGATCCAGGGCCAGCAGACTTCCGGCGCCTGCACCATCGCGCAATGGGCGTCCGTCGAGGCGCTCAACGGCCCGCAGGACTTCATCGCCAAGAACAAGGCGATTTTCCAGGGCCGGCGCGACCTCGTCGTGTCGATGCTCAACCAGGCGCGCGGCATCTCGTGCCCATCGCCGGAAGGCGCCTTCTACGTCTATCCGTCCTGCGCTGAGCTGATCGGCAAGAAGACGAAGGCCGGCAAGGTCATCGACAATGACGAAGCCTTCTGCTCGGAGCTGCTCGACGCCGAAGGCGTTGCCGTTGTGTTCGGATCGGCCTTCGGCCTCGGCCCGAACTTCCGCATCTCCTACGCAACATCGGAGGCGCTGCTGGAGGAAGCCTGCACCCGCATCCAGCGCTTCACTGCGTCGCTGACCTGATCGGCAACGCCGCCATCCACAAAAACCCGGCTTCGCGCCGGGTTTTTGTTGGACGGCAATCAGCCGCCATACTGTTCGTCGGAGACCGCCTCGAGCCACTCGGCATGGACGCCGTCCAGCGCCTCCTGCATGGCGACATGCGTCATCGTGGTTTTCGGTCCGGCGCCATGCCAGTGCTTTTCGCCCGGCGCGAAGGAGATGACGTCGCCAGCCCTGATCACCTCGATCGGCCCGCCCCATGTCTGCGCAAGCCCGGCGCCGGCGGTGACGTAGAGCGTCTGGCCGAGCGGGTGCGTGTGCCAATGCGTGCGGGCGCCCGGTTCGAAACTGACCAGGGTTGCCCTCAGCCGCGCCGGCGCCTCCTTCTCGATGATCGGCGTCTGCAGCACCTTGCCGGTGAAATACTTTTCAGGCGCGATGATCGTCGGCACGCTGCCGCACGCAATGATCTTCATCGTAGAAACTCTCAAATCGTTAGGGACCGTCCGCCGCAGCGGGAGGTCAGTTTCTTGCTATATGGCGACCGACGCAATCGCCTTTGAGCGCTTGAGCCACCGGGCTGTTCGAAACCGAGCACAAAACCAAAGCCGGCGCATTTCCTATTTTCCTTGCCCTCTCCGCTAACCCGTGTGACGATGGCCTTGGCAGGTGGTGAGCAACAACCCCGCCCGCGACGGCTGAACAGGCCGGCCGCCGCTCCCAGGGAAACGCCTGAGTGGAGGTCAGCCATGGGTAATCGCGCCGGAGGACGACGCACGGGACCGAAATGCATCGCCATAGTCGGTCCCTTCGCAAGCGGTAAGACGACACTTCTCGAAGCTATCCTCGCCCGCACGGGCGCCATTCCCCGCCAGAATCCCGTTTCATCGGGCAACACGGTTTCCGATCATTCGCCAGAAGCCCGCGCCCACGCCATGAGCGTCGAGGCGACCTTTGCCACGACGGAATTCATGGGCGAGCAGTTCACCTTCGTCGATTGCCCCGGTTCCATCGAGTTCGCCTTCGAGGCGGAGCCGGTGCTTGCCGCCTGCGATGTCGCCGTGGTCGTGGCCGAAGCGGACGAAAAGAAGATACCCGCGCTTCAGCTCATCATGCGCAAGCTCGACGATCTCGGCGTGCCGCGCATCCTGTTCCTCAACAAGGTGGACAAGGCGGTCGCCGGCGTGCGCGAGACGCTAAAGATGCTGCAGCCGGCCAGCTCGGCGCCGCTGCTGCTGCGCCAGATTCCCTTGCGCAAGGATGGTGTCGTCATCGGCTCGATCGATCTGGCCTTGGAGCGCGCCTATGTCTACCGCGAATATGCCGAAAGCCAGGTCGCCGAGATTCCGGACGACGACAAGGCGCGCGAGCTCGAGGCACGGTTCTCGATGCTGGAGACGCTGGCCGACCATGACGACCAGTTGATGGAGCAGTTGCTGGAGGAGATCGAGCCGCCGAAGGACGCGATCTTCGATGACCTTGCCGCCGACCTGCGCGCCGGCTCGGTGACGCCGGTGCTGATCGGTACCGCCGAGAAGGGCAACGGTGTGCTGCGCCTGTTGAAGGCTATCCGCCACGACGCGCCTGACGTCGAGGCGACGCGCAAGCGCCTTGGCGCGCCCGATGGCAGCCAGACGGTCGTGCAGGCGATGAAGACCATCCACACCGCGCATGGCGGCAAACTGTCTATTTCGCGTGTGCTTTCCGGCCAGGTGGCCGACGCGGCCGAACTCTTCCTCTCCAGCGGCGACACGACGAAGGTCTCCGGCATCTACAAGATGCTTGGCAAAGACCAGTTGAAGCTGCCGTCGGCCAAGGCTGGCGATACCGTCGCGCTCGGCAAGCTCGACAATGTCAGGACCGGCCAAACGCTGAGTTCGGCCAAAGGCGGCATCAAGCCGCTGATCGCCCTGGAGCCCCCGCAACCGGTGTTCGCATTCGCTTTGCGCCCCAAGGAGCGCAAGGACGAGGTCAAGATGTCGGCAGCGATCCAGAGGCTAGCCGAGGAAGACCCCTCGCTCAGCCTGCACCACAACCAGGACTCCGCGGAGACCGTATTGTCGGGCCATGGCGAGATGCACCTGCGCGTCGTGCGCGAGCGGCTTGAAGGCAAGAACCAGATCCCGATCGATGGCCATTCGCCGGCCGTTCCCTATCGCGAGACGATCCGCAGATCCGCGCAGCAGCGCGGCCGCCACAAGAAACAGTCGGGCGGCCACGGCCAGTTCGGCGACGTGGTGATCGAGATCAAGCCGCTGCCGCGCGGCACGGGTTTCCAGTTCACCGACACCATCACCGGCGGCGTCGTGCCAAAAACCTACATCCAGTCGGTGGAGACCGGCATCCGCGACTATCTGAAATCCGGTCCGCTCGGCTTCCCGGTGGTCGATGTCGCCGTCAACCTTTCGGACGGCTCCTATCATGCCGTCGACTCGTCCGACATGGCCTTCCAGATGGCGGCCAAGCTGGCGATGAAGGAAGGCATGGCGGCCTGTTCGCCGGTTCTGCTGGAACCGATCATGAAGGTCGAGATCGTCACGCCTTCAGATGCGACTTCGAGGATTATCGCTTTGATCCCGCAGCGGCGCGGCCAGATCCTTGGCTATGACGCGCGGCCCGGCTGGCCGGGCTGGGACGTGGTCGAAGCGACCATGCCCCAGGCCGAGATCGGCGACCTGATCATCGAGCTGCGCTCGGCGACGGCAGGCGTCGCCAGCTACAAGGCCGTCTTCGACCATATGGCCGAGCTGACCGGGCGCCTCGCCGACGAGGCGATGAACGCCAACGGCAAGGCCGCCTGATCGGATCTTGTTGAAGACGCGAAAACGGCGCCCGGATCGTCCGGGCGCCGTTCTTAATTGCGGACTGTCTTCCTTGGGAGGCAACGGCAGGTCCGCCGCATCAGGAAATGGATCGGACGCGGTAGCTGCCTGAGCCCGGCCTGTCCGAGTGATGCCCCCATCTCCCGGACCGACCAACCGCGTCCTATGATCTACCTAATCGATAGAGTGCGTCTGCGACATGTTACCCGATGTTACATGTCACTGTTACGCGGGCCGCGCGCACGCATTTCTGGTGTCGGCGTGACTTCGGCGCAACAAAAAAGCCGGATCAATAAAGATCCGGCTGAGTTTGATTGGAAGTGCCGATTAGGGCTAACCTCCAGAGGGGAACACTCGAGGGCGCTAATGGGAGGAGAACGCGCCCTGGAGATGAACTATATATGTGCTCATCATGCTCAAGAAACAAGCATCTATTTTGCAACACACGCATGCAAAAAGAGGTAGGCTGTGGTCTAACCCGTCCCGAGAACCGATAGGACCAGAAAAAATCGTCGAATCCAGAGCCGTTCCGGACTGAAAGCGATCGCTGATATGCAAACCGGGTCAGATTCCGGCGCCGAAATACGCTAAATTCACAATGATGCGAACTTGGGCTGGTCGCGTTTATTTCTGCGGCAGGAGAGCCCGATGCGAACTTTTTCGGCAATTGCCGCAGCGCCTTCTGCCCCACGCCATGGCGCGCTTAAGTCCTCAGACCGGCGCCACCCCTGGATCGGCAGGCCCCTGCTAGTAGGACCAGCTGCGCGCCTTGGCGATGATGAAATCGCGGAACACGTGCAGCTTCGCCTGGTTCTTCATCGCGTCGGGATAGGCGAAATAGGTGTCGAAGGACGGCACCTCGGTTTCGGGCAGCAACTGGACGAGGTTCGAGTCCTTGTTGATGACGTAGTCGGGCAGCATGGCGATGCCGGCGCCGCCCTGGACCGCGCGCTTGATCGACAGGATGTCGTTGATCTGCAGCGTCGGCACCCTTTGCCCGCCCTCGAAATCGCCCACCGTCTCCAGCCAGTTCAGCTCCGACAGATGCGAGGGCACCGGCACGCCGAAGGTGACGATCCGGTGGTTCCTGAGCTCGGCGATCGAGGCGGGCTTGCCGAACTTCGCCACATAGGAAGGCGACGCATAAAGGTGGAAATGCACCGTGAACAACCGGCGCTGGATAAGATCCGGCTGCTGCGGCTGGCGCAGGCGGATGGCGCAATCGGCCTGACGCATGGTGAGGTCGAGCTCCTCGTTGGCGAGGATGAGCTGCAGGCTGATCTCGGGGTAGAGCTCGATGAATTCCTGCACGCGCTCGGTCAGCCAGCCGGCCCCGAGCCCCACCGTTGTCGTGACCCTCAGCACGCCGGACGGGCGATCCTTGGCCTCGGTCAGCCGCGACTTGATCGTCTCCAGCTTCATCAGCACGTCATGTGCCGTTCGGAACAGCATCTCGCCCTGCTCGGTCAACACGAGGCCACGCGCGTGGCGATGGAACAGCGCCACGCCGACGTCATGCTCGAGCGCGCTGACCTGCCGCGAGATCGCCGACTGCGACAGGTGCAGCGTTTCGGCGGCATGGGTAAACGACCCAGCCTCTGCCGCAGCGTGAAACACGCGTAGCTTGTCCCAGTCCAGCGCCATGATTCCCCTCGTGTTGCCTTTGGCGTCTGAATGAAAAATCAGGCTTTTAAACGGCTTTTTTCAGCCGATCGATTATTCCGCCGCTTCGCGGTGAACCTCGATCCCCGCCAGATATTTCTCCGCCTCGAGCGCGGCCATGCAACCGAGCCCGGCAGCTGTAACCGCTTGCCGGTAGACATCGTCGGTAACGTCGCCGGCAGCGAAAACGCCAGGAACGTCGGTACGGGTCGAATCGGGCGCCGTCCACAGATAGCCGTTCGGCTTCTGCTTCAGCTTGCCAATGAAAAGCTCGACCGCCGGCGCATGGCCGATCGCGACAAAGACGCCATCGACCTGCAGCCGCGACACTTCGCCCGTCATCACATTGCGCAGCTTCAAGCCGTCGACCGAAGGCGGCAGCGGTGCCTTGCCCGGCTGCCCGGTGATCTCGTCGACGACGGTATCCCAGATGATGCGGACATTGTCCTTCTTGAACAGCCGCTCGCGCAGGATGCGCTCGGCGCGGAAATCGTTGCGGCGGTGAATGACGGTGACGCTCTTGGCGAGGTTGGCGAGGTAGAGCGCCTCCTCCACCGCCGAATTGCCGCCGCCGACCACGGCGACATCCTTGCCGCGATAGAAGAAGCCGTCGCAGGTGGCGCAGGCCGAGACGCCGAAGCCCATGAAGGTCTGCTCGGACGGGATACCCAGCCACTTGGCTTGCGCGCCGGTGGCGATGATCAAAGCGTCGGCGGCGTAGACGGTGCCGGAATCGCCGGTGGCGCGGAACGGCCGCACGTTGAGGTCGACCTCGGTGATGATGTCGTTGACGATCTCGGTGCCGACATGCTCGGCCTGCTTGAGCATTTGCTCCATCAGCCAGGGGCCCTGGATCGGATCGGCGAAGCCCGGATAGTTTTCGACGTCGGTGGTGATCATCAGCTGACCGCCCTGCTGCAGGCCGGCGACAAGCATCGGCTTCAGCATGGCGCGGGCGGCATAGATCGCCGCGGTGTAGCCGGCCGGCCCGGAGCCGATGATGAGAACGGGCGCGTGTTTGGTGTTCATGAAAAAGTCCCCTGCGGCGCGAGGGCCGTGGTTTTGTTGCCGGTAATGTAAGTGCTGCCCGCCAAGCCAGCAAGGCAGCTTGGCCTTCGTCCCCGGAAAGCTTCATAGTGGTATACAGGGCCATATCGCAGCCAGTTGCAGAAAAATCATCGCAAAGGGATGGCCTCGTGCGCGAAACCAAATTACAAAATCGCGAAAGATTCTTGCGCGAAAGCCGATCATGCCGCTCAAAGCCGATCTCGACGCCATCGACTGGAAGATCCTGCGAGAGCTGCAGAGTGACGGTCGTATGACCAATGTCGAGTTGTCCGGCCGCGTCGGCATCTCGGCGCCGCCTTGCCTGCGCCGCGTCAGGCGACTGGAAGAGGCCGGCATCATCCGCGGTTACCGTGCGCTCCTCAATGCGCCGGCGCTCGGCATGGATGTCGTCGCCTTCTGCCTGATCGGCCTGCACCATCAGGCCGACGCCGAGCTCAAGGCTTTTGCCGAGCGGACGAGGGGCTGGCCAATCGTTCGCGATGCCTGGATGGTGTCGGGCGAGTCCGATTTCCTGCTGCATTGCGTGGCAAGCGACCTTGGCACCTTCCAGACCTTCGTCATCGAGGAACTCGCCTCGGCGCCCAATGTCGACACGGTGCGCACCGCGCTGACCATCCGCCGGGTCAAGGATGAGGGGCTGGTCGCCTTTCCGGCTTAATGCGCCGGCTTCCGATGAAGCCGCTGGAAAAACAGCGGTTTGGCGCTCAATTTTGAATCAATCCGCGATCATTGCGATCGTATCGCGGTGAGCAGACCTTCCAGGTCCCGCACATCGCGCAGCGGCAAAACGGAAAAGCCGCCTATCGGTGTGGCTTCGCCATCGACAAGCCAGCCGCGCTCGAGGCCGGCGCGCTGGCCTGCTTCCATGTCGGCCGGCTTGTCGCCGACGATCAGCGATCGCTTGAGATCGAGGCCGAGGCGGCGCCCTGCCTCGAGCAGCATGCCCGGATTGGGCTTGCGCATCGGATGGTCGGCGATCGCCAGCGGGCCCGAACCGGCCTCGTGGTAGGCGCAGGCCAGCACCATGTCGACGGCTGCGTTCTTCTCGGCAAGCAGTTCGAGCACCCGCTGATTGACCCGGGCGAAGGCATCCCAGCCAAAATAGCCGCGCGCGATACCGGACTGGTTAGTGATGAGGATGACCGGAATGCCGCGCCGATTCGCGGCTTCTATGGCAGGCGCGATACCGTCGCGCAGCACCATGGCGTCCGGATCGTCAGGATAGCCGGTATCGATATTGATGGTGCCGTCACGGTCTAGAAACAGTGCCGGCAGGCCAGCCGGAAACGCCTTGGCGCCAATCCGCTCGATCCACAGGCCAGGCTCGACGAGCGGAAAATCCCCTTCGCGGTCAGCCATTGCTGAGACGCGCTTCGACCGCCTCGCACAGGTGGTGATAGAGGCAGAGATGCCCCTGCTGGATGATCGGCGTCGAGGTCGACGGCACGTTGAGCAAGATGTCCGTGAGCGGCTTGAGCTTGCCGCCGGTGTCGCCGGTGAGGCTGATCACCGTCATGCCCATGGCCCGCGCCTGCTCGGCGGCGGCAAGGATGCTCGGCGAATTGCCGCTGGTGGAGATGGCGAGCAATACCGCGCCTTCCGACCCATGCGCCTCGACCTGGCGTGAGAAGACGGTGTCGAAGCCGTAGTCGTTGCCCCAGGCGGTCAGCACCGCCGCATTGGCCGGCAGCGCGATGACATTGTAGGCCTTGCGCTCTTTAAGAAACCGGCCGACCAGTTCGCCGGCGATGTGGATGGCGTCGCTCGCCGAGCCGCCATTGCCGCAGATCAGCAGCGCCTTGCCGTGTGACAGCGCCTTCACGACCGCGCTCACCGCGCGCTCCATCTCGCCGGTGAGATCGCGCTCGACCATTGCCGAGATCGCCGCCGCGGAGCGGACCAGATAGTCGTTCAGCTCGGACATGAAACCCTCAATTCGCGCCGCCGGCGCGCAGCTTGCCGATGGTTTTGGTGGTGCTCTTGCCGGCGACGAGGTCGACCAGCACCACACGCCCGCCCGCGTTCTGCACCACGTCGGCGCCGACCACGGTCTCGATCGTGTAATCCGCGCCCTTGACCAGGATGTCGGGCAGAAGCGCCTCGATCAGCTTGAGCGGCGTGTCTTCCTCGAAGACGACAACGGCATCGACCGAGGCGAGCGCCGCGAGCACGCAGGCGCGGTCGTGCTGGTCGTTGACCGGACGTCCGGGCCCTTTCAGCCGGCGCACCGAGGCGTCGCTGTTCAAGCCGAGCACCAGCCGGTCGCATCGGCTGCGCGCGGCGTGCAGCAGGCTGACATGGCCGGCATGCAGAATGTCGAAGCAGCCATTGGTGAAGCCAACCGACAGCCCCTCCTCTTTCCAGGCCGCCACCATCCTGGCCGCCGCATTGGCGTCGAGAATGGCGTCCTTGTGGGCGACCGGTCCATGCGAGCGGAACAGCGCGCCGGAAAGCTCCTCCACTGTCAGCCGCGCCGTGCCGCGCTTGCCAACGACCACGCCGCCGGCGGCATTGGCGATTGTAGCAGCCTGCACCCGGTCGGCGCCCGCGGCGAGCGACAGCGCGAAGGTGGCGATGACCGTGTCGCCGGCGCCGGAGACGTCGAACACTTCGCGCGCCTGCGTGGAGATATGGCGGGCATCCTCCGCGGTGACCACGCTCATGCCCTTTTCGCTGCGCGTCGCGACGATGAACTCGAAGTCATGCGCGGCAATCAGGTCGCGTGCCGCAGCGACGATCTCGTCATCGCCGAAGACCGGGCGTCCGACCGCCTCGCCGAGTTCCTTGCGGTTGGGCGTGACCGCCGTCGCCCCGGCATAGCGCGCATAGTCGCGGCCCTTCGGGTCGATCAGCACCGGTTTTCCGGCATCGCGGCAGATCGCGATCAGTTCGGCCGCCACGCCGTCGAGCAGGATGCCCTTGCCGTAGTCGGACAGGATGACGATATCGGCGCGCGCAAGGGCAGCCTGGAAATGCTCGACAAGCGTCGCCCGCTCGCCACTGGACAACGGTTTGATTTCCTCCTCGTCGAAACGCAGCACCTGCTGGTTAAGCGCGCTGAAGCGGCTCTTCGACGAGGTCATGCGGTCCTGCCGCTGTGCAAGGCCGTCCGTATCGGCGCCAAGATCGCCGAGCATGCGCATGAGATTGTCGCCGGCCTGGTCGGCGCCGATGACGGAGACCGGGATGGCGGCGCCGCCCAGTGAAACGATGTTGGAAACGACGTTGCCGGCGCCGCCCAGGGCCACCACCTCGCCCCGCCCATGCAGCACCGGGATCGGCGCTTCAGGCGAGATCCGCTCGATGACGCCGTTGACGAAACGGTCGAGGATGAAATCGCCGACCACCAGCACGGTGACCTCGCCGAAGTGGGCGATGGTGCGATGCAAGGGCTCCGGGGAAGGCAGATGGTGCTTGATCATCTCACTGGCGCGCGCCGAGAACGGCGGTTCTTGATCGGGGTTGCAGCGCCGGAAATGCGGCGCTCTTCATTCTTCGCGATGCCGATATACCGCAATCGGGGCCAGCGCAACGGCGGGCCGTATCGCCCACGGCCAAGGCGCCGGACGGATCAGCTCTTCTGCAAGGCGACATGGACGCCGAGACCGACAAGCACGGCGCCACCTGCGCGCTGCATAAGGCGCTGCGCGCGACCGGAGCGCCGCAGGCGCGCAATCATCGCGCCGGCGAGAAAGACGCAAACGATGTCGGCCGACGAGAACATCAGGTTGACGACGGTTCCCAGCACCACGAACTGCAGCCAAACCGGCAAGGTCGCCGAGGCATCGATGAACTGCGGCAGGGATGCCATGAAGAAGATTGCTGTCTTGGGATTGAGCACCTCGACCGTGATGCTTTCGAAAAAGGCGCGACGCGCCGATTTTCGCTCGATGGCAGGAAGCGTTCCGTTTCCCTGGATCTTGGCGCGGAACAGCGAAACACCGAGCCAGATCAGGTACAGCGCGCCGACAAGTTTGACCGCCATGTAAAGCGGCGGCACGGCATGGAACAACACCGACAGTCCGGTTGCGGCGGCAAGGACATGGACATAGCCGCCGAGATGGATGCCGAGCGCCGCCGTCAGCCCCGACCAACGCCCGCGCGCCATGGTCTGCGCGGCGGCATAGAGCATGGCCGGTCCGGGAATGTAGGCGAAGATAGCCGTGGTGACGAAAAAGGCGATAAGCAGTTCGGTCGACGGCATCTTGATCCCTCACGATAGGAGCCGACTGAAGCGGGAGCTTTGCGGCCTCACTGTGGCGACGAACCGGTCTGCCCTGATTTGGCAAGAACACGCGCCATGAACTTGTCATGGTCGACGACCGCGCGCTCGTGGAAACCTTCGCCGATCAATCCATTCTCGTCGCTGCACGATACCTTGAAGCGCAGCTTTCGCCCCTGCACCGCGACAAGCTCGACATCGGCGGTGACGGTCATGCCGACGGGCGTCGCTGCGACATGGCTGACGTCGACATGGGTGCCGACGGTTCTCTCATGGCTGCTCAGGAACGGACGCAATGCCTCGACGCACGCCCATTCGATGAAGCCGACCATGAAGGCGGTGGCGAAAACCGGCGGCATGTCGGCGAAACCCGCAAAGGCCGTTGCCATGGCCGGAACCGTCAGGGAGTCGTCGACCCGCAGGGTTTGAAGGTAGTGAAGGCCGGGCTTTAAATCGGATGTCATGGCTATACCAACGGCAAGAACGCACACCGACGGCTCATGCCACGGCCCTCAAAGGCACCATAGCTTGCTTCGACCGAAGACATATCGTTCGGCGCGCCAGAGCTTATCTCGCGAGCCGTTCTGCCGATCCATCCCTACATTCGTCGTAGCCGACGCTCCGCAACCGGCGACCTTTTATCGACACTCTCTCGCGCCTCCCCTATAAGGGCCGGAATCGGCAACGAAACAAGGCTCACAAGGATGATCATCGTCACGGGCGGCGCCGGCATGATCGGCTCCAACATCGTCGCCGCGCTGAATGCCGAAGGCCATGACGATATCTTGGTCGTCGACGATCTGACCGACGGCCACAAGATCGCCAATCTGGCCGATCTCCGCATTGCCGACTATCTCGACAAGGACGAGCTTCCGGCCCGGCTCGAGGATGGCGGGCTGGGCCGCATCGAGGCCGTCTTCCATCAGGGCGCCTGCTCGACCACCACCGAATGGAACGGCAAGTTCATGATGGACGTGAACTACGCTTATTCGAAGCGCCTGCTGCACGCCTGCCTGGCGCTGCGGGTGCCCTTCCTCTATGCCTCCTCGGCTTCGGTCTATGGCGGCGGCAGCGAGTTTCGCGAAGAGCCCGAATTCGAGCGGCCGCTCAATGTCTACGCCTATTCGAAGAAGCTGTTCGACGACTATGTCCGCCGCAATGTCTTCGACACCGATCACTCGCAGGTCGCTGGCCTGCGCTATTTCAACGTCTACGGGCCGCGCGAGGCGCACAAGGGCGCCATGGCCTCGGTTGCCTTCCATTTGTTCAACCAGGTCGAGCAGGGCCAGAACCCGAAGCTGTTCGGCGCCTATGGCGGCTTCGGCCCCGGCGAGCAGAGCCGCGACTTCATCCATGTCGGCGACGTCGCCGACGTCAATCTATGGCTATGGAAGCGGGGCTCAAGCGGCATCTTCAACTGCGGCACCGGCCGCGCCCAGCCGTTCCGCGCCATTGCCGAGACGGTGATCGACACGCTCGGCAAGGGTGAGATCGAGTTCGTTCCCTTCCCCGAACACCTAAAGGGCAGCTATCAGAGTTTTACCGAGGCGGATATGTCCCGCTTACGCGCGGCCGGCTACAATGGCCAATTCCGCACCGTCGAAACCGGCGTCAGAGACTATGTCCAATGGCTGAAAGCCCAACGATCCTCGTGATCGGCCCACGCTGGGTGGGCGACATGGTCATGGCCCAGTGCCTGTTCGCCGCGCTGAAGGAAAAGCATCCGAATGCGGCCATCGACGTGCTCGCGCCGGCTTGGGCAGCGCCCCTGGTCAAGCGCATGCCCGAAATACGCTGCCAGATCGACTTTCCACTGATGCCCGGCACGCTCGAATTCCGCAGCCGCAGGCGCTTCGGCCGCCTGCTGCGCGGCCGCTACGACATGGCCTATGTGCTGCCGGGGAGTTGGAAATCGGCGCTGATCCCGTTCTTCGCCCGGATTCCGCGCCGTGTCGGCCATCTGAGGGAAATGCGCTACGGCCTGCTGACCGACATCGTTCCGCTGCCCGATGCGGTGAAGCGGCGCACGGCTCAGGCCTATTTCGGCCTGGCGCGCGGCGGCACTTTTCGCCCGCCGAAGCTCACCGTCGATATGGCCAATCAGGCCGATCTGCTGGCGCGGTTCGGGCTGGGTGCAAAAGAATTCGTCGCCCTGTTGCCGGGCGCCGAGTTCGGCCCGGCGAAGCGCTGGCCGAGCGAATACTATGCCGAGCTAGCCCGCGGGATGACGGCAAAAGGCTTGGGCGTCGCCTTGCTCGGCTCGAAGAACGACGCTGAGGTTACCGGCGAGATCGCGAGGCTTGCGCCGGGCGCCGTCGACCTTGCCGGCAGGACGAAGCTGGAGGATGCCATCGACCTGATCGCCGCGGCGAAGCTCGCCGTCTCGAACGACAGCGGACTGATGCACGTCGCGGCCGCCGTCGACACGCCGATCGTCGCGGTCTATGGCTCGACCTCGCCCGAAAACACGCCGCCGCTGACCGATCGTTCGGAACTGATCTGGCTGCATCTTTCCTGCTCGCCCTGCCACAGCAAGGTCTGCCCGCTCGGCCATCTCAACTGCCTTAAGACGCTCGATGTCGCGCGGGTCGCTGCCGCCGCCGACCGGTTGCTTGAAATTCCTGCGGCCGCATGAGGGTTCTCATCGTCAAGACATCATCGATGGGCGATGTCATCCACACCTTCCCGGCCGTCGAGGACGCGCTCCGCAATCGCCCGGACATAAGCTTCGACTGGTGCGTGGAAGAGGCCTTTGCCGCCGTCGTCGCCTTGCATCCGGCGATCGGAACCATCCACAAGGTGGCGCTCCGGCGCTGGCGCAAGAAGCCGTTCGACGGCGGCACATGGCGCGAGATGGCCGGCCTGCGACGTGCGCTTCGCTCGCGCCGCTACGACCTGGTTATCGATGCACAGGGGCTGTTGAAATCGGCCGTGGTCGCCAAGCAATCCGGCGCGCCGATCGCCGGCTTCGACCGCTCCAGCGCCCGCGAGCCCTCGGCGACGCTGCTTTACGAGCGCAAATACGCCGTGCCGCGCGAGTTGCACGCCATCGAGCGCACCAGACGCCTGTTCGGCCTGGCGCTGGGGTATCAGGCGGACCTCTCGACGCTCAGCTCCGGCATAGTGCCGCCGGCAGGCGGACTTTCCGGCGTCGAAGGTAAAACGGCTTTCCTGCTGCACGGCACCAGCCGCGAAGACAAGAAATGGCCGGTCGAAGACTGGGTCGAGACTGCGCGCCGATTGGTGTCGCAGCAATTTACACCGATCATCACCTGGTCGAACGAAGCGGAGAAGCGTGTTGCCGAGGCGACCGCCGGCGCCGTGCCGGAAACGGTGCTGGTTCCGAAATCGCTGCTAGCGGATGTCGCCGCGATCCTCGGCCGGTCGACGCTCGTCATCGGCGCCGACACCGGCCTCACCCATCTCGCCAGCGCTTTCGGCCTGCCGACCGTCGCCATATTCCTGGCGACGGAGCCCGGGCTGACCGGCCCGCGCGGGCCCTATTCATCGACACTGCTGGCGCCCGCCGGCGGCAAAGTCACGGCGGCCGAAGTGATGGCTGAAGCGGAGCGGCTGCTGGTGCTTAGATCGGAAACGCCAGTCTAGCCCTCAAATAAATTGCACCTGGACGATCTCGTAACCCCGTGCGCCGCCCGGGGCGTTGACCTCGATGGCATCGCCGACTTCCTTGCCGATCAACGCGCGCGCGATCGGCGAGGAGATCGAGATACGGCCGGACTTCACGTCCGCTTCCTGGTCGCCGACGATTTGATAGGTCTTCTTTTCCTCGGTGTCCTCGTCGACCAGCACGACCGTGGCGCCGAACTTCACCTTGTCGCCGCTGAGCTTCGAGACGTCGATCACCTCGGCGCGCGCGATCAGGTCCTCGAGCTCGTTGATACGGCCCTCATTATGGCTCTGCGACTCTTTAGCCGCATGGTACTCGGCATTCTCGGACAGGTCGCCATGCGAGCGCGCTTCGGAGATCGCCTCGATGATGCGTGGACGCTCTTCCTGCTGGCGCCAACGCAGTTCTTCCTTCAATGACGCGAACCCCTCGCCTGTCATCGGGACCTTGATCATGATGCCTGACCTTTCCTGCCACCACCCCCGCTTTTCGGGAATAGCCTTGTCGTTGGGTACAAAAAGAAAACGGTCCGGCAGCCTCGGGCTAACGGAACCGTTTCACCACAATTTCCCTGAATATAGCGATCTCCGCGCGATTTTCACGCTCAAAAATGAAGTTCAGTAAAATCACCACCGCTTTTGCAAGGCCGTCCGGCGCTAAATCGGAATACCGGCAGCAAAAAACCGACTGCGATTGCTCGCAGCCGACTTCGAAAAGCATCGATGAAGAATCAGCTCCTCAGGAAACGTTCGATCTGCTCCGACAACATGCCGTATTCGCGCGAGCTTTTGCCGGTCCGCTTCTCGATTTCCTTGAGCTGCTCCTGCGCGCCGGCAAGATCGCCGATTTGCAGATGGGCCTCGCCGAGATATTCGCGCACCAGTGTGTAGTCGGGGTCGATGCGCAGCGCTTCCTCGTAATAGCCGAGGCCGACCGTGACACGGCCGGAATGGCGATGCGAATAGCCGAGATAGTTGAGAATGCGCGGATCCTGCTTGTTGGCGGCGAGCGTCAGCACCGAGATCGCCTCGTCGTAGCGCCCGGCCATCGCCAGATCGTGGCCTGCCTCGTAGATGCTGTCGTCATCCAGCATGCCGTACTGCGGCACGACGCATTTCTTCTTCTTCTTGTCCCAGACCTGACCCTTCTTGCATTGAGTGGTAGTCTGGCTGCCACCGCCACCGCCCTCGCCGGCGGTGAATGCAGGCGCCGCGAACAGCGGCAGGCTAACGGCAGCAGCCAAGACCTGAACAAGCAAACGTCTGCGCATCGGAGCCTCCTTGAGCGTGACAACGGCAGATTAACGCCGCTTCGATGCGGTTTCATCCCGAAAACCTGTCAAAAGCCAAACTATTTGGAGGTCGGGAGCGCATCGCCTCTGCGAACGGATGTGACGCGGGCCGCAAATCCGCTATCATCAGTCGAGCGCACGACGAGGAGAAAGGCCAGTGCAGCAGCGCCTCGAGAAGGAATGGGAGCTTTCCATCGACCCGGATACCGTGCGCCTGTTCATCCTGAAGGCCAAGGCGCTGAGCGCCGCCGTCAACGAGGACTACGACGACGGCGCCGAGCACGAGGTCGAGTTCGATGGCGACAGGCGCGACAGTCACCATCACGACGGCCTTGTCGAGGAGGCATCGGAAGACCTCACCGAGGAGGAGTTCCGCGAGCTGATCAACGACCTCAACGTCGATGAAGCGGCCGAGCTCGTAGCGTTGGCCTGGGTGGGCCGCGGCGACTACGAAGCTTCCGAATGGGTCGACGCGGTGGCGGCCGCGCGCGAGCGCGCCAACAAGCGCACCGCAAAGTACCTGCTCGGACTGCCGCAGCTCGCGGATTGGCTGGAGGAAGGCCTGGAGGCGATCGGCGCGTAACGAACCGGTAACCGATTTTGATCGCAGCGCCGCAGCGTCCAAGGCAACCTTGCGATGCCGGGCCCGTTTCCGGCCGATGGCGAGGCTGAGCTTTTCCGGATTTTGCAGACTGGCGCTGCCTTTGGCGGCGGGGATTTTGCTGGTCACGCCGGCCGATGCCAAGCATCGTCACAGGCAGCCGCTGACACCGCGCATGGAGCAGCCGTTGACGCAGCGGGCCGATCAGCCACTGCGGCCGAGGATCAAGCACCGCGTGAGACCGCGCGGCAAGCAGCAAGTCGCGCCAAAGCTGGCGCAACAGCAAACGCAGGACCAGCCGATCTTGCCCGCCGATGCTCCGGTGCCAGAACCACGGCCCGCAGAAGCGCAAAAGGCCGGCACCGCAACGCTGGAAGAGCAGAAGGCTGCCGGTCCAAAGGACGCTGACGCATCCGACCAGATCAATCAAGAAAAGTCTCGTGAGGGAAAGCGGCAGCATCCCGAGTCTTCGGCCACCGAGCCGTCAACCGACACGGAAGGCGAACCTGAGGCGCCGTCTGCGGTGCCGATTCCGACGCAACGACCCGACATCGCGGAACCGAAGCCGCCCGCTGCCGCACCAAAGCCACCTGAAAAGCCGGCTGATACCCACGACAACAAAATACTGCCCGATCCGCGCTCCGCTGAGCTGCCAGCCGACAAGATGCCGGCGGAGGAGGTTGCCTGCCGTGAGCGCCTCAAGACGCTCGGCGTCGAATTCGAGGAGCACAAGGCCGAGCACGAAGCCGAGATCGGCTGCTCCATTCCCTATCCCATCGTCATGAAAACATTAGGAAAATCGATCAGTATAGGCGCCGGAGCCGAACTCAACTGCCAAATGGCGGAGGCTGCGGCACGATTTGCCGTCGAAGTCATCCAACCCGCCGCGAAGGCCGAATTTGGCGCCGATCTCAAATCGATCGGCCAGGCCTCCGCCTTTGTTTGCCGCCCGCGCAACGGTGGTGGAAAGCTTTCGGAGCACGCCTTCGGCAATGCGCTGGACATCGCGTCCTTCACACTCTCCGACGGCAGGACGATCGAGGTCGGCCCGGTGCCGCCCGAAAAAGATGCAAACTTCCTGAACACGATCCGCAAGGCCGCCTGCGGGCCGTTCAAGACGGTGCTCGGCCCAGGCAGCGATCCGGACCATGCGCTGCACTTCCACTTCGACCTCGAACCGAGACGGAATGGCGGAACGTTCTGCCAATGAGTGGGTGCGAAGAACAGATGCCGCAATTCGGCCCCAGGCGTGAATGCCGGCGCTGATCTTTCCTTTACTCTTGCCGACTAGACTTGTGCCATCCGGGGACAGGATGCCTTTCGATGGCCGCAATATTTGGCGCCAGCCTCGCCTTGGCGCGACTAAGCACTCGTGCGCGCTCCGTTGCCGTCAGAATGACAACGGGGCTCGCAATCACAGCGGTCTCGGCCTGCACCACCGGCGATGTCTTTTCGCTGCAGCCGGCCGTCGACGTCGGCAGCCAGACCTCCGCCATGCCCGAGGCTCCGCAATATTCCGGCATGCAGAGGCTTGTTCCGTCCGATCCCTACCTGACCCAGGCAGCCTATCCGCGCATGGATGAGCCCTTGTCTTCGCCCGAGCAGATGCCGGCCGGCGAGATCGACTGCCGCAATGAACTGAAACGGCTTGGCGTCGTTTACCAGGACATCCAGCCTATCCACGAAGGCCAGTGCGGCATCGACTTCCCGGTGAAAGTTTCAGCCATCGGCAGCGTCGAGATGAAACCGGCAGCGACACTGACCTGCAACATGGCCGCGACCTTCGCCGCCTGGACCAGGAACGAGCTCGTGCCGGCAGCCCGCTGGCGCTATTTCTCCGGCGTCAGGGCGATCCACCAGGGCTCGAGCTATTCCTGCCGCAAGATCGCCGGCGAGGGCGTCTTGTCGGAGCACGGCAAGGGCAATGCGCTCGACGTCATGAGCATCGAGCTCAACAATGGCAACGACATCGACGTTCGCAAGCCTGGCCTGTTTGCGTTCCGCACCCGCGGCTTCCTCAACAATGTTCGCGCCGACGGCTGCCAATATTTCAACACGGTCCTCGGCCCGGGCTACAATTACGACCACCGCAACCACTTTCACTTCGACGTCAAGAATCGCAGGAACGGCTACCGCGCCTGCCGCTGACCTTCGGCCTACTGCCCAACCGGCCCAACACCGCATAGAGTGGGCCGGGCACAGGCTTGGGAGTGGTCTCTCGTGGGTGAGCGAAGCCTTAGGCGACGCGCGGCGATCTGGCTGGCGGCTTTCTGTGCTTTCTATCTTGGCTTTGCCTACCTTGCCGCGCCGGAATTCTGGACCTGGCGGGAGCGCGGCTTCCGCACGCAGCGCTTCGAGATGGTGACGCATACGCCGCAGGGCATTCCCGGCGACCCGATCAATGTTGGACTTGTCGGCACCGAGAAGGAGGTGGTCCACGCTTTTGCCGTGGCCGGCTGGGACACGGCCGACGCCGTCACGCTCAGGACAGCGATCGACATCGGCGAGAGCGTCCTGTTCTCCCGACCCTATCCCGATGCGCCGATCAGCCGCCTGCTGTTTGAAGGCCGCGCCCAGGACCTCGCTTTCGAAAAGCCCGTCGGCGACAGCGCCGACCGGCGCCACCACGTCCGCTTCTGGCAGACAAATACCGTCGGCGACGACGGCCGCCCGCTCTGGCTGGGCGCTGCCAGCTTCGACCGCGGCGTCGGCCTGAGCCACGACACCGGTGCCATCACCCATCATATCGGCCCGGACATCGACGCCGAGCGCAACTTGCTGATCGGCGACCTCAGCACCGCAGGCATGCTGACATCGTCCAGCGAGATCCCGGGGATCGGCGCGACGAAAAACGGCAGGAACGGCGGCGGCGATCCCTATTTCACCGACGGTATGGCGGTGGTTGGCGTGTTGAAGCGATTGCCCTAGCGCATCCGGCATTCTCGAAGCGGCAAACGGCGCAATTCGAAAAACGCCCAACCCGCTATTTTCGAATGCACCGCAGCAATGCTATTGACGCCGCATGCTATACGTCGAAATCGCCGTTGTGGCCGCCCTCATCCTGGTGAACGGCCTTTTGGCCATGTCGGAGCTGGCTATCGTCTCGTCGCGCCCGGCCCGCCTCAAGGCGATGATCGACCGGAATGTCAGGGGTGCCGGCCGCGCGCTGGCCCTCGGCTCCAACCCCGGCAAGTTTCTGTCCTCGGTGCAGATCGGAATCACCCTGGTCGGCGTCCTTTCCGGCGCCTTTTCCGGTGCCACGCTCGGCGAGCGACTGGCTCAATACTTGGTCTCGACCGGCATCCGCGAGAACATCGCCGACCCCATCGGCGTCGGCATTGTCGTCGCGGTCATCACCTACGCCTCGCTGATCGTCGGCGAGCTCGTGCCGAAGCAGATCGCGCTCAGGGATCCTGAGCGCGTCGCAGTCCGCGCCGCACCGGCGATGACCATGCTCGCCAAGGTATCGGCGCCGCTTGTCTTTCTGCTCGACATTTCCGGCCGCGCGGTTTTGTGGTTGCTCGGCCAGGCCGGCGAGGCGGAAGAGAAGGTCACGGACGAGGAGATCAAGATGCTGGTCGCCGAGGCCGAGCATCACGGCACCATCGAATCCGACGAGCGCCGCATGATCGCCGGCGTCATGCGCCTTGGCGACCGCGCCGTGCGCGCCGTGATGACGCCGCGCACCGAGGTCGACTGGATCAACCTGCAATCCGACGAGGCGGCCATCAAGCGGCTTCTGATGGAGAGCCAGCATTCGCGCCTGCCTGCGGGCGACGGCAATGTCGATGCCATGATAGGGGTCATCCAGACGCGCGACGTGCTGGCCGCCCTTCTTGCCGGCAGAGTTTTGGATCCGGGCCAGCATGTGCGCACCGCGCCAATCGTCCATGATCAGGCCGACGCGCTCGACGTGCTGCAAAGGCTGCGGGAATCGGACGTGCCGATGGCGCTCGTCCATGACGAATACGGCCATTTCGAAGGCATCGTCACGCCGGCCGACATCCTGGAAGCGATCACCGGCGTCTTCCGCTCGGACCTCGACGCGGGCGAGGAAGAGAACGCGGTCAAACGCGAGGACGGCTCATGGCTGCTTGCCGGCTACATGCAGGCTGACGAGATGGCCGAGGTGCTGGGCATCGACTTGCCGGAGAACCGCGACTACGAGACGGTGGCCGGCTATGTGCTGTCGCATCTGCACCACCTTCCCGCTACCGGCGAATGCGTGGACGCGCAAGGCTGGCGCTTCGAGGTGGTCGACCTCGACGGCCGGCGTATCGACAAGCTGATCGCCACCCGCCTGCCCGACGGCCACCGTCCGATGGCGCGCCGATAGCGAGCCTGGATCTGCCGGGTTTTCCCAACGTCCATTCAGGCCAGTTCGTTGCGAAGAAAGACGCGGGCCTGCCCATCGAACCCGAACGGAACGCGGCCGAATTCCAAATAACCGTGCCGGATGTAGAATCCAGGCGCCTGAAAGCTGCTTGTCTCCACGACGGCGCGTCTGCAGCCCCGCGCCTTTGCCTCCTCTTCGACGGCGGCAAGCAACCCGGCCCCGTAAGACAGACCGCGCAAATACGCTGGCACGAAAAACATGTCCAAGAACAGAAGGCCGAGCTCGGTCCTTCCCCATAGGCCGCCCAAAGCTTTGCCCGAGCCATCACACAATACGGCGCCTATGGGAATGCGGTCGTCCGTCCCTGTGATGGCGACGTTATAGCGGTAGAGCGCCGCGGCGGCCTCGGCTTTCGCGGCTTCGTCCGCAGACAGGATAATCGGGAATTCTTGAGTCATGCGGATTTGCACCTGCCCTGAACATGGCGAAAACGGATGAACTTCCAGCTTCGGCCGGCGTTCCGGAGAATGCTCGTCAACCTCTTCGTGTTCGGAACCTTGAAGAGAGGGTTTCCTCTTCACAAGGCGGGTTTGTCCGGGGCCGCGTGCATCGGTGCCTGCAGGACCCGTGAGCGTTTCCCGATGCTGATTGCCGGACCTCGCTTCGCTCCGATGATGTTCAATGAACCGGGTCTCGGCTTCCACGTCAGGGGCGAGCTCTACGCGGTCGACGACCGCGCCCTGGCCGGGCTTGACCGGATCGAATCCGTTGGCAAGCCCGGCAACCTGCGCGTCCCGATCGAGGTTGAGCCCATTGAAGGCGGTCCGCATGTCCTGGCGCAGGCTTACATGAAATCCCGCCGTCTCGCGGATCCCGTCCATTCGGGATATCTGGATTTCTACGACGATCGGCGTTTCAAACTTCACGCGAACGCCTAAGGTTGCGCCCGAAGGATGCCCAATTGAAATCCGACTTTCTCCAGTATGTCTGACATAAAAGCGGCAGCAGAGCGAAATCCTTGAGCGATCCTCTGTCGAACGACCGAGGCTTCCCCAAATAAAAGGGGCGGCGCAAGCGCCGCCCGTAGATGATATTTTGGGAGGATGAAGCGGCTTAAGCCGCCTGGGCTTCACTGGCGATCGCGTCGGCGGCGCGCGCCGCCTTCAGCACCTTCGCCCACCAGGCAACGTCATTGATGAGCGCCGCCGCCGCCTGGTTCAGATGTTCGATCTCTTCCAGCTTCTTGTCGCCCTGGCGGACCGCAAGGAAATCGCCCCAGGCGATGTGCACTGCCGACTTGACCGGCGCCATCTGCAGCTCGACGGCGATCAGGCGAAGCTGCTCGACGGCGCGCGAGCCGCCGACGCTGCCATAGCCGACGAAACCGGCCGGCTTCTTGTTCCATTCATTGGCGGCGTAATCGATGGCGTTCTTCAAGACGGCGGTCGGCGCGTGATTGTATTCGGCCGCGGTGAAGATGAAGCCGTCGAACTCGGCGACCTTCTTCTGCCAGCGCTGCGCCACCTCGTTCTGCGACGGCGCCCAGGCGGAGGATGCGACCTCATCGAAGAACGGCAGCGGCCAGTCGCGCAAATCAACGACTTCGACGTCGATATCGGCATGCGTCTTGGCAATCTTGGCGATCCACTGCGTCGGGACGTCGGCGAAGCGGGCGGCGCGCGTCGAACCGACGACAATGGCGATTTTGGGTTTGGACATAAGGGGGCTCTCCTTGCGGGGGAATTTCGGTATCGTTTGGATACCGGCGCTATATGTGATACTGACAAAGTGGCGCGCAAGGAGGCACATTTTTGTTACCGAGGCACCCGTACAACACTGAGGACTGCCGGGCCGTATCGGAAATCCTACAACGGGTCGGCGACAAATGGACCGTTTTGGTGGTCGGCAAGCTGGGCGGCGGACCGATGCGCTTCAATGAATTGCGCACGGCCGTCGGCGGCATCTCACAGAAAATGCTGACCATCACCTTGCGCGGCTTGGAGCGGGACGGCTTTGTCACGCGCAAGGTTTTTCCGACCATTCCGCCGCGCGTCGATTACGAGCTGACCGAGCTCGGCCACGAGTTGCTGGTGCCGGTTGGCGCGCTCGGCGAATGGGCACGAAAGAATACCAATCGAGTACGCGCGGCACGCGCGAAATTCGATGGCGAGCATCCCTGAAAGCCTTGAAGCTCAACGTGTTGCAAGCATCGCGTCGCAGCGCTGCTGACTGCGCGAGGAGTCTGCAGTCGTGTCTTTTTGACCTGTCGTATTCGGAGGGCACATCAACCTTTAGTGCCCCGCCCAACCCTGATGGCTTTGGTCGCGCCTGAGAGGAGCACTCAGGCTTTTGACGTGGTACTGCCACGGGGCGCCAAGGAGCAGACTGCGCACATCGCTCCCTGACTCTGCTCCGCCCCGAGGCCATGCATCCACACTGTGCGCAGGAGCTCTTTTTTCACTTCTGCATAGGCAGTTATGCCGAGCAGGCAGGTGAGTGCGAGAAGGGCTGCCACGAGCCAGCCGTTCAGCATGTGTTGACGCATTGTCTTTCCTCCAGCGGCACGCACCGTCGGGTGCGGAAGCAACCATCGGATGTCGTCGGACGCACGTCCCGCGCAAGAGTTGTTACAAATTTGCCTGTCCGGGGAATCGTTCGCCGTCAGCTTTCGGCTGGGACCGGCTTCGGCTTGCCGTCGCCGTCGAGCGCCACCATGACGAAATCGGCATGGGTGACCTTCTCCATCAGGTCGGCGAGATAACGCTGCGCCCAGGCCTCGACCTTGAGCGTCATCGAGGTGCGGCCGACGCGCTCGACATGGGTGTAGATGCAGAGCGTGTCGCCGATCTTCATCGGCTTGGCGAAGGACATCTCCTTGACCGCCGCCGTCACCACACGGCCCTTGGCCCGTTCGGCCGCGCGGATCCCGCAGGCCAGGTCCATCTGAGCCATCACCCAGCCGCCAAATATGTCGCCGGCGGCATTGGCATCCGACGGCATGGCGAGCGTCCTCAATGTCAGGTCGCCGAGCGGCTTTCCGTCCGCGTAGTGCACCATGAGGGATCCTCCAGCCGCTGCTTCCTGAAGCCGTACCAATGCCATCGCGATGTCGCAAGCTTTGCTGAAGGCGAAGGACGCGTCGCGGCTCGGTCGCTTTTTTCACAAGCCATGCCGGAAGCCCCAGCGACGACGTGAGCCGGCAATGTCTAGGGTAAGCGCCGGATCTCGGAGCCCGCCCGCGCATCATGCAGACTTATGATTTCATTATCGTCGGCTCCGGCTCGGCCGGTTCGGTGGTCGCGGAAAGGCTCTCGGCCTCGGGCCGCTTCTCGGTCTTGGTGCTTGAAGCCGGCGGCAGCGATCGCCGCTTCTATGTCCAGATGCCGCTCGGCTACGGGAAGACCTTCTTCGATCCGGCCGTCAACTGGAACTACAAGGCCGATCCCGATCCCGGCCTCGGCAACAATGCCGACCACTGGCCGCGCGGCAAGCTGCTCGGCGGCTCGAGCTCGATCAACGCCATGGTTTTCATCCGCGGCGCGCGCGAGGACTTCGATGCCTGGGCCGCCGCCGGCAATCCGGGCTGGAGCTATGACGACCTGCTCCCCGCTTTCAAAGCGTTGGAGGACAACGAGGCCGGCGCCGACCAATGGCGCGGGGTCGGCGGCCCCTTGCACATCACCGATTGCTCGAATGCGGTGCATCCGCTGACCAAGCGCTATCTGGCGGCCGCCCAGCAGGCCGGACTGCCGTTAAATCCGGATTTCAACGGCGCCTCCCAGGAGGGCGTCGGCGTCTACCAGATCACCACCAGGAACGGCCGCCGCATGTCGGCCGCCCGCGCCTTCCTGCGACCGGCGATGAAGCGCAACAATGTGCGCGTCGAGACCAACGCGCTGGCGACGAAAATCCTGTTCGAGGGCAAGCGCGCCGTCGGCGTCGAGTACCAGCAAAACGGCGAAACCAAGAGGGTCCGCGCGGGCCGCGAGGTGATCCTCTCCGGCGGCTCCGTCAACTCGCCGCAACTGCTGCAGCTCTCCGGTGTCGGCCCGTCGGCGCTGCTCGGCGATCTCGGCATCCCGGTCGTCCACGCCAACGACAATGTCGGCGCCAACCTGCAGGACCATGTCGGCATCAACTACACCTTCAAGGGCAAGCCGCCGACGCTGAACCAGATCCTGCGGCCATGGTGGGGCAAGCTGCTGGTCGGCATGCAGTACATCCTGCTGCGTTCCGGTCCGCTGTCGCTGTCGATGAACAATGCCGGCGGCTTCTTCCGCACCGACCCGTCGATGGCGCGGCCGAACATGCAGCTCTATTTCCAGGCCTTCTCGACCGTCATCCCGAAGAGCGGCGAGCGCCCGATCCTGACGCCCGATCCGTGGCCGGGCTTCTCCATCGGCCTTTCCAATTGCCGGCCGTCGAGTCGCGGCGAGATCATGATCCGCTCGAAGGATCCGCGCGACTATCCGAAGATCACCGCGAACGCCTATTCGACCAACGCCGATGTCGACGAGATGCTGGCGGCGGTGAAGTTCGTGCGCAAGATCGCCTCGATGCCGGCGATGGCGGAGATCATCGAGGAAGAAGTTTTGCCTGGCCCGTCAATCACTTCCGATGCCGATCTGATTCAGGATTTCAGGAAGCGCTCGGGCACCGTCTACCATCCCGTCTCGACCTGTCGCATGGGTCCGGACGCTTCGCGCGCCGTCGTCGATCCCCGGCTTCGGGTGCATGGGCTCGAGGGCTTGCGTGTGATCGACGCATCGATCTTTCCCGACAACATCACGGGCAACACCAACGCCGCCGCAATCCTCACCGGATGGAAAGGCGCCGAGCGGGTTCTGGAGGATCAGAAATGAAAGTCACCGACGTCAAGACCTGGGTTGTCGGCAACCCGCCGCCCGGCATCGGCGGCAAGTATTTCATCTTCGTCAAGCTCACCACCGATGGCGGCGTGGTCGGCTATGGCGAGGCCTACAACGCCACCTTCTCGGCGCATGTCACTGCCAAGATGATCGAGGATATGGCCGAGCGCTACCTCATCGGCCGCGATCCGCACGATATCGAGAACCTCTTCCGCCGCGTCTATTCCTCCGGCTTCACCCAGCGTCCCGACGTTTCCGGGATGGGCTGCTTTTCGGCACTCGAAATGGCCTGCTGGGACATCATCGGCAAGGAGGCCGGCAAGCCGGCCTACAAGCTGCTCGGCGGCCAGGTGCACGAGACGCTGCGCTCCTACACCTATCTCTATCCGCACACCGGCAGCGTCCATTCGGAAGACGCCCGGGGCCAGAACGTCTACAACGATCCCGACATGGCCGCGGCCTGCGCTCTGGAATATGTCGAGCAGGGATTTAACGCCGTCAAGCTCGACCCGGCCGGGCCTTACACGGCCTATGACGGCCATCAGCCGCGCCTGATCGACATCGACCTCTCGGCGCGCATGATCAAGGCGATCCGCGAGGCGGTAGGCACCAGGGCGGACATCCTGTTCGGAACCCATGGCCAGTTCACCGCCTCCGGTGCGCTTCGTATGGCGCGTGCAATCGAGCCCTACGATCCGCTGTGGTTCGAGGAGCCGGTGCCGCCGGACATGCCCGAGGTGATGGCGCAGGTCGCTCGCGGCACATCGATCCCAATCGCCACCGGCGAGCGGCTGACGACGAAATTCGAATTCGCGCGCGTCATCGAGAACCGCGCCGCAACCATCCTGCAGCCGGATCTCGGCCGCTCCGGCGGCATTCTCGAAACCAAGAAGATCGCCGCCATGGCCGAGGCTTACCACATCCAGGTGGCGCCGCATTGCTATTGCGGGCCGATCGTCGGCGCCGCCAACATCCAGCTTGCAGTGACTCTGCCCAACTTCCTCATCCTGGAATCGCTGAAGCAGTGGGACGGTTTTCACGCCACGCTGCTCAGGAAGAAGATCGAATGGCAGGATGGCAACGTCATCCCGTCGAAGGAGCCAGGCCTCGGTGTCGAGCTCAACGAGGAAGTCTGCGACGCGCACCCCTATAGCGGCAAAGACCTGCATCTGCAGATGATGCAGACGCCGCTGATGCCGTGACCGCGCGCCTCGCCTACGCCTTCATCGGCCTTGGTCATCTCGGCGGCAACCTTGCCGCCAGCCTGCTGCGCCACGGCTTCGCTGTTGCCGTTTTCGATCGTGACCCAGCGGCGGTTGAGCGTTTGGTCGCGCTTGGCGCAACGGCGGCGGCGAGCCCGGCGGAGGCCGCGACCCGCGCCGGCAATGCGATCACCTGCCTGCCCTCGCCGAAAGTGAGCGAAGCTGTGCTCGCCGGTTCTGACGGATTGCTGGACGGCCTGGCCGCCGGCGGCACCTGGATCGAAATGTCGACCAATGGCCGCGACGAGATCCTGCGGCTGGCCGCACTTGCTTCGGCGAAAGGTGTCGAGACGCTGGAATGTCCGGTCACCGGCGGCGTGCACCTGGCGGCGGCAGGAAAGATCACCGCGCTGGTAGGAGGGGACGCCGCGCTCTACGAGCGCCACCGGCCGGCGATCCAGGCAATGTGCGCCAAATCGTTCCTGATGGGACCGGTCGGCTCGGGGGCGGTGATCAAGGTCATCACCAACATGCTGGCCTTCATCCATCTGGTCGCCGCCGGCGAGGCATTGATGCTCGCCAACCAGGGCGGGCTCGACCTCGCCCAGGCCTATCACGCCATCGTCGCCTCTTCCGGCAACAGCTTCGTCCACGAGACCGAAAGCCAGCTCATCCTGAACGGCTCCTACGACATCGGCTTCACCATGGACCTGGCTTTGAAGGATCTCGGTTTCGCGTTGGGCATGGCCAGGGATTTTCGCGTGCCGCTGCAACTGGCACCACTCGTCAACCAGATTTTCGAGGTCGGCAGGCAGAAGTATGGCGGTGGCGCCTGGTCGACCCAGATCGTCAAGCTTCTGGAGGATGCGGTCGGCACGGAGCTTCGCGCGCCAGGCTTCCCGGCCAAGCTCGAACTGTAATCCGCCAAAACTTTAGCCAGCTATTTCAATCGCCTAATCACACCGGCGGAATCAAACCTTCAGGCAGGTGATTCAACACCTGAGCGTCAATGCGCCGGGCAATATCTCGAAAGTTGCCGGAATCCGACCTGGCGACTCGCCGTCTATGTCGACCAGCGCTCCGTTCTTCTCAACGTCGCCCAGCGGTTCGACCAGCACCTTGCGACCGCGCAGGATGGTGATCGCCGGATGGTTGCGGTGGCGCCCGCCATAGAGGAGACGGATGTCGCGGATCAGCCCAAGCTTGCCGGCGGCGCGCAGGATGACGACATCGAACTGGCCGTCGGACAGATCGGCGTCCGGCGCGATCATCATGCCGCCACCGAAGAATTTCCCGTTGGCTACCGCCACAAGCGCCATGCGCGCCTCGACCGGCTCGCCGTCGTCTATGGTGATCCTGACCTCCTGGAAGCGATAGCGGATGAATTCCAGCACTGTGCGCCAGAAGAAAAGCGCTTTGGCCGAGACCCTGCCCTTGCGCTTGTCCGCATTGACCGCGCGATCGGTGGCACCGGAGAGGCCGAGGCTGGCGATGTTGATGAAGTGACGGCTGGCGAGCGCGCCGTGGTCGTCGATGTAGCAGACGCGGCCGGCATCGACCTTGCGCGCGCCGGCGCCGGCGATACGCGCCAGTGCTTCCTCGATTTCGTCGGGCAGGCCGAGCCCTCTGGCGAAATCGATACCGGTGCCGCAGGGCAAAAGGCCGAGCGCGCTGGTTCGGCCGGTCTCATGCTCTGCCTGCAGCAGTCCGTCCGCCACCTCGCTGGCGGTGCCGTCGCCGCCGGCCGCGATCACCAGATCGCACCCGCTGGCCGCGAGGTCGATTGCCAATCGCTCGGCGTCGCCGCTGGTCTGCGTCTCGCGCAGCTCGAAATCGCCGAAATGCCTCTTGAGCGATGCGGCGGCTTCGGACCAATGCCGCTTGAGCTTGCCCCCTCCCGCTATCGGATTGAGAACCACCCCGACCTTCAACCTGATCTCCCCCGAGGCATATTGCGTGGAAGCGCAAGGCGACTCGGCTGATGCAGCGCCACAGCACTTTGCCGGCATTCAAACGCGGGCCGACTGGCGGGGCAAGACTCATCGTCGAAAGGACCGCGGAAAATGGGGGCAGGCTGTCTAAGGCGTTCGGCCCGCAAATTCCGAGACTTGTCGCATCGGTCCCCGATAATCCCGCTATCCACAGGTCCGCGTCTATTCCGCAAATTCCTTACCCGGCATACATTGAACCCATCTCAGGCGGCTACCGAACGCTCCGGCCGAAAGGCAGAAGCGCAAGGCGGATTTCCTGAGGCCCGTACGGCCCAGAACGAGAGCAGGTTCGCCTGCTGGAGGGACGGATGCCGAGACCTACGGGGTGCCGCGGAAAGCGTGCGAACGCCGACGGCGGACCGATGCTGCCATGAAGGCGGGTGAAACCTTCGATGGTGCGCCGGCAAAGCCCGCAAGGGCGGAGATCGGCGTGGTCTGGAACGGACGCTGCCTTCGGGTGGCGACTGGCAGGACCGTCAAAATCAAGGCCGGCCTGGCGCGACGACTTTACGGAAGTTGCTGCCGTAACCGGTTCCTGATCTGACAGGGAGGCGCTGGGAGCAATCCCAGCGCCGACTGTCTTTTGGGCTGCCCCTTCACCGGCCCTTCCCAGCGTCCGGCACCGCCCCAGCATCTGCCACTGATGCTTCCCCGCCACAGTCGCAAGCCAAGCAACGCGCCGACACGCTGAATTCACAATCGCGGCCAAATCCCGCCTTGTTCCCCGGCGATTGATCGCCTGGGAACGAAGTTCAAAGGGACAAGACCGTGATCAAGACCGCCCTTGTCGCCATGACCATTGTCGGCTGCGACTGCGACGCCAAGCTCTGCGAGTATATCGGCGAGACTCCCGCCAAATGGGCGACGATTGCCGACTGCGAAGCGGCGATGAAGAGCCAGATGCTGCATCAGCGCAATTTCAATTATCCGCTGGTTTCCGGCATCTGCCGCACCAAAGGGTCGGCATCGACTTCGGAGCTCGCAGCCAATGCGTCAAGGCCGGAGCTGAGGCCGCCGAACCGCGTCGTCGAACCCATTGCCCCATTGCCGCCCGAGCTCAGCCGTCGGCCGAGCGTCCCGGTCGGCACGACGGTGACGGCCAGCGAGACGGAAGCCGCGCGGCCTGTTGCCTTCGAGGCCGCGGTCGACGGCGGCAGCGCCGTGCTCTATCGCACCAAGGCTGGTTATGCCGTGGTCAAGACCGATCTCGGCCGCGCGGCCAACGCGACGGTGGACATGGCAAAGCGATCGGCGAACTGGCTGGCGGGACTGGTGCCGAGCGGGCTGTAATCCAGCACCGGAAGCGCAGGAAACTGGTATTCCAGGGGCCGGCATCACTTGAATATCAGCGCGCCTTACAGTTTGACCTTCAGCGTCTGCCAGAATTTGTCGATCATCGGTTGCTCGGTTGCGGTGTCCTGATCGCCGATGCGCGTGATGAACAGCAGTCCCTGATCGGCAAGACCGAAGCCGACGATCTCAAAATCGGCTTTGTCGGTACGCGTCTTTACGGTGGCCTTGATGCCGATCAACTGCTTGCCGTCGGCGAGCTTGCGGGTCGTCGGCTCCTGCGACAGCGTGCCGCCCGCCTCAACCGTCTCCTTGGTCATCTCCTGCAGCATCAGCTGATTGAGCGACACTGGATTCATCTTGCCGTATTCCTGCACCACGACGACGGGTGCCGAGGGCCGAGGCAGCGAGGTATTGGGTGATGCTCTCGCCGAGATCCGTCTTGGTGACGGAAATGCTGCTCGGATGAACAAAGGAAAACGTGCCGCCTGAGAAAGTGGCGAAGTCGTTGCGGTCGAGCCGCACCCTGGCCGTCTTGCCGCCGGGCAAGGTCACGTCTGCATCCTCGCCGGGATCGATTTCGACCGCCACGCCATCGATCGTCAGCTTGAAAGCTTTCAGATCTTCGGCGCGGGCCGAGGACGCACCAAGAATGATCATCGCGATCGCCGTGGCAGCAAGTTTCATTCGCATGTCCTGTCTTCTCCGGCGCTCGGCGCTTTCGACTCTTTGACGACCGGGAGCGCTTCCGTTCCCGTTACCATCCGCTCGTCGTATTCGGCCAGAACATCGAATTCTCCAAGGACGATATCTCCGACTGGGGATACACCAGGGACGGCCATCAGGTCGGCAGCTTCACCGTCTGCGTGATGTTCAAGAAAATGTCCAAGGAAGAGGCGGACTACATGCGCACCCAATACGGCTTCGACTGCTGAACTGCATCCAACGCATTACAGCTGCATTTGCGGCAAGCTCGCCGCGGCCAGTCGGTCCGGTCAGAAGTCGGCTGTCAGCCGGAAAAGATCGCGCTCAGGCGTTCGGTAACCTTGCGCTTCAACAATCCCTCCTCCAGCGCCTCCACCGGCACCAGCCGCTCATGGCCGCCTTTGGCGAGGCGCATGAAGAAATGCAGTTTGTAAGCGGCAATCTTGCCTCGCGCGGCTGCGTCCGTGCGGACGTCGACGACCAGGATCGAACCGATGCGGCCGGGCCATGGCTGCCTGGCAAAAGCCGTGCCGAGGAAGTCGCCGAGACCGTAGGCGACGAGCGCATCGCCGATGCGCTCGAGCGGCTGCACGACATGGGCGTGGTGGCCGGCAATCAGCCGGACGCCGTGGCCCACCAGCCGTCGCGCCAGCGCCCGCGTCGCTGTTTTCGGAAAATGTCGGAATTCCCAGTCCCAATGCGGCACCGCGCACAGCAGGTCGACGTCCGCGAGGACCCCGAGCGGCCATTCGGCCGGATCGCCCGCCATGCAAATCCGCGCCCGAAATTCGGCCTCGTCAGCGTTGCGCCAAAGCGTGAACGCGGCGAAGCCGATCGTCAGCGGCCCGGCGGCCTGGTGTTGGACCAGGCCGCCGGCTGTGGTGCCGATGGTGCGGATGCCGACCCGCTTCAGCGCCGCCACCGTCTCGTCGAAGCCGGCAACGCCCTGGTCGAGGACATGATTGTTGGCGAGCGACAGCACGAGCCTGTCACGGGCAATGCCGACGGCTGCCAGCGAATCCGCCAGGAAGCGTTCGCTCATCGCGTGATGCGTGCCAAGCCGCGTGCCCGCCACCGCGCTCGGCCGCTCGACGATCGGGCTTTCGCAATTGCCGACCACGAGATCGGCCGAAGCGAGCAGCGCCGCGATCGCAGGGTCGCATTCCGGCACCCTGCGATTGGCGACCGCCGACAGGTCGCCGATGAAGGCAAGCCGCACAGTTTGCGTTGGCCCCGGCACCATCAGCGTCGCTGCCGGCGCCGCGAAACCGTTTCTGTCGCCGCCAAGCGACGGCTTCAGAAAACGCGGCAGCCACGACAATTTGTAGGAGAGCGGATAATTCGACACGCGATGCCCAACCGTTTGCCATCGTGTGTAGACCGTCTACGCGATAGGAGAAAGCTGCAGGCGAAGCGCCGCAAATCCGTATATTGTGGCTGGCGGGATTGGGACGGGAGGATCCATCGTGAAGCGACTGTCGGGCCTTGTGGCACTCACACTCTTGCTGCTCCTGCCGTTTGCTTACGCCAAAGCGGCTAGCCCCGACCCGGCCGCCCTGTTCGAGGCGAAGACCGTAGCGGATCGGAATACTGCCTTGGCGGCACTGGAGGCGGCGGCACCGGGCGATCCGGCATCGGCCTATGCCGCCGGCGCCGGCGAATTCTTTACCGCGCTGGAAATCCTGGCCAGCGGTCTGCATCGGCACGGTTTCGAGAGCCCGCAATCCTTCATGCTACCGCTGATGCGGCTGCCCGTGCCGGACAATCCCAGTCCCGAGCCGCTGACCTACGAAAAGTTCCGCGCCATTTTGATCGCTTTCCGCGACCGTCTGGAGAAGTCCGCCGCCACGCTGGGCTCGGTGCCCGCCGACGCCGCTATCGGCATAGTGGTCGACCTCGCTCACGCCGGCATCGATCTCAACGAGGACGGCAACATCGCGCCTGACGAAAGCATCGCCGCGATCATGGCCTCGCTCTCACGCGGCGGCGTCGACGCAAGCGATGCCGCCCCTTCGCTTACCTTCCGCTTCGACCGCGCCGACGGTTTCTGGCTGCAAGGTTACGCCGAGTTCCTGATGGCGCAGGCCGATGTCTGGCTGGCGCATGATTTCAGAGCCATGTTCGACGGCTCTTTCCACATGCTGTTTCCGCACGCGAAACTGCCGCTGCAGGACGCGCTGGTCCCGCCGGATGGCGGCATGAGCGGCAGCATCTTCGCCTCGGAATGGCGCTTTGCCGACTTCATCTCGCTGGTGCATCTCGTCAACTGGCCGGTGATCGAGCCGGAGCGCCGCAAGGCGGCGCGCCGTCACCTGCTGGAGATGATCCGGCTTTCGCGCGAGGACTGGAAAGCGATACGCGCCGAAACCGACAATGACCGCGAATGGCTGCCGGGACCGCAGCAGAAGGGCGTCAACCCGCTCACCGGCCTCGAGGTCGGCGAGGCGCAATTGCAGGCATGGCTTGCCGCCCTGACCATGGCTGAGGACCTTCTTGAAGGCCGCGTGCTGCTGCCGCATTTCCGCATCATCGGCAAAGGCATCAACATGAAGCGCTTCTTCGACGAGCCGAAACCTTTCGACCTCGTCCTGTCGATCACCGGCACGGCCATCGCGCCTTATCTCGAAAGTGGAAAAATCCTCACCAGCGACGATTTCAATCAGATTCAGCGCGAGTTCGGCGGCGCCGGCTTCCTGACCTTCGCGCTGTGGTTCAACTGAAACGAAACGGCGCGTGCGACATGCCTCCTGACAGCCTTCTGTCAGCAGGCTCGGCAGCGCGCACCCGGCATTTCACTCCGCTCTTTCCATTTCGGCCGAGTCCTCCCATATTCGGGCCATGGCCAAACGCACCGACAAGAAAACGCCCTCGCCGGCGCAAGAGGGCGCGCCGAAACGGCGCAGTCCGCTGACCGAATTCCTCGACGCCGCCGAGCCCCTGGAGCGCGGCGGCTTCGCCGAAGCACCGCAAAGCGAGTTCTCCGGCGCGCCTCTCACCGGCTCGATCTCCGATTGGGCCGGGCAGATCGAGCGCGAGGCGCAAAAGCAGCCGAAGGCTAAAGCGCCGAGGAAGGTCCCCGAGCGCTCTGCTGCGCCCGGGCGCACGGCGCGCGGCACCTCGATGGGCGGCGCGGCATCGGCGAAAGAACGCGCCGCCGCCGGCCTCAACCCGGTGGCCGGTCTCGACATCAGCCTGGAGGACGCCGAGCAGGTTTCCTCGAGCGGTGTGACCGCGACCGTCGCCGCACTGTCGAGGCTCATCGAATCCGGCAATCCGCTGCATAAGGATGGCCAGCTTTGGACGCCGCACCGGCCTGCCCGGCCGGAAAAATCGGAAGGCGGCATCGCCATCAAGATGGTGTCGGATTTCGAGCCCGCCGGCGACCAGCCGACCGCCATCAAGGACCTTGTCGAGGGTGTCGAGCAAAGCGACCGCACCCAGGTGCTGCTCGGCGTGACCGGCTCCGGCAAGACCTTCACCATGGCCAAGGTGATCGAGGAAACGCAGCGCCCTGCCCTGATCCTGGCGCCGAACAAGACGCTGGCCGCGCAGCTCTACGCCGAGTTCAAGAAATTCTTCCCCGAAAACGCGGTCGAGTATTTCGTCTCCTATTACGACTACTACCAGCCGGAAGCCTACGTCCCGCGCACCGACACCTATATCGAGAAGGAATCCTCGATCAACGAGCAGATCGACCGCATGCGCCACTCGGCGACGCGCTCGCTGCTGGAGCGTGATGACGTCATCATCGTCGCCTCCGTCTCCTGCATCTATGGTATCGGCTCGGTCGAGACCTACACGGCGATGACCTTTCAGATGCAGGTCGGTGACCGGCTCGACCAGCGCGCCTTGCTTGCCGACCTCGTCGCCCAGCAATACAAGCGCCAGGACATCAACTTCGTGCGCGGCTCGTTCCGCGTGCGCGGCGACACGATCGAGATCTTTCCGGCCCACCTCGAAGACCGCGCCTGGCGCATCTCGATGTTCGGCGACGAGATCGAGGCGATCACCGAGTTCGATCCGCTGACCGGCCAGAAGACCGGCGAGCTGAAGAGCGTCAAGATCTACGCCAATTCGCACTATGTGACGCCGCGGCCGACCTTGAATCAGGCTATCAAGTCGATCAAGGAAGAGCTGCAATACCGCCTGCAAGAGCTTGAAAAGGCTGGCCGTCTGCTTGAAGCGCAACGTCTCGAGCAGCGCACGCGCTTCGACCTCGAGATGCTCGAAGCGACCGGTTCCTGCGCCGGCATCGAGAATTATTCGCGCTATCTCACCGGTCGCCAGCCGGGCGAGCCGCCGCCGACCCTGTTCGAATATGTGCCGGACAATGCGCTGATCTTCATCGACGAGAGCCACGTCACAGTGCCGCAGATCGGCGGCATGTATCGCGGCGACTTCCGCCGCAAGGCGACGCTGGCCGAGTATGGCTTCCGCCTGCCCTCCTGCATGGACAACCGGCCGCTGCGCTTCGAGGAATGGGACGCCATGCGCCCGCTGTCGATCGCCGTCTCGGCGACGCCGGGCGGCTGGGAGCTCGACCAGTCCGGCGGCGTCTTCGCCGAGCAGGTCATCCGCCCGACCGGGCTGATCGACCCGCCGGTCGAGGTGCGCCCCGCCAAGAGCCAGGTCGACGATGTCGTCGGCGAAATCCGCGAGACGACCAGGCTGGGCTACCGCACGCTGGTCACGGTTCTCACCAAGCGCATGGCCGAAGACCTCACCGAATATCTGCATGAGAACGGCATTCGAGTCCGCTACATGCATTCCGACATCGACACGCTGGAGCGCATCGAGATCCTGCGCGACCTGCGCCTCGGCGCCTTCGACGTGCTGGTCGGCATCAACCTGCTCCGCGAAGGCCTCGACATTCCCGAATGCGGCTTCGTCGCCATCCTCGACGCCGACAAGGAAGGTTTTTTGCGCTCCGAGACCTCGCTGATCCAGACGATCGGCCGCGCCGCGCGCAACGTCGACGGCAAGGTCATCCTCTACGCCGACCAGATCACCGGCTCGATGGAACGGGCGATGGCGGAGACCAACCGCCGCCGCGAGAAGCAGATGGAGTGGAACGCGGCCAACGGCATCACGCCGGAATCGGTCAAGTCGCGCATCGCCGACATCCTCGATTCCGTCTACGAGAAGGACCACGTGCGCGCCGACATCTCGCAGTTCACCGACGATGCCGGCGCCATGATCGGCAACAATCTGAAAACCCATCTCGAGGCGCTGGACAAGCAGATGCGCGATGCCGCCGCCAATCTCGACTTCGAGAAGGCCGCCCGCATCCGCGACGAGATCAAGCGGCTGCGGGAGATGGAACTGTCCATCTCGGACGACCCGCTTGCCCGCTACGCCGATATGGAAAGCCCGGTTTCCGGCCGCGAGAAAGGCAGGCACAACAAGGGACGTGCGGTGCACCGCTCCGTCGATGACGACGCCAAGGGCCTGTTCCGCAAGCCGCATCTCGACGAGATGGGCGCCGACGGCGCGGTGCCGGTGAAGAATCCGCTTTTCGCCAAGCCGTCGATCGACGACATGGGACCGGGCACCGACATGCCGACGCCGGCTGGCGCGGTCTCGCGTTCGCTGTTCAAGAAGCAATCGGCGCAGGAAGCGCATGGCTCCGACTTCGGCATCCCGGGCGACCGCACCGGGTCGCTGTTCCGCAAGAACTCGCTCGACGAGATGACGGTGCGCCGGACCGAAAAACCCGTCGAAGGAACGGTGCCTACGAAGCCACGGCCAATCTCCCCCCTTGTGGGGGAGATGTCCGGCAGGACAGAGGGGGGCGCGAAGGAACGCGACGATAAACCCATCGTCCGCCAGCGCTCTGGCATCGGCTCTTACGAAGACCCAGCCGATGAGCGCCGTCAAAAGCGCCGGCCGAGCAAGACTGGGCGGCCGGGGCACTGATTTCTGAAGAGATTGATATGTTGCCGGCGGGACAGCGCTCTGTCCTGCCGGACATCTCGCCCACAATGGGCCCACAAGAGGGGAGATCGGTAGGTTCAGCGCCCCCGCTCTGTCCTGCCGCCCCTTGCCATGCCCCCTCCCCAGGTGTACCAGTTTCCCCAACTCGAACATCTGGAAAGGAGGGCTGCGTGTCTATCGATCACCACCGTCAGCGCGGCCCTGTCTGTGCCCTGCGAGCTTGCTTGCAGGGCTGACCAGGACGGTCCGGGAATTTTCCCCCGCTTCGATTTTTGGTCTGCCCTTCGTGGTGCCGCTGATCTCGGCCTGATGGCCTACCGGCGCACCGTCAAAGTGCATTGAGCCGGGCTCCGGCAAGACCAGAGAAATCGACATGGCCCTGATCAGCCTCAAATCCCTCGGCGTCACCATGAGTGCGCCGCTCTTCTCCAACCTCGACCTCATCATCGGTGCCGGCGACCGGCTGGGCATCGTCGCGGCGAACGGCCGTGGCAAAACCACCCTGCTCAGATGCCTGGCGGGCGAGCTGGACGCCACGAGCGGCGACATCACCCGGACGCGCGGCTTGCGCGTCGGCCATGTCGAGCAATCCGTCCCCGGCGCGCAGCTCGACCGTAGCTTCCATCAGGTGGTTGCCGATGCCTTGCCGCCTGAGCAGCTTGGCAGCGAGCTTTGGCGCGTCGACGTGGTGCTGGATTCGCTCGATGTGCCCGAGGACATGCGCGACAGGCCGATGCGGGCCTTGAGCGGCGGCTGGCAAAGGCTGGCGCTGATCGCCCGCGTCTGGGTCACCAACCCGGACGTGCTTCTGCTCGACGAGCCGACCAACCATCTCGACCTCGCCAAGATCGGCCAGCTCGAAACCTGGCTCAACGCGCTGCCACGCGAGGTCCCGGTGATCATCGCCAGCCACGACCGCGCCTTTCTCGACGCCACCACCAACCGCACGCTCTTCCTGCGCCCGGAAGAATCGCCGGTGTTTTCGCTGCCCTATTCGCGCGCCCGGCAGGCGCTCGACGAGGTCGACGCCTCGACGGCGCGGCGGTTCGAGCGCGACATGAAGGTCGCACAGCAGTTGCGCCGGCAGGCAGCCAAGCTCAACAACATCGGCATCAATTCCGGCAGCGACCTGCTGACGGTCAAAACCAAGCAGCTCAGGGAGCGGGCCGAAAGGCTGGAAGATGCAGCCGTGGCAGCGCATCGCGAGCGTTCGGCCGGCGCGATCCGATTGGCCAACCGCGGCACCCACGCCAAGGTGCTGATCACGCTCGACGACCCGGCGGTCGAAACGCCCGACGGCACGCTGCTGTTCAGGACCGGCAAGCGCCATATCTGCCAAGGCGACCGCATCGTGCTGCTCGGCCGCAACGGTGTCGGCAAATCGCGCTTCATTGCGATGATCCGCGCCGCCATCGCCGAACCGGGGTCGGAAGAAAGCGTCAAGGTGACGCCGTCGACCGTGCTCGGCTACAGCGACCAGGCTCTGTCCGGCATCGGCGCCGACGCCACCCCGCTGGCGATGGTCTCGCGCCGCTTCGAGATCGGCGAGCAGCGCGCCCGCTCGCTTCTCGCCGGCGCCGGCGTCGCCATAGAGATGCAGGAGAAAAGGATCGCCGCGTTGTCGGGCGGACAGCGGTCGAGGCTGATGTTGCTGGTGCTGCGGCTTCTCAACCCCAATTTCTACCTCCTCGACGAGCCGACCAATCACCTCGACATTGACGGCCAGGAAGCGCTGGAGGACGAGTTGCTGAAGCATCAGGCAAGCTGCCTGCTCGCCTCGCACGACCGCTCCTTCATCCGCGCGATCGGCAATCGGTTCTGGCTGATCGAGAAGCGCCGGCTGACCGAAGTCGACAGTCCCGAAGGGTTCTTCCGCTCGGTGGCCGCGACGGAGCACTGATAGCCACGACAAGGCCAGCCTAGACGGGGCGCCGGCCTATACGGGCCGGCTTTCCGGGCGCGCATGAAAAATTCCGGTGACCTGTCGGATTGCCGCAGCATTCCTCGTCCTTGGGATGCCGACACGATGCTGACGGCACCAACCAGGGAGAGTTTATCATGTCCATCTTGTCATCCATCAGCCGCATCGCCAGCCAATATGCGGCGGCGCGCGCCCGCTACCGCAGCGAGCGCATTCTGCTTTCGCTGCCGGCCGACCTGCGCAAGGACATCGGTTTTCCGGAAATTCTCGACACGCGAAACGGCCGCTGCACAGCCACCTTCTCGACCGACGTCATTTGAAAGTGACCAACGGGTTCATGCGACGGTCATCGGCTTCACCGGCTGCGCGGCCGGTCCGGGCCCGGCCCCGCTAAAAAAATTCCGCTGCCCGTGTAGGATTGCTGTCGCCTCGTCCGTCTTTTGATCGCAACGCCCAATCAACCCGTGAAGAGGAACACGTGAAATGACCGACCAGAACCCGCCCCGCGCCAAAGTTCTTGGCGGATTGACCCCCTATCTGCAGGTCGACGGCGCCATCAAGGCGGCCGAGTTCTACAAGAAGGCTTTCGGGGCCGAGGAAGTCTTTGCCTATCCGCCGGACGACAAGGGCCGCACCATGCATATCCATCTCTATGTCAACGGCTCGACGCTCATGCTGGGCGACGCCTATCCCGAGCACGGCCATCCGCATCAGGCGGCGCAGGGTTATACGCTCCAGCTCCATCTCGGTAGTGACGACGTCGATGCCTGGTGGAAGCGCGCGGTAGACGCCGGCTGCGAAGTCGTCACGCCCCTCCAGGTAATGTTCTGGGGCGACCGCTGGGGCCAGGTGAAGGATCCCTTCGGCGTCGCCTGGGCGATGAACGCGCCGGTAAAATAGGTTTCCCAGCGAGCAAGCGTCGCCCGCCAATCCCAGGGCTGACGCGCTCACCCGCGCCGGGTCGTATCCCCGCCGGCCCGGCGCTCTTTTTCAGCGAAGGAGTTTACCCATGTCCTATGTCGATGGTTTCGTGCTTGCCGTGCCGAAGGTAAATCTCGATGACTACAAGAAAATGGCTGCGAATGCCG
Organism: Mesorhizobium sp. WSM3873; assembly: GCF_001672445.1. Lineage (NCBI taxonomy): Bacteria > Pseudomonadati > Pseudomonadota > Alphaproteobacteria > Hyphomicrobiales > Phyllobacteriaceae > Mesorhizobium > Mesorhizobium sp. WSM3873. The sequence continues at coordinate 172,073 of NZ_LYTM01000012.1, read as the reverse complement.
GCGCCGTCTGGAAGGAGCACGGCGCGCTCGCCTATGTCGAATGCATCGGCGACGACGTGCCCTATGGCGAACTGACCTCGTTCCCGCGCGCCGTGCAGGCGAAGGACGACGAAGTCGTCATCTTTGCCTGGGTCGTTTACGAATCCAGGCAGAGCCGCGACGCGGTCATGGCGAAAGTGATGGCCGACGAACGTCTCAAGATGGACTGGTCGACAATGCCCTTCGACGGGAAGCGCATGATCTTCGGCGGCTTCCAGCCATTTATCGAGGTTTGAGCACAGCCGATTCGGTCCTCATCCAGGGGAAGCAGGAGCGGAGCTCCTGCTTCCCCCTGGAATGACGAGGTTGCGAGGCAGCGGCTAATCTCACAGGCCTGCGATGGCTGAGAGCAAGCGGCCTACCAGTCCAACCCGGCCCTATCCGTTCTGGAGCTTGACGAGCAGCGGCTTCAGCCGCTCCCCATAACGCTTCCACAGGTCGACCGAGCCCTGATACATCGGCTGGCGCACCTGCGCGGCCGACGCCGTGCGCACCGGCCGGTCGGTCTCGTGGAACGCCAGCACCTTGTCGTCCCAAGGCAGGCCGAAATGCGCCATCAGCGCCCGCGTCTGGCCTTCCTGATCGGCGACGAAATCCTCGTAGCGCACGTCGTGGACGACGCCGGGCAGAACTTTGTGCCAATGCGCCATGATATCGGTGTAGAGGTTATGGAAATCGGCGAGCTCGCCGAGATCGTAGCCGTAACGATGGCTGTCGCCGCGGAAATGCACTTTGAAGATCGACAGGCACGTGGCCGCGGCGTCGCGCGCGCAATGCACGATCTTCGCCTTGGGCAGCATCATGTGCAGGAAGCCGACCAGCAGGAAGTTGCCCGGCATCTTGTCGGTGACATGGCGGAAGCCCGGATACCGGGCATGCAGCATGTCGATATAGGCCTGCCCGGCCTCGGCAAAGGCCTTGTCCGGCATGTCGGCTATCCCTGAGGGAAAACCGCCCGGCATGCTCATCGGAAACTGCTTGCCGACGGCCGACTTCAGGATGCTGAGCTCGCCCGCGCCAAAGACCTGCGGATGGCTGGCGATGATCTGCTCGACCAGCGTCGTGCCGGAACGCGGCATGCCGACGACGAAGATCGCCGTGTCGTCGGAAATGTCGCTCGGCCTGTGCTTTTCGAAGAAGGCCTTGTCGAAGGCCGACTTCATCGCTTCGAACTCGTCGCGCGTTCTCACCGGGTCGTAATCGATGCCCTTCCGGCGGATCGCATTGCCCTCGGCGAAATAGTCGAAGGCGCGGCCATAATCCTTCAGATCGTCATTGGCCTTGCCGAGGCCGAAGGAAAGCTGCATGCGCGCAAGGCTGTCCTGCGGCGCCTTGGCGTGCTCGGCCTCCATGCCGGCAAGCTCGGCGTCGCGCTCGGTCTGGCGCTTGACCTGGGTCAGCAGAAGCCAGGCTTTCGCCATCGCCGGAGCGATCGCCACCGCCTGGCGGGCTAGATCGGCGGCCTCGGCGAGCTTGCCCTTCTCCATCAGGGCGACGCCCAGCCCGTAGAGCAGCTCGGCATCCTTGGGCCGGATCGACAGCGACTCGCGGAAGAGCGCGATCGCCTCATCGAGCCGCCCGGCTTCCTGCAGCGTCTCGGCAAGGCCGATGCGGGCGCGGACATGGAACGGGTTGCGGCCGATCGTGCCGCGATAGATCTCCTCAGCGCCCTCGAACTGGCCGAGCTGCTTCAGCGACGAGCCGAGATTGTCGCGCGCCGCGAGTTGGTCCGGGCGGATGTCCACCGCGCCGCGGAAGAAATCGACGGCGGCGGCAACGCGGCCGAGGTCGCGCATCACCGTGCCCATGTTGTTGAGGAAATCGGCATTTTGGGGCTGCAGCGTGACCGACTGCTCGATGAGATCCAGCCCTTCCTCGCTGCGACCGGTCTGGTGCAGGAGGAGCCCGAGGAAATGCAGCGCGGCGGCATGATTAGGCTGCTGCCCCAGCACCTGCCGGTAAAGCGACTCCGCCTCCTGCCGGCGTCCTGCCTGATGCAGCTGCAGCGCCCGTTGCACATAGGGATCGAGGGGGCTCGCCGATCCTGGCTTGCCGCCCGCGTTTGCCGCTCTTCTCTGATCTCTGTTAATGGGAAACCTGCCGTATTTGTCCGCCCGCCGGACCTAAGCCAAGCGGGCGGCAGATGCAAGTGTGTGGGCAGCGCTCTGACGACTTGCCCGCAATACCGCTAGCAAGGCCCGTCGCCGATGATGCGATAGTCCGCCGCGCGAGCCTCGCACGCATTCGGGAAAGTGCGCACCTCGCCGTAGCGTCTGGCGCAGACCGGCGCGTATTCGCGGGTGCAGAAGGTTTGCTCGCCGCCACCGCCGCCATCCCGGCAAGGCCCGTCACGCACGATACGATACCCTGCCCGCTCCGCCAGGCAGGCATTGGCGAAGGTCTGGCGGTCGCCGCCGCGTCTTGCGCACACTGGTTCGTATTGCATCGTGCAGAGCTGCGGATGCGGCCTCGGCGGACGCGGACGCGGTCCTTCGTCGACGACCACGGTACAGGCCGCCAGCAATGCCGACAGTAGCAGGGCGACAAGGCCCTGCCGCGAAACGATTGCCGCAAGAAATCGCATAGGTCCCTCTCCTATCTGGCTCAGGCGCGATCGCGCCAGCTCGCGCAATTCCTCGCCATTTTGGGATCGAACGCAACCCCGGCTTGTGCTTTGCCCGGGGCGAAATTTATCGCCGGTCGGCTTCTCGCATTGGCCCATGCCCGGCTTTTCACTGGCCGATGACCGGTCATGGCGCCGGGTCTATCGATGGCCTCGCGTTGGGCGCGCCGAGGGCGGCCCGCGGTGCTGTCTTGCAACCATCACATTTCCGTGTAATAAATTTGGTGTTCGGGCATTTGCGACCCGGAGAGCGGCACGTTTTGGACGACCTTTCCCCGATAGTGTGAATCTCTGACGGCCCCGTTTTTCGGCGGGGGCTTTGACCATGCGCGAATGCATGACTGCCGAAGCAACACCGGGATCAGCCCAAGGAAGCGGGCGAGCCCACGAGACTGATACGGGTGAAGGAGTTTCCCCCATGGCCCAGACCGGCACCGTAAAGTTCTTCAACGCCACCAAAGGCTTCGGCTTCATCACGCCTGACGGCGGCGCCAAGGACGTGTTCGTCCACATCTCCGCGATCGAGGCCTCCGGCCTGCGCACGCTCGTCGATGGCCAGAAGGTCACCTTCGACGTCGAGCCTGACCGCATGGGCAAGGGTCCGAAGGCGGTCAACCTCCGCGCCGCCTGAGCGGGCGACGCTGCCGTCCTTCCGCTGATGAACGGCGCGGCGGGATCATGAATCGGCTTCGCAGGAAGCTTGAGTTTTCAAGGGCGCGACGGTTCCGTCGCGCCCTTTTTTGTCCGGCAAATAGTTGTATTGGCAGGCGAAAACTTTCTCTTGCCGATAGCGCTAAAATAAAGGACAAATTTCCTCTCGGGCAGTTTGCCGGCCCGAGACTGACTTGATGGGATCAAAGGAGCTTCCCATGCCGCAGACCGGCACCGTCAAATTCTTCAACCATGCCAAGGGCTTCGGCTTCATCACGCCCGACGATGGCGCGAAGGACGTCTTCGTCCATATTTCGGCCGTGCAGGCGTCGGGCCTTCCCGGTCTTGAGGATGGGCAGAAAGTGACATTCGACACCGAGCCCGACAAGCGAGGCAAGGGTCCGAAGGCCGTCAACCTGTCTATCGGCTAAGCCGGCTCAAGACAGATCCGACGGAGACTGAGCAGGCGGGGCGCTCCCGCAGAGCTCGGAATTTTGTCGAGCCGCGAAATCGTTCGCGCAGTGCCGTTCAGCCTCCGTTCAGCCACGGTCTTCTATTAACCCCAGCTAAAGCCGACCCGCATCCCCTGAAATACGCGGGCCGGCGCGAAGGAGACCGAAAATGAACCGAATTCTCAAGACCGCCATTGTGACCGCCGGCGTCGCCGCGACCACTTTGGCCACCTTCTCGGCGGCAAATGCTGATGATTGGCGCTGGCGTCGTCATCATCACAATGGCGGCGACGCCCTTGCCGCGGGCGTTGTCGGCCTGGCGGCGGGCGCCCTGATCGGTAGTGCTCTCAGCAACCCTGGGCCGAGATACTACGATCCCGCCTATGATGACGGCTATTATGTCGACCGCCCCGTTCGCCGCTACTATGTACAGCCGCGCGTCGTCTATGCCGACCGCTATGCCGAGCCGTGGACCCGCGAATGGTACGAGTATTGCTCCGACCGCTACCGCACCTTCAACTCGCGTACCGGCACATTCACGGGCAACGATGGCGAACAGCATTTCTGTGTTGCCAACTAAGACTTACGGTTTCCAGTCCAGGCAAAAGCGCCGCCCTCCAGCGGCGCTTTTTCTTTGCGCAGAGGATCAGGCCAGGAAGGGATTCGTCCGGCGCTCCTCGCCGAAGCGGCCGCCCGGACCGTGACCGCAGATGAAGCCGATATCGTCGCCGAGCGGCAGCAGCTTGTCTTTGATCGAGGCGATCAGCGCGGCGTGATCGCCGCCCGGCAGATCGGTGCGGCCTATCGAGCCGCGAAACAGCACGTCGCCGACATGGGCGAATTTGGCCGCGCGGTTGTAGTAGACGACATGGCCCGGCGCGTGCCCCGGACAATGCAGCACCTCGAACACATGCTCTCCGAACGAGACCGTGTCGCCTTCGCTGAGAAAACTGTCCGGAATGCAATTGCGCACCGGATCGGTAAGGCCGAAGCGCTTGGCCTGGGTCTCGAGATTGGCAAGCAGCGGCCGATCGGCCTCGTGCGGGCCGATGATGTCGATGCCGAGTGCATCCTTCAGATCCATCGCGCCGCCGGCATGATCGATATGGCCGTGAGTGATCCAGATCGCCTTCGCCCTGATCGCGTTGTCCTTGAGTACCGCCACTATCTTGTCGACGTCGCCGCCGGGATCGACGACGACACCTTGTTTGTCGTCCATGTCGAAGAGAATGGTGCAATTCTGCTGGAAGGGCGTGACCGGCACGATGCCGGCATTGAGCTGACCCATGGCTTTCCTTTCGAGGTGTTGCCCTGATGTAGAGGGCACAGCCGACTGCGTCCACCGGTGATCCCTCCAAAAGAAATGGGCGGCCATAGCCGTCCATGGGAAGCCTGAAATTCTGCCAAGCCCATTCTTCATCACGGTCATGACCGCGCGCATGATGTCGGTGAGGATGGCGCCGACGATGATGCTTTGTATGTCCATCGCCCTGCCAATCCCACCGGCTGCTCCGCTGCCGTCGCCGGATCGCCCGCACCCATGAGACGCCGAATTGCTGCGCAGGCGCCCAAATAAAAGGGGCGGCCCGAAAACCGCCCCGTTGCACAAAAAGGCTGCGACTATCGCTATTCTGCGGCGATGGCGTGCTTTGGCTGCACCGCGGCAGAATAGTCGTTCATCAACGTCTTGGCGATCTCGCCGACCTCGAATCGGTACGGGCCGATTTCCGAGACCGGCGTGACTTCCGCGGCCGTGCCGGTAAGGAAGCACTGCTCAAAGCCATCGAGCTCTTCGGGCATGATGGCGCGCTCGATCACCTCGATGCCGCGGTCCTTGGCCAGGCCGATAACGGTGCGGCGGGTGATGCCGTCGAGGAAGCAGTCGGGCGTCGGCGTGTGGATCTTGCCGTCCTTGACGAAGAAGATGTTGGCGCCGGTGGCTTCCGCCACCTGGCCGCGCCAGTCGAGCATCATGGCGTCGGCGTAGCCCTTGGCCTCTGCGGCGTGCTTGGAAAGCGTGCAGATCATGTAGAGGCCGGCAGCCTTGGACTTGGATGGCGCGGTGCGCGGGTCGGGCCGGCGCCATTCGGCGACGTCGAGGCGGATGCCCTTCAGCTTCTGCGCCGGGTCGAAATAGCTCGGCCACTGCCAGATGGCGATGGCGCAGTTGATGCGGTTGTTCTGCGCCGAAACACCCATCTGCTCGCTGCCGCGCCAGGCGATCGGACGCACATAGGCGTCCTTGAAAGCCTGCTTTTTCAGAAGCGTGCGGCAAGCCTCGTCGATCTCGCCGACCGAATAGGGAATCTTGAAGCCGAGCAGGCGCGCCGATTCATGCAGGCGCTCATTGTGCTCGGTGAGCTTGAATATCTGGCCGCCATAGGCGCGCTCGCCCTCGAAGACCGCGCTGGCATAGTGCAGGCCATGGGTCAGCACGTGGATCTTGGCCTCGCCCCATTTGACGAACTCCCCGTTCATCCAGATGAAGCCGTCCAGTTGATCGAAGGGAACGGATGCCATGGAAACCTCCCGCGGGCGGGTGCCCGCCAATCGTTGTGTCATATGGCCTTTCGTATCGGCCCCGCCACTGGGTCCGAAACCGCGAGCCTCTGTCTGGAAGCGTAGGCGGATATTCAATCCATGGCAAACTTAGGAAGTTCCGGAAAAACGGCTTCCGCTTGCCTTTTCGTTCGCAATCCGCCGAAAAGCTTGTCAAAAATTATCATTTGCGGGAAATTACGTCAACAGTACTGACGTAATTCCCGCTTGGCATGGAGAAATGATGACGGAACGAAGCCCCGCAGCCGGAAAACCGATCAGGACGGCGATCACCGACGAGGACGGCATCGACTTTGCCATCATCGAGCTGTTTTTCTTCGCCTACCGCGACTTCACCTCCGATCCCGACCAGATCCTTGCCGATTACGGCTTCGGCCGTGCCCATCACCGCGTCCTGCATTTCGTCAACCGCAGGCCCGGACTGACGGTTGCCGAGCTGCTCGACGTGCTAAAGATCACCAAGCAGAGCCTGGCGCGGGTGTTGAAGCAGCTGATCGACACGGACCATATTGTCCAGGTGCAAGCGTTGCGCGACCGCCGGCAGCGCGAGCTCTACCCGACTGCCAAGGGCCGCGCGCTGGCACTGGCGCTGGCACGGCCACAGTCGCGCCGCATCCGTGCTGCATTGGAAGATTCCGGGACCGCCGAACGCGCCTCGATCGAGAGATTCCTCGAGGCGATGGTCAATCCGGAACTTAGAGCGCAGATCGACATTGTGCCTGCGCAAACATCGGGGAAGAAAAATGGAGACCACTGAGAAGGTTGATCATCCGGCAGCGCCCGGCGATGATGCGCCGCATCTGCTGGTGGTCGACGACGACACCCGCATTCGCAATCTGCTCAAGCAATATTTGTCCGAGAACGGTTTTCGCGTCACCGTCGCCGGCAACTCCGGCGAGGCCCGGCGCAAGCTCGCGGGGCTGGACTTCGACCTGCTCGTGCTTGACGTCATGATGCCCGGCGAAACCGGCGTCGACCTCACCAAGGCGCTGCGGGCCGAGAAGAACGTGCCGATCCTGATGCTGACGGCGCTGTCGGAAACCGACAGCCGTATCACCGGGCTCGAGGCCGGCGCCGACGACTATCTGCCGAAGCCCTTCGATCCGCGCGAGCTCATCCTGCGCATCAACAACATCCTGCGCCGCGGCGGCCCGGCGGCGACGCCGAAAGTCGAGCAGCTCGTTTTCGGCCCCTACACGTTCCAGATCGCCAAGCGCGAACTGAAGCGTGGCGGCGAGGCGCTGAAGCTGACCGACCGCGAGCAGGAAATCCTGGCGATCTTCGCCGCCCGGGCGGGCGAAACCATACCGCGGCACGAGCTCGTCGGCGACGAATCGGATGTCGGCGAACGGACCATCGATGTCCAGATCAACCGGCTGCGCCGCAAGATCGAGCGCGATCCGTCAAATCCGGTGTGGCTGCAGACCGTGCGCGGTATTGGGTATCGGCTCAGCGTGGAATAACATGCTCGCAGACGGCCTTGGCTGAATGGCCGTCTACGAGCGGAAGGGCCAATGGCGACCACGCAACTGGAAAAGCCCAAGACCGGGAGCCTCGGCGATCTCGCTTTGCGGACGCTGAGGGCGATGCCGCGCGCCTGGAACCGGTTCTGGCGCCTGGTCGCGCTCTACATGCCGAAGCGGCTTTATGCCCGCTCCCTGATCATCGTCATCGCGCCGATGATCCTTTTGCAGTCGGTCGTCGCCTTCGTCTTCATGGAGCGCCACTGGCAGACGGTTACCCAACGCCTGTCGCAGGCGACGATCGCAGACATCGCCGCCATCATCGACATGATGGAGACCTATCCCCACGACGCCGATTACGCCAACATCATCCGCATCGCCCAAGACCGCATGCAGCTGAAGGTGGATCTGCTGCCGCCCGATCCGCTGCCGGCCCCCGGGCCGAAGCCGTTCTTCTCAATCCTCGACACGGCCCTGTCGTCGGAGATTACCCGGCAGATCAACCGTCCCTTCTGGATCGACACGGTCGGCAACTCCAATGTCGTCGAGGTCCGCGTCCAGCTCGAAGGCAAGGTCCTGCGCGTCTTCGTGCGTCGCAGCCAGGCTTATGCCTCAAACACCCATATCTTCCTGATCTGGATGGTCGGCACCTCGCTCGTGCTCTTGATGATCGCCATCCCCTTCCTGCGCAATCAAATACGGCCGATCCTGACCTTGGCCGAAGCCGCCGAGAGCTTCGGCAAGGGCCGGCCGATGCCGCGCGATTTCCGTCCGCGCGGCGCGGAGGAAGTGCGCCGCGCCGGCTTCGCCTTCATTCAGATGCGCGAGCGCATCGAGCGCCAGATCGAGCAGCGCACCGCCATGCTGACCGGTGTCAGCCATGATCTCAGGACCATTCTCACCCGCTTCAAGCTGCAGCTGGCCCTGGCCGGCGGCAAGGCCGAGACCAAGGCCGCGCTGAACCAGGACATCGACGACATGCAGTCGATGCTGGAGGGCTATCTCTCCTTTGCCCGCGGCGAGGCGGCGGAAGGCACCGGCCGCTTCGATCTCGGTGCCTATTTCCAGAAGCTTGGCGAGGAAGCGCAACTGCGCAAATGCAAGCTGTCGACGACACTGACCGGCGATCCCACCGTGCATGTGCGGCCGAACGCCTTTGCCAGGCTGATGTCCAACGTCATCGGCAATGCCTTCCGATATGCCAAGACGGTCGAGGTCCATGCCAATCACGGCCGCGGCTCGCTGACCGTCACCATCGACGATGACGGTCCCGGCATCGCGCCGGACAAGCGCGAGGAAGTGTTCAAGCCATTCCTGCGGCTCGACGAAGCGCGTAATCTCGATGCCAGCGGCACCGGCCTTGGTCTGTCGATCGCCCGCGACATCGCCCGAACTCATGGCGGCGACATCATGCTTGAAGACAGCCCGCTGGGCGGTTTGCGAGCCGTGATCAAGGTGCCGGCTTAGTCGGACAAAGACGGCCTTCATCCCCTCGTCATGAAATCATGGTCAAGAGCGCGCATGCAGCGCGCGACCTTTATCGATTCGGCCATGCCGCCCCGCTTCGATCCCGCACCCGCCCGGGTGCGCTGGAGCGAAGCGCGAGCTGCAGCCTGGCTGCCGTTCCGCCATCGTGCCGGCGCGCCCAAGAATCTGTGCGAAGGGTCGCCATGCGAATCCTGATGGTCACCGATGCATGGCGACCGCAGGTCAACGGCGTGGTTCACACGCTGGAGCGGCTTACCGAAACGCTGAAATCCTTCGAAGTCCAGGTCGATTTTCTGACGCCGAACATCTTCCGCACCTTGCCGCTGCCGACCTACCCGGACATTCGGCTCGCCTTGACAACCCCCAGTCATGTCGCGCGGCTGATCGAAGCGGGAAAGGCCGACCACATCCACATTGTCACCGAAGGGCCGCTCGGCATCATGGCGCGCCGCTACTGCCGCAAGGCCGGCCGTCCCTTTACCACCAGCTACCACACGCGTTTTCCCGAATATCTCAGCGCCCGCCTGCCGGTGCCGGAGAGGTGGGCCTATAACTGGCTGCGCGACTTCCACAATTCCGGACAGGGCACGCTGGTCGCCACGCAATCGTTGGCGGACGACCTTGCCTCGCGCGGCTTCGATAAGCTGAGGCCCTGGACTCGCGGCGTCGACACCGATCATTTCCGGCCGAACAAACGCAAGGACACCAGCTTTCCCCGCCCCATCTTCCTCTGCGTCGGCCGTGTCGCGATCGAAAAGAACCTGACCGCCTTCCTCGATCTCGATCTCCCCGGCAGTAAGGTGGTGGTCGGCGAAGGGCCGGAACTGGCAAAGCTCAGCGCCCGCTATCCGAACGCGCATTTCCTCGGCCATCGCCCGAACGACGAACTGGCGGAAATCTACGCTTCGGCTGACGTCTTCGTCTTTCCGAGCCGCACCGACACCTTCGGCAATGTCATCATCGAGGCTCTGGCCAGCGGCACGCCGGTGGCCGCCTATCCGGTGACCGGACCGATCGACATCGTCGGCGACGGGGTCGGCGGGGCCGTGTCCGAGGATTTGCGCGAGGCGGCGCTCAAGGCGCTTCACATTGACCGCGCGGAGGCGCGCCAGCGCGCCCTGCGCTACAGTTGGAAGGCATGCGCCGAGATGTTCCTCGACGTGGTCGAAGAGGCGCTGGGGATACCGCGCAAGCGCGCCGATCGGGACGCGGTGACGTCAGGCCGGCCCAGGCTAGTTCTAGAATAGACGCCCGCCGTCCGGCACTTTGCGCTCGATGGCGCCGAGCACGACGGCGCCCTCCTCGTCCGGAAAACCAAGCGTCAGCACTTCCGACATGAACGGGCCGATCTGACGCGGCGGGAAATTGACCACAGCGAAGACCTGCCGGCCGATCAGCGTCTCCGGCGCATAATATTTGGTGATCTGCGCCGACGACTTCTTCACCCCGATCGCCGGGCCGAAATCGATCTTCAGCTTGAATGCCGGCTTGCGCGCCTCCGGAAAGGGCTCAGCCTCGACGATCGTGCCGGCACGGATGTCGACACGATCGAAATCGGCAAAGCTGATCTCGGGCTTGCGCTCGCTGCTGGAACTCATCGGCGGTATTGGCTTCGCTCAGGCGCTTCCATGGGTTTCAAAGAGCACGCTGGACAGCGCGTCCTTGGCCGACGTACCCGACCAGACGACGAATTGGAAGGCCTGGAAATAGCATTCGCAGGCCTCTAACGCCGATGACAGAAGCACCTCGACCTGCTGGCTCGACGGCTCGACCCCGCCGGCGAGCAGCAGCGATTGCCGGAACATGATCGCGCCCTCCTGCTCCCACAGGTCGAAATGGCCAAACAGCATCTGTTCGTTGATCAGCGAAAGGAGTCGCATCACCTCCAGCGCGCGCGTTTCCGGCACCTTGATGTCGAAGGCGCAGGCCAGATGCAGCGCTTCGAAATCTTCCATCCAGGAAAAGGAGACATGATAGTCGGTCCAGCTGCCTGTTACCGAAATCGAAATCTCGTCGTCGCCGGCGCGTTCGAAGGACCAGTCATTGTTGTGGGCCACCTGCTCGATGACGTCCACCGGGTGGATTTCGCGGGAGAATTCGAGTTCGAGGAGTTCCATGAATGCTTCCTGTCGTTCTGAGAGCGCCGCCACACGCTCCGCGAGAGAGGGCACGCACAACGAACAATCTTGTCTAGAACTCGGACGGCCAGGACTTTCCAAACGCAAAGACCCCAACCGGACCCCACCGCCCGGCGCATGACCCTGCTTCGAATCATGCAACAAATTCAGTCTATTGATCGGGAGTCGCGTGAATAGCCCAATTTTTCGCACTGCGTCATTCGCATGTGGAAAGGCGCTGTCAAAAAGATTCATGCAATGCCGGTAAGCGATTCACGGCAAAGCGATTTTTCGGATCGTGCTTTGTGGAAAAGTTTACGATTATTTTTTTGATCTGGGCTTCGCCGCAGCCGCAGGTGCGGCTTGCCCGGTCAATTCGGCGAGCTTGGCCTCGAGCGCTTCGACGCGCACCGCAAGCTGGATGTTGTCTTCTCTTGCCTTGACGGCCATCTCGCGCGCGGCCTCGAACTCCTCGCGTTTCACCACATCCATGGAGTTGAGCAGGCGCTCGGCCTGGCTGCGGAAAGCCGTCTCCATCTCGCGCCTGACGCCTTGGGCTGCCCCCGCGGCATCGGTCATCAGCTTGGCGAATTCATCGAGAATGCGGTTCGTTCCGGTCGACATGGCAAATCCTCGCTTGATTATTGACGTAGTGGCGCGCGGCACGGATTGCAAGCAAAGCGTGCCTTGACCCCGCCAAAACCCTGCCGCATGGTCCGCGCCCGATAGACGACCGCAACCGGAGCGACCCAGTTTGAGCGAATATTTCCTGCTGCCGCTGGCCTCCCTGCTCTTCCCCAATATCGACCCGGTCATCGTCCATATCGGGCCGCTGGCGGTGCATTGGTATGGCGTCGGCTACATCGTCGGCATTCTGTTCGCCTGGTGGTACGCCAAGCGCCTGGTCAGCAATGCCAGCCTTTGGCCGGACGGCAAGCTGCCGATGAAGCCCGAGGATCTTGACGATTTCATCGTCTGGGCGGCGATCGGCGTGGTGCTCGGCGGGCGCACCGGCTATGTCCTCTTCTACGACCTTCCACGCTATATCGCGCATCCGCTCGACATCTTGGCGGTCTGGCAGGGCGGCATGTCGTTCCATGGCGGACTGCTCGGCGTGATCCTCGCCATGACCCTCTTTTCGCTCAAGCGCGGCATTCATACCTGGACGCTGTTTGACGTCGTCTCGGCCGGCGTGCCAGTCGGCCTTGGGCTGGTGCGTGTGGCCAATTTCATCAATTCGGAGCTCTGGGGCCGTCCATCGGACGTGCCCTGGGCGATCGAATTCCCCAATGGCGGCCCGTTCACCCGGCATCCCAGCCAGCTCTACGAGGCGCTGCTGGAAGGTCTTGTGCTCTTCCTGGTGCTGCGCTTTCTCACCCACTCGCGGCTGAAGCTGAAGACACCGCGCTTCGTCGGCGGCGCCTTCATCTGCGGCTACGGCCTGTCTCGCATCTTCGTCGAGTTCTTCCGCGAGCCTGACCAGCAGCTCGGTTATCTGCTCGGCACCAACTGGCTGACCATGGGCATGGTCTTGTCCTCGCCGATGGTGCTCGCCGGCATCTGGGCCATGGCTACCGCAAGGCCGATGACGCAGACGCAGCCGGCATGACCAGGCTGAAGGAGCGCATCGTCGGTCTGATCGGCGCGGTGGGGCCGATCCCAATCAGCGAATACATGGCGCTCTGCCTGTTCGACCCTGAGGATGGCTATTATACGACGCGCGAGCCCTTCGGCGCCGCCGGCGACTTCGTCACCGCGCCGGAGATCAGCCAGATGTTCGGCGAGCTTGTCGCCGTCTGGCTCTACCAGGCCTGGCAAGGCGGCGGGCGTCCGCTGCCAGCCACCTTCGCCGAAATCGGCCCCGGTCGCGGCACGCTGATGAAGGACATGCTGCGCACCTGGTCCCGCCTCGATCCGGCGCTTGCCGCCAAGGCTTCCTTCGCCATGATCGAGACCAGTCCGCGCCTGGCCGAAATCCAGAAAGAGACGCTCGCCGGCCAGAGCCCCGCCCTGAGCTGGCACCAAACCATCGACACGCTGCCGCAGCAGCCGCTCTTCATCGTCGGCAATGAACTCTTCGACGCCGTGCCGATCCGCCAGTTCGTCTATGTCGGCGCCGGCTGGCGCGAGCGCATGGTCGGGCTCGACGAACAAGACAATCTTCATTTCTTCGCCGGCGCGGGTTCCGTCGACCCGGCGCTGCTGCCGGCCGGCGCGGCCGATGCTCTGCAAGGCGCCATCGTCGAGGTGGCGCCGGCCCGCGCCGCGCTGATGGCAGCGATTGCCGAGCGTATCGCCGGCCATGGCAGCGCCGGGCTGTTCATCGACTACGGCCATCTTGAGCCGGGCTTCGGCGACACATTGCAGGCTGTGCGCAGGCACGATCACGAAGACGTGCTGGCCAATCCCGGCGGGGCCGATCTTACCGCTCATGTCGATTTCGCCGCGTTGGCTGCAGCCGTCCGGGAGCACGGCCTCCAGGCGGAACTGACCACGCAGAGCGAATTCCTGCTCGGCATGGGCTTGCTCGAGCGCGCCGGCGCGCTGGGCGCCCTGGCCGATGATGTCGCGCGTCAGGCGATTTCCGAGGCGGTCAAGCGCCTTGCCGGCTCCGATGCGATGGGCGAGCTGTTCAAGGTGATGAAGATCCTGCCGGCCGCGAAAACTGGCTGACATCGGCGGGCAACCCGTGCAAGCTGGCCCTGCCACTTGCCCGAACCACGTACCCCACCCGAACTCGACCTTGACGAAATCGCCCACGCGGACAACAAACCCTTCCATGCTGAATCAGACCAGACCCGATCCAGTACGCTCGCCGCTGCTTGCGAAGGCGCCAGGCATACGCCACGGCTATTTCACCCGCATCGGCGGCGTCTCCGGCGGCATCTATCAAGGCCTCAACATCGGCACGGGCTCCGGCGATGATCAGACGCTGGTTGCCGAGAACCGCCGCCGCGTTGCCTACTGGATGGGCGTGCCGGCGGATCATCTCCTCACCGCGCACCAGGTCCATTCTCCCGATGTCGTCATTGCCAAGGAGCCTTTTGCCGGCGCTCGCCCCAAGGCAGACGCCATCGTCACCGACCGGCCGGGCATCGCTGTCGGCGCCTCGACGGCCGATTGCGGACCGGTGCTGTTCGCCGACGCGGAGGCGCGCGTCATCGGCGCGGCCCATGCCGGCTGGAAAGGCGCCCTCACCGGCGTGCTCGAAAACACCGTAGCCGCGATGGAAGGGCTCGGCGCCCGCCGCGATCGCATCGTCGCCGTGCTCGGCCCTTCCATCGGACCCGACAATTACGAGGTGGGACCGGAATTCGTCGCTCGCTTCATCGACGCCGACGCCGGCAATCAACGCTACTTCAAGTCGTCGCAGAACCCTGGCCACTCGATGTTCAACCTCAACCAATATACGGTCGACCGGTTGCGCAAGGCTGGCGTGACCGCAGACGGGCTCGGCCGCTGCACTTACGCCGAAGAACACCTTTTCTATTCCTACCGCCGCACCACCCACCGCAAGGAAGCGGATTACGGGCGGCAGGTTTCGGCAATCGTTCTGGAGAAAGAGTAAATGGCGCTGCATTTCGAACGTTCGGAATTCGACGCGCGGCGCGACCGGCTGCTGATCGAGATGGCCGAGAAGAAGCTCGACGCCGTGCTTTTGTTCGCGCAGGAGAGCATGTACTGGCTGACCGGCTACGACACTTTCGGCTTCTGCTTCTTCCAGTGCCTGGTGGTAAAGGGCGACGGCTCGATGGTGCTGCTCACCCGCTCGGCCGATTTGAGGCAGGCGCGAAACACCTCGACCATCGAGAATATCGTATTGTGGACCGATCGTGATGGCGCCAATCCCGCGATCGACCTGCGCAACCTGCTCAACGATCTCGATCTGCTTGGCGCCCGCATCGGCGTGGAATACGATACGCACGGCCTCACGGCCTACAATGGCCGTCGCGTGGACGAGCAGTTGCAGACCTTCGGCCAGATCGCCGATGCTTCCGGGATCGTCGGCCGGCTGCGGCTCTTCAAGAGTCCGGCCGAGATCGCCAAGGCCGAAAAAGCCGCAAGCCTCGCCGACGATGCGCTCGATGCCGCGCTGCCGCTGATCAAGCAGGGTGGCGACGAGGCGCTGATCCTGGCCGCCATGCAAGGAGCAGTTTTTGCCGGCGGCGGCGACTATCCGGCCAACGAATTCATCATCGGGTCCGGCGCCGATGCCCTGCTCTGCCGCTATAAGGCCGGCCGCCGCAAGCTCACCAAGAACGACCAGCTGACGCTCGAATGGGCTGGCGTCTTCCATCACTATCACGCGGCGATGATGCGCACCGTTTTGACCGGGAAGGTCTCGAAGCGCCACCAGGAACTGTTCGATGCCGCCCGCGCGGCTCTGCTTGCCGTCGAGAAGGCGATGACGCCGGGCAATTCCTTCGGCGACGTCTTCGACGCGCATGCCCGCACGCTCGAGGCGCATAATCTGACCAAGCACCGGCTGAACGCCTGCGGCTATTCGCTCGGCGCCCGCTTCACGCCGTCCTGGATGGACATGCCGATGTTCTACCAGGGCAATCCGGAGCCGATCGCGCCCAGCATGACGCTGTTCGCGCATATGATCATCATGGATTCGGAAACCGATACGGCGATGACGCTCGGCCGCACCTATCTTACCACGGAATCGGCGCCGAAGCCGCTCTCGCGCCATGATCTCGACTTGATCGTGCAGTGAATCCATAATGGTTGGTTCACGCGGGGGCGTTCGCCACCAGGGAGTTGTCGGGCAAATGAGACGATCGCAGGTGACGACCGTGTCATTGCTTGCGGCGCTGGCGCTGGCCGCCTGCACCAACGCCAAGGACGTCCTCGATCCTTCTGCCGTCAAGCCGCCGGCGGGTTCGGCCCAGGCTCTGCCGGCCACCCAGGGCACGTCGGCCACCGCATCGCCAACAACGACCACCGCGCCCGCGCCCACAGCGACCGCGGCGGCTTCAACGCCTGCCACGCCGGCTCAGGCCGCCGCCATCGCCAAGACCCGGCTGCAGGTAGCGCCGATCGTCGGCGCCTCGGTGGAGGCCGCAGCACCCTTGACGGCGGAATTGCAGACGCGCGCCAGGCAGCGCGGCGTGACCCTTGTCGGCAGCACCGACCAGACGGCGACGCATGTGCTGAAGGGTTATTTCTCGACGATGTCCGAAGGCAAGGACACCACAGTCATCTATGTCTGGGATATCTACGATCCGTCGGGCAACCGCCTGCATCGCATCAATGGCCAGCAGAAAGCGGTTTCCGTCGGCAGCGGCGAAGGCTGGCCGGCGGTAGCGCCGGCCACCATGCAGGCCATCGCCGACCAGACGATCGACCAGTTCACCGCGTGGCTCGGCAGCGGCGGCGCCGGTTGATCGACCAACCTGTTGCCGGCTTGCGATCCAGCCGGCCTTTGTTGCGCCTTGTCGAACGATTCCCGATCACGAGGCTTGCAATACCGGCGCGGGCCGCTAAAAGCCCGGCATAAAGGCTCATGAGAGTCTGTCCGGTCTCTCCATCCTTCACCAGGAACGGTGCATGAAGCTTTTTGCGGGCAATTCCAACAGGGTGCTGGCCGAAGCGGTCGCTCGCTATCTCAACATCCCGCTGGGGAAGGCCAGCGTCAGGCGCTTCGCCGATCAGGAGATCTTCGTCGAGATCCAGGAGAACGTGCGCGGCGAGGATGTCTTCATCCTGCAGTCGACCTCCTATCCGACCAACGACCATCTGATGGAGCTGCTCATCATGATGGACGCCTTCATGCGCTCCTCGGCAAGGCGCATCACGGCGGTCATTCCCTATTTCGGCTACGCCAGGCAGGACCGCCGCGCCTCAGGTCGCACGCCGATTTCGGCCAAGCTCGTCGCCAACATGATCACCCGCGCCGGCGCCGATCGCGTGCTGACGCTCGACCTGCACGCCGGCCAGATCCAGGGCTTCTTCGACATCCCGACCGACAATCTGTTCTCGGTGCCGGTGATGGCCCGGGATGTGAAGGCGAAATACAAGCAGCTCGGCAATGTCGTCGTCGTA
Organism: Mesorhizobium sp. WSM3873; assembly: GCF_001672445.1. Lineage (NCBI taxonomy): Bacteria > Pseudomonadati > Pseudomonadota > Alphaproteobacteria > Hyphomicrobiales > Phyllobacteriaceae > Mesorhizobium > Mesorhizobium sp. WSM3873. Next base: position 154,633 of record NZ_LYTM01000012.1, on the reverse strand, counting down.
TCGCCCGACATCGGCGGCGTGGTGCGGGCGCGTGCGCTTGCAAAACGCTTCGATGCGCAGCTCGCCATCGTCGACAAGCGCCGCGAGCGGCCCGGCGAATCCGAGGTGATGAACATCATCGGCGCCGTCGCCGGCAAGGATTGCCTCTTGATCGACGATATCGTCGATTCCGGCGGCACGCTCTGCAACGCGGCCGATGCCTTGCTCGCCAACGGCGCGACCAGCGTCACTGCCTACATCACCCATGGCGTGCTCTCGGGCGGCGCCGTTGCCCGCATCAGTGGCTCGAAACTGCAGGAACTGGTGATCACCGATTCCATCCAGCCCAGCCAGGCCGTGCTCGACGCGCCCAACATCCGCGTCATCTCGATCGCCGACCTGATGGGCGAGGCGATCTCGCGCACGGCGACCGAAGAATCGGTCTCGAGCCTGTTCGACTAGACCGCGGCGCTGCTGGCCTGAACCGGGCCGCTTGATCGCTTTGCCCCCTCGCCTGACTCGCGCGCGCCGCGCATATAGCCGCGCGGCGAGCTGCCGAGCATGCGCTTGAACATGGTGATGAAGGCAGGCACGCTGTCATAGCCAAGATCGAGCGCCACCCTGGTGATGGGTTCGCCGTCGGCGAGCCTCGGCAGCGCCGCGAACAGGCAGGCCTGCTGGCGCCAAGTGGAGAGCGACAGCCCGGTCTGGCGGTGGAAGGCGCGTGTGAAGGAGCGCCGGCTCATGCCAGCGGCATCCGCCCATTCGTCGATCGTCGCATGTGGCGAGGGCGCCGCGACAAAGCGCCGGCAGAGCGCCGCGAGCTTCGGATCCGGCGGAAAAGGCAAGCCGAGCGGCCGCTCCGGCAGGTTCGGTATCTCATGCAGCAAGAGCCCCATGATCAGCCCGGCGCGCCCTTCGAGCTCGCCGCCCTGCGGCAGCTTCTCCGATTCCACGATCAGGCTGTGCATCAGCTCGGTGATGCCGACGACGCGCAAGCCCTCCGGCAGGCCGGGAATCGCATCCGGCACCACATAAACCGAGCGCATCGAGACATCGCCCAGCATCTCGACCGAATGCTCGATGCCGGCCGGTATCCACATCGCATGGTCGGGCGGCACCATCCAGCGGCCGTGCCTGGTCGTCACCAGCACGACGCCGACAAGCGCATGCAGCAACTGGCTGCGGCTGTGGCGGTGCCGCGGCACGTGGTAGCCGTCGGGATATTCGGTCGGCAGCGCGACCGCCGGCCCGACCGCCTGCTCCAGCCATTGCCAGCGGCTTTCATGCAGCCGGCCGAGCTCGGCGGCATCACCCCTGAAGATTTCCCGGCCATGCGGCATCCGATGTGGCCCACTTGCGAAACTATTGGACCAAACCACGAAAGAAGTCGCCATTCAAGCCGATTATAAGACAAGCGGCCAATAAAGCTGGCTGGCTGCGGTTCGCCGCCAAAAAGACCCGGAGCATTGCCTTGACCGATACGACCGCCACCGCCGTCGCCACCCCAGCGCCGGCAAGCCACACCTCGGCGCAAGCGACGGCCTTCACCGTCATTCTTGCGGTGAGCTTCTGCCACTGCGTCAACGACATCATGCAGTCGCTGCTTTCGGCGATCTATCCGCTGCTCAAAGAGAATTACGGTCTCGATTTCTGGCAGATCGGCCTTCTTACGTTCACTTTCCAGGTGACGGCCTCGCTGCTGCAGCCTGTGATCGGCATGATCACCGACAAGCGGCCGATGCCCTATTCCTTGCCTTGGGGCATGGCCTCGTCACTGGTCGGGCTGGTGGTGCTCGCGCATGCCGGCCATTACTGGCTGCTCCTGATCGGCGCCTCGCTGATCGGTATCGGCTCGGCGATCTTCCATCCGGAATCCTCGCGCATCGCCCGCTTCGCCTCGGGCGGCCGCTTCGGTCTCGCGCAATCGCTGTTCCAGGTCGGCGGCAATTTCGGCCAGGCGATGGGCCCGCTGCTCGCCGCCTTCATCGTCGTGCCTTTCGGCCAGACCAGCATTTCCTGGTTCGCCGTCGGCTCGCTGATCGGCATCGTCGTGCTGTGGCAGGTTGGCGGCTGGTACAGCCGGTTGCGCGCCTCGATGGCCAGCCGCAAGCCGGCGGCTCACGTGTCGCCCTTCCCACGCAAAAAGGTCATGGCGGCATTGGCGGTGCTGACGCTGCTGGTGTTGAGCAAGAACGCCTATATCGCCTCGCTGTCCAGCTACTACACCTTCTACTCCATCCATAAGTTCGGCGTTTCGGTGCAGATGTCCCAGGTCATGCTCTTCCTGTTCCTCGGCGCCTCGGCGCTTGGCATCCTGCTCGGCGGTCCGTTCGGCGACCGCTACGGACAGAAGGCAATGATCTGGTTCTCGATCGTCGGCGTTCTGCCCTTCACGCTGGCGCTGCCTTACGCCAATTTGGAATGGACGATGGTGCTTACCGTTGTGATCGGCCTGATCCTGTCGTCGGCCTTCTCCAACATCGTCGTCTTCGCGCAGGAACTGGTTCCCGGCCGCGTCGGCATGATCGCCGGCATCTTCTTCGGCTTCGCCTTCGGCATGGGCGGCATCGCCGCGGCCGTGCTCGGCGTCATCGCCGACATGAAAGGCATCGACTTCGTCTACCACGTCTGCTCGTACCTGCCCTTCCTCGGCCTGCTGACCGTGTTCCTGCCGAACATGAAGGAGGCCAGGAAAGCCTGAGCCGGCCACTCCGGACGAGTTCCAGAGAGCAAAGCACCCGCCGGATGGCGGGTGCTTTTCTGGCGCTGGGACTCAGGCCTGGAAGAAAGCCAGGAGGTCGGCATTGATGACGTCCGCATGAGTCGTCGCCATCCCATGCGGAAGGCCCTTGTAGACTTTGAGCTCGCCCTTCTTGAGCAGCTTGATCGCGAGCAGGGCCGAATCCGCGATCGGCACGATCTGGTCGTCGTCGCCATGCATGACCAGCACCGGCACGTCGATCTTCTTCAGGTCCTCGGTGAAGTCGGTTTCCGAGAATGCCTTGATGCAGTCGTAGTGCGCCTTGGCGCCGCCCATCATGCCTTGGCGCCACCAATTGTCGACCACACCTTCCGAGACCGTCGCGCCTGGACGGTTGAAGCCGTAGAAAGGGCCGGCCGGAACGTCGCGGAAGAACTGGGCGCGGTTCGTCGTCAGCGCCGAGCGAAAGCCGTCGAACACTTCGATCGGGAGGCCGCCGGGATTGGCAGCGGTCTTGAGCATGATCGGCGGCACCGCGCCGATCAGCACAGCCTTGGCGACGCGGCCTCCGGAGCCGTGCTGCGCGACATAGCGCGCCACTTCGCCACCGCCGGTCGAATGCCCGACATGGATGGCGTTCTTGAGGTCGAGATGCGCAACCAGCGCCGTCACATCGGCGGCGTAGGTGTCCATCTCATTGCCGGTGTCAGTCTGGCTGGAGCGGCCATGGCCGCGGCGGTCATGGGCGATGACCCGATAGCCCTTGGAGAGGAAGAACAGCATCTGGGCATCCCAGTCGTCGCTGCTCAGTGGCCAGCCATGGTGGAAGACGACCGGCTGACCGGTGCCCCAATCCTTGTAGTAGATCTGCGTGCCGTCGTTGGTGGTGATCGTGCCGCTGCCCGAGCCGGCCTTCGCATGTGAAGCTTCAGTCATCTCAATCTCCGTTTTAGGTGTCGCGATAAATGATATCGCAATAATGATATGTTTAGCGCAACGATGACTTCTTGTCCACGATAATATGTATCGCGATATGATTTTTTGTGCTAAAGAGCCTCACGACGTCGACAAAAGGATCATGGCGCGATGCCTCTGCCCCTGGACAATCAGCTCTGTTTCGCGCTCTACGCCACGAGCATGGCGATCAACCGTACCTACAAGCCCATGCTCGACGAGATGGGGATCACGTATCCCCAGTATCTCGTGCTCAATGCGCTTGGAGAGGCCGATGGCATGTCGGTCGGCACCATAGCGCGCCGGCTGGCGCTGGAATCGAGCACCGTCACGCCGCTGGTCAAGCGCATGGAGCAGGCGGGTCTGGTGACCCGCCAGCGCAGCCATGACGATGAGCGGCAGGTGCAGGTCGATCTCACCGCGGCAGGCCGGGCGCTGCTCACGCAATGCAGCTGTCTGGGCGAAACGCTGGTCGAGCGTTCAGGCATGACCTCGGCCGAGATCGATGCTCTCACGCGAAAAGTCCGGGCGTTGCGCGATGCGTTGAGCGGCGACCAATCGGCCGATGCTGCCTGACCTCCAGACGGGGTAGATGAACTAAGGTCCGCTTAGTGCAGCAGCGGCCCGCGTCCCCATCGCTGGGGCGGGCCATTTTCGGCGCGGGTTGGCAGGCATCCTCGACGACGATTTTTGAAGAAAGACGTTCAAAATCCTGGCTTAGCCCGGCGCCGCCTCGCTGCTGACCGGCGGCAGTTGCGGCGCATCCAGCCCCTGGAACGGGTCGCGCCAGGCATCGATATGCTCGATCCGCCGATACCAGCGGCTGAGCGACGGATAGTCGTCGAGCGGCAACCGGGCGGCATCATTGAACGCGAGAAAGGTCGCCATACGAAAGTCGGCATAGCAAACCGAATTGCCGACCAGCCATTGGCGCCCGCAAAGCTCGGCTTCAAGGATGGCGGCCGTCATGTGGAACTGCCTCAGCCCCTCCTCGACCAATGCCTTGTCGATCGGCCCCAGTCCCCAGCGCTGTTTCGTGCCGCGCTCGAAATGCACCATGTCGCAGGCCCTGACGAAATTCTCCTTGCCCCAGCTCAGCCAGCGGATCATCTGCGGCTCGTCGTCGCCGGTGCGCCAGAAATCCGCATGCATGTCGCGCGAGAGCCGGCATGCGATCGCATCGGCTTCCCACAGGCTCCATCCCGGGCCGACCAGGATAGGCAAGGTCAAATTGGGGTTAAGCGCGCGGTAGCGCTCGGCCTGCCCTGGTGCCATGGGCGAGGCGAATTCGAAGGCGACATCGGCCTTCAGATAGCGCGCCGCCGCGACCGCGAGGCGAGGATTGGGATTGCGGCTAAACAGTAGTTTCATGTCGATCTCCGGTCCTTCGATTGCCTGCCAAGGACGTTTGAAACCGGCCCGATGCTACGTGACGCATGTGGGCGGGACCCGGCGCAACTCGCCAGATCCGACGGAGCAACGCGTCGGCTATGCCTCCCCGACCGGATATCATCGCGCAGCGTGGCCGAGCCTTCCCGTTCAACGGCTTGCGCCCCTGCCCGCCTTCCGCTATAGAGCCGCCACCCGCGTAGACACCCTTGGAGGCAACGCGGAGGAAGGCCGGCCAGGCCTGCATGATCCCCGAAGCGTTTGGACAGCCAAAAGCGTTGGATCGACCATGCGAGGCCGCGACGGCTTTCGACGTTTACGGATGGGCTTGCCCGCCGCGAACGCTCCATAACACGCGAAAGGAAATGCCATGAGCCACGAGGCTTACGAGCTCAAGGCCGAAGCGCGCGAACAGGTCGGTAAGGGGTCCGCCCGTGCAGTTCGCCGCAACGGCAAAGTGCCTGCAGTTATTTACGGCGACAAGCAGCCCCCCCTGGCGATCGCCCTCAACTACAAGGACATCTTCTACAAGATCCACGGCGGCGGGTTTCTGACCACGATCGCTACGATCGATGTCGACGGCAAGAAGATCCAGGTCCTGCCCAAGGATTTTCAGCTCGACCCCGTCAAGGACTTCCCGGTCCATGTCGACTTCCTGCGCATCGGCAAGGACACCGAGGTCAATGTCGACGTGCCCGTCCACTTCATCAATGAGGACAAGTCGCCCGGCATCAAGCGCGGCGGCGTGCTCAACATCGTTCGTCACGAAGTCGAGTTCCACTGCCCTGCCAACGCGATCCCGGAATTCATCACCGTCGATCTCGCCGGCACCGAAATCGGCGACTCGATCCACATTTCGGCGGTTGCCCTGCCGGCCGGCGTCAAGCCGGTGATCTCCGATCGCGACTTCACCATCGCGACCATCGCCGGCTCCGCGGCAATGAAGCCGGAGACGGAGGAGACTGCCGAAGCGGCGGCGCCGGAAGCTGAGGCCGCTGAGGCCGAAGAGAAGTAATTCTCTCGGCGCCAGGAGACGACGATGCTTGTCTTTGCAGGCCTCGGCAATCCGGGCGCGAAATATCAGAACAACCGGCACAATGTCGGCTTCATGGCGGCGGACGCGATAGCCCGCCGCCATTCCTTTTCGCCCTGGTCGAAGAAGTTCCAGGGCCTGATCGCCGAGGGCGCCCTGGGCGGCGAGAAGATCCTTTTGATCAAGCCGCAGACCTTCATGAATTTGTCCGGCCAGTCGGTCGGCGAGGCGTTGCGCTTCTATAAACTCGATGCCGCCGCCCTCACCGTCTTCTACGACGAGATCGATCTTGCCGCCGGCAAGCTCAGGGTCAAGGTCGGCGGCGGTTCCGGCGGCCACAACGGCATCCGCTCGCTCGACCAGCATGTCGGCAACGCCTATCGCCGGGTGCGTATCGGCGTCGGCCATCCCGGCGTCAAAGAGATGGTGCACGGGCATGTGCTCGGCGATTTCGCCAAAGCCGACCGTGAATGGCTCGACGTGTTGCTTGACGCGATCGCCGACGACGCCGGATTGCTGGCCAAGGGCGACGACAACTCCTTCATGAACCGCATTACCCTGGCGCTGCGCGAAAAGCTCGTGCCGACCGGCGATGACGATCGGCCTCCGCCCAAGGCGCCAAAACAGCAGAGCCATATCCGCCAGGCCCGCCCACAGCAGCCGCCGGCGAAGGTTCCCGAGAGCGGGCCGATGGCCGCGATGCTGAAGAAGCTGTTCGGAAAAGACTGAGCGTCGAAACGATCATGCCAAGGGCTTGACGATCGTCCGCGCTTTCGCCCATAGCCCTCACCAAATCTCGAATTCCCGATAGGACTGGACGAACATGGGTTTCAAATGTGGCATCGTTGGCTTGCCCAACGTCGGCAAGTCGACGCTGTTCAACGCGTTGACCAGGACGGCTGCCGCGCAGGCCGCCAACTATCCTTTCTGCACCATCGAGCCGAACACCGGCGAGGTGGCGGTTCCGGACCCGCGGCTGCAGAAGATCGCCGTGATCGGCAAGTCGAAGGAGATCATCCCGACCCGCATCTCCTTCGTCGACATTGCCGGGCTGGTGCGCGGCGCCTCTAAGGGCGAAGGTCTAGGCAATCAGTTCCTCGCCAACATCCGCGAGGTCGACGCCATCGTGCATGTGCTGCGCTGCTTCGAGGATGACGACATCACCCATGTCGAGGGCCGCATCGATCCGGTCGCCGACGCCGAGACCGTCGAGACCGAGCTGATGCTCGCCGATCTCGAAAGCCTGGAGCGCCGCATCATGCAGGTCCGCAAGCGCGCCGCCGGCAAGGACAAGGAAGCAATGACCGTTCTGCCGATGATGGAGGCGGCGCTCGAACTGCTGCAGGCAGGTCGCCCGACCCGCGTCCTGCTCAATGGCATCGCGGCGGAGGATCTGCGCATCCTGCAGGGCCTGAACCTGCTCACATCGCATCCCGTGCTCTATGTCTGCAACGTCGCTGAGGCGGACGCTGCCACGGGAAACGAGCATACAAAGGCGGTGGAGAAGATGGCCGCCGCGCAGGGCGCCGGCACGGTGGTGATCTCGGCGGCGATCGAGGCGGAAGTTGCCCAGCTTTCCGACGAGGAGGAAATGGAGTTCCTCGCCTCGATCGGCCTTGACGAGCCGGGCCTCAACAAGGTGATCCGCGCCGGCTACGAGCTCTTGCATCTGATCACCTATTTCACCGTCGGGCCGAAGGAGACGCGCGCCTGGACCATCCACAAGGGCGATAAGGCACCGCAAGCTGCCGGCGTCATTCACACCGACTTCGAACGTGGTTTCATCCGCGCCCAGACGATCTCCTACAACGACTTCGTCACGCTCGGCGGCGAAGTGGCGGCCAAGGAAGCCGGCAAGGCGCGCGACGAAGGCAAGGAGTATGTCGTCCAGGACGGCGACATCATGCTGTTCAAGTTCAACACCTGAGTGCCTGGCTGGCTCACCAGAAAGGACTTGACCAAATTGGCTCGGGCCTCCATCCGGGATGCCCGACCTTCGGGATCACGCGTTCGTCAACCGGATTGCCGACATGACCGGAAAGACCTGGGCCTATGAGGATTTCGTCGAGGGCGCCTCGCTCGACCTCGGCAGCAAGAATGTGAGCGCCGCCGAGATCATCGAGTTTGCCAGCGAATTCGATGCCCAGCCGATGCATCTCGACGAGGCGGCCGGCAAGGCCAGCATCCTGGGCGGCCTTTCGGCTTCGGGCTGGCACACTTGCGCGATGTTCATGCGCATGCTGTGCGATGCCTTCCTGCTCGATTCGACCTCGCAAGGCTCACCCGGCATCGAGCATGTCAAATGGAAGAAGCCGGTTCTGGCCGGTGACCGTCTCACCGGCAAGGTCACCGTGCTTTCCAAGCGCCAGTCCAAGTCGCGGCCGCAGATCGGCCTGGTCAGCATGCGCAGCGAGCTGTTCAACCAGCGCGGCGAATGCGTCTTCGAGCTTGAGAACACCGGCATGTTTCTGACCCGCGGGGCCGTCGCGTGACCCTGGACGAGTATTTCCTCATCGGCCAAACCGTCACCCTCGGCGCGCACAAATTCGAGGCCGACGAGATCAAGGCGTTCGCCAGGAAATACGATCCGCAAATCTTCCATGTCGACGAGGAGGCGGCGAAGAAGAGCATGCTTGGCGGTCTCTGCGCCTCCGGCTGGCACACCGCCGCCACCTGGATGAAATACAACCTCGAAAAGCGCATGGAGACCGAGGGCGTGCGTTGGACCGGTCCCGGCCCGCAGCCCGAATTCGGCCCCTCGCCCGGGTTTCGCAACCTCAAATGGCTGAAGCCGGTCTATGCCGGCGAAACCGTAACCTTCACCCGCACAGCGCTTGCCCATCGACCCCTTGCCGGCCGCCCCGGTTGGAGCCTGCTCACGCTGCGTTCCGAAGGTTTCGACTCCAGCGGCGATAAGGTCATCGAGTTCGACAGCGCGGTGCTGGTGAAGGTGGAGTAGCGAATGGTGAATAGTGAATGGTGACTAGTGAACCATTCCCTATTCACCATTCACTATTCACCATTCAACACTGATTAATGCCCCTCGAAGCCGATCAGCGTCCTTACCGGCACGCCGAGCGCTTCCAGTTTCTGGCGCCCGCCGAGATCCGGCAGGTCGATGACGAAGCAGGCGGCGACGATGTCGGCGCCGATCTGCCTGAGCAGCTTGACGGCCGCCTCCGCCGTGCCGCCGGTGGCGATCAGATCGTCGACCAGGATCACCTTCTCGCCTTGCGAGACGCCGTCCTTGTGCATCTCCATCTCGTCCAGACCGTATTCGAGGCTGTAGGCGACGCGCACGGTCTCGTAAGGCAGCTTGCCCTTCTTGCGGATCGGGACGAAACCCGCCGAAAGCTGATGCGCCACTGCACCGCCCAGGATGAAGCCGCGCGCCTCGATGCCGGCGATCTTGTCGATCTTCAGCCCGGCGTAAGGATGCACAAGCTCGTCGATGGCGCGGCGAAAGGCGCGAGCGTCGCCGAGCAGCGTGGTGATATCCCGAAACAGGATGCCGGGTTTGGGGTAATCCGGAATGGTGCGGATAGCCGCAAGCAGCGTGTCTTCGAGCGAGGGTTTCATGAGACGAGCTCCGCGTGTCCGGCTGTCGGGTATAACGGCGTCGACGCGCCCGGCGCAACGCAACCAACAACGGCTACCGCGATGGAGCCCGGGAGACAAGCGCATCCGGCAAAGGATCGGCATCGCCTGCCTTGCTCCCGTGCCGGCGCCGCAAGCGAAAAGGGCGCCCGCTGGCGCCCTTGCAGAAACGTCGGCGACGGACGGCTCACATGCCGAGGTCGGACCGCAGCTCGGATCGCGCCACCTCGAACTCGGTCTTGAAATCGGGCCGGCTGAGCAGGACCGCGGCGATCGCGCTGCCGGAAATCTTGCCCATCTCGACATCCGACGGATAATGGATGCCGCCGACCACGCGGTTATGGGCATATTCGGCCGCGCGGGCCATGATCTCGGCCCGCTTCTCCGGCACCATGTCGGACAGGATGATGCCCATCATGGTGCCGACCGTCGCATGGCCCGACGGCCAGGAACCGGAATTCGACAGCTTCACCGCGGGTTTGACCAGATCACTGAGCTGATGCGGACGCGGCCGCTTCCAGACGTCCTTGGCCGGATCGACGACCGCGCCTTCGGTCGCCACCACGCGGTCGAAGAAGGCGCTGAACTTCGGCAGCGCCTCCTTGCTGAATTTCGGTCCCATGACATCGGCGAAGCGCCAGACATCCTCTCCGGCATCGGCGATAGCGCGCTTTTCCATTTCGGGCGTGCGCGTCACTTGCAGGGTCAGCACCTCGCCGAGTTCTGCCTTGGTCTCGGCCGAATCATTGGCCGGCGGCGGCGGCAGGATCATCGTCAGGTCGATGTCCTTGTTGGTGACGAAGGGCTGGGCGTCCTCGGCGCGGACTGCCGAGGAGGCGACAAGAAGCAGCACCACGGCTGCAAGCGGCGCAAGTCTTTTCATGAGCACGATCCTTTGAGGTGAGCCAACGCAGGATCGCGATGCGCAATGACAGCCATGTGACATGGCCGGATCAAAGCGGTCCCGAAATATGAAAAGGGCGCCTTTGCGGCGCCCCTCGAAAGTGTCGGACCGATCGCGGCTCAGTGCGCCACTTCGGCCCACACCTTGCGCTTGGTCAGGTAGACCAGCGCGCCGAACAGCAGCAGGAACACCAGCACGCGGAAGCCGGTCTTCTTGCGCTCTTCGAGATGCGGCTCGGCGGCCCACATCAGGAACGCCGACACGTCGCGCGAATATTGGTCGACCGTCTGCGGCGAACCGTCGTCATAGGTCACCTGGCCGTCGGAAAGCGGCTTCGGCATCTTCAGCGACACGCCGGACAGGAAGTATGGATTGTAGTGCGTGCCTTCGGGGATGACCATGCCGGCCGGCGGCGTCTGGTCGTAGCCGGTGAGCAGCGAGTGGATGTAGTCCGGGCCGCCCTGAGCATACTGGGTGAAAATGTCGAAGATGAAACGCGGAAAGCCGCGCTCGACGCCGCGCGCCTTGGCGAGCAGCGACATGTCGGGCGGAGCGGCGCCGCCATTGGCGGACGCGGCGGCCTGTTCGTTCGGGAACGGCGACGGGAAGTGATCCGACGGCTTGCCCGGGCGGTCGAACATGTCGCCGGCATCGTTCGGGCCGTCATGGATGGTGTACTCGGCGGCAAGCGTCTTGACCTGCGCTTCCGAGTAGCCGAGGCCTTCCAGCGTGCGGAACGCCACCAGGTTCATCGAGTGGCAGGCCGAGCAGACTTCCTTGTAGACCTTCAGGCCGCGCTGCAGCTGGGCCTTGTCGTAGGTGCCGAACGGCCCGGCGAAGCTCCAGCTCATTTCCTTCGGTTCATTGATCGGGAAATGCGTCGGGGCCGCCGCGTTGTGTTCCTCTTCGGCGGCGATGGCAGCGGTGCCCGCGACCACCAGGCCAAGCAGCGCCAGCGCGGTGAGAATCTTCTTCATGCCAAATCCCCTCAGATTCTCAGCCCTTGGTTTCCGGCGCGCTGACCGCGCCTGCCGGATGCCCGCCGGCTCCCTTGTTCTTCTTTTCCAGCACCGCCTCGGTGATCGAGTTCGGCAGCCGCCGCGGCGTCTCGATCAGGCCGAGCACCGGCATCACGACCAGGAAGAAGGCGAAGTAGAACAGCGTCGCCATCTGCGCCATGAACACGTATGAGCCTTCCGCCGGCTGCGAGCCCAGCCACCCGAGCAGGATGGCGTCGGCCACGAACAGCCAGAAGAACAGTTTGTACCAGGGCCGGTAGACCGCCGAGCGCACCTTGGAGGTGTCGAGCCACGGCACCAGGAACAGCATGGCGATGGCGCCGAACATGCACAGCACGCCGCCGAGCTTGGAGTTGATCGGCCCGATGTTGAAGGTGATGGCGCGCAGGATCGCGTAGAACGGCAGGAAGTACCATTCCGGAACGATGTGGGCCGGCGTCTTCAGCGGATTGGCGACCGTGTAGTTGTCCGGATGGCCGAGGTAGTTCGGCAGGTAGAAGACGAAATAGGCGAAGAAGAACAGGAACACGATCATGCCGAACGCGTCCTTGATGGTCGCATAGGGCGTGAAGGCGACGGTGTCGGTCTTCGACTTGACCTCAATGCCGGTCGGGTTCGACTGGCCGACGACATGCAGCGCCCAGACGTGCAGCACGACGACGCCGGCGATCATGAACGGCAACAGGTAATGCAGGGCGAAGAAGCGGTTCAGCGTCGGATTGTCGACGGCGAAGCCGCCGAGCAGCAGTTCCTGGATCCAGTTGCCGACCAGCGGGATGGCGCTGAAGAAGCCGGTGATGACGGTGGCGCCCCAGAAGCTCATCTGTCCCCATGGCAGCACATAGCCCATGAAGCCGGTCGCCATCATCAGGAGGTAGATGATGCAGCCGAGGATCCAGAGCAGCTCGCGCGGCGCCTTGTAGGAGCCGTAGAACAGCCCGCGGAAGATGTGGATGTAGACGGCCACGAAGAAGAACGAGGCGCCGTTGGAATGGAGATAGCGCAACAGCCATCCCGAATTCACGTCGCGCATGATCTTCTCGACCGAATCGAAGGCGAGTGTGGTGTCGGACGTGTAGTGCATGGCCAGCACGATGCCGGTGAGGATCTGCGATACCAGCATGATCGACAGGATGCCGCCGAACGTCCACATGTAGTTGAGGTTGCGCGGCACCGGATAGGCAATGAAGCTGTCATAGACAAGCCGGGGAAGCGGCATACGGGCGTCGAACCAGCGTCCGAGACCCGTCTTCGGTGTGTAGGTGGAGTGTCCCTCGCTCATCGAAATATCCCCCTGCCTCAACCGATAAGGATCTTGGTATCGGAAATGAATTTAAACACCGGGATCGCCATGTTCTCCGGCGCCGGGCCTTTGCGGATGCGGCCGGCGGTATCGTACACCGAGCCGTGGCACGGGCAGAACCAGCCGCCGAAATCGCCTTCCTGGCCGAGCGGGATGCAGCCGAGATGGGTGCAGACCTGCACCATGACCATCCAGGCTTCCTTGCCGGGCGTGGTGCGGTTGGCGTCGGTCGCCGGCGCATCGGCCGGCAAGTTGGCATTGCGGGCGATCGGATCCTTGAGATCGTTGAGGCTAACCGCCGCGCCGTCCTTCATTTCCTTGTCGGTGCGGTTGCGCACCACGACCGGCTTACCGCGCCACTTGACGACCAGCGAGCTGCCGGGCTGCAGCGAGGAGACATCGACCTCGACAGAAGCCAGCGCCAGCGTCGAGGCATCCGGCTGCATCTGGTCGATGAACGGCCAGGCGACGGCCCCAGCGCCGACCACGCCGGCCATGCCGGTGGCGATGTAGAGAAAATCGCGACGGTTGGGATCGTGGATGTCGGTTGCGCTCACGGGTGCCTGATCCTTTCGCCTCTTTCCGTGCCGGCGGCCGAGCCTTGTCCCCGCTCAATCGCGCCGGCCCGACAGCGCATGGCGAACAGGCTAGCGAATTCCTCCGGCATTTGGAGGTTCGGTTTATGCGTGAAGCCCGTTTTTGTCCAGACGCGTGGAGGCACAAGGGCACATTGTCGCGGGCACATGCCGCGGCCCGCGCAACGGCTTGATGATCGGGCCGCCGAACAGCGCTAAATAGCACTAACTTCAGCGGTAAATCGGAACTCCGCTTGCCTCGACAGCGGCCGCCGGCCCGGTCTATTGTCGAGCCATGGCGCATGTCATCGACCGCGACAAATGGGCGAGCACGCCCGACCGTTGGCAAGGTGAGCTGCAATGCGGCGCATTTGGCTCCAACTCCTGCCTGATCTTCAATTATCAGCCCGAGATCGGCGGCGGCCCGCGTCTGCATAAGCATCCTTACGCGGAGATCTTCGTCATCCGTTCCGGCACCGGCCTGTTCACGGTCGGCGATCGGCAGATAACGGCCACCGCAGGCCAAATTCTGATCGTGCCGGCCGACACGCCGCACAAATTCACCAATCTCGGCCCCGGTCCGCTCGAGACCACCGACATCCACGAGAACGGCAGCTTCATCACCGAATGGCTGGAGTGATGCGGCTTATTCGAGAGACAGGCCCTGTCCGCGGACCGATTCCCGCCTAGTTCTGTCGGTCGGAGCGATCGGACAGGTGAAGGCCGGGCGGATGGAAACTTCCAGCATCGAGGTTGAAGGACTGACCATTGCGATCCGTGAAGCCGGACCACGGGATGCGCCCGGCCTCGTGCTGCTCCACGGCTGGCCTCAAAGTTCCCATGCCTTCGAGAACGTGATCGGTCGGCTGGCCACCGATCAGCGCGTGATCGCGCCGGACCTGCCGGGTATAGGCGGCTCGCAAGGTACGCGCAAAACCGGCGAGAAAGCCTACCTGGCCAGGGTGATAGCGGCCTTGATTGACGCCTGCGGCCTGCGACAGGTCATAGTGGCCGGCCATGATGTCGGCGGCCAGATCGTCTTCGCGCTTTTGCGCAACCATCCGGAAATCCTCTCCGCCGCTGCGATCATGGATGTTGTCGTTCCGGGCGTGGCGCCGTGGGACAAGGTCATCCGCAATCCAAACCTCTGGCATTTCGCCTTCCACGCGGTTCCTGCTCTCCCGGAACTGCTGGTTGGGGGTCACGAGCGCGCCTATTTCGACTTCTTCTTCGACACCCTTTCGAAGGAGAAATCCGCCATCCCGGCCGAAGCAAGAGACATCTACGCCAATGCCTATTCGCGGCCGGAAAGCCTCAAGGCGGGCTTCGACTGGTACCGCGCCTTTTCCGAGGACGCCAAGGCCAATGCCGTTCCGCCGGCAAGCCCGATCGATACGCCGGTGCTCTGCCTCAGGGGCGCTGCCGAGACCGGCGAGATCACCGATTACCTCAATGGCTTGAAGGCCGCCGGCCTCTCCAATGTCGAGGGCGACATCATCCCCGATAGCGGGCACTTCGTCGCCGATGAGAATCCCGGAGCGCTCGCCTTGCGCCTGGCGCGCTTTCGGAAGGAAGTCAGCGCTTAGCTGGCGCCGAGCCTGGCCAGCACCGCCCGCGGGATGTCGTATTCGCGGATCACGGCGTCGTGCTTGCGCAGCCCGCAGAGTTCGCGCTGGATGAAATAGGCGTGGACGGCTTCTGCCGCTTCTTTCAGCAGCCGGTTGCGATCCCCGCCTTCCCCATTTTCGCGCAGCTTCGCCAAGGCCTCGTCGACGCGCTGGCCGGCGCGACCGAGGGCGGCCGCCTTTTCAGCGAGTATTTCATGGCCGAGCAGATCGAGAGTGCTTTCCTGCGCGCCTGACCGTCCGAAATTGCTGGGCATTCTGACCGACATGGCTGCGTTTCTACTCCGCCGGGCGCGTCTCTTCCAGCGCGCTTTCCTCATTGAAGAGGAAGCCGCCGGACTGCCGTTTCCAGAGCCGCGCATAAAGGCCGTCCAGCGCCACCAGCTCATCATGCGTGCCTTCTTCGACGATGCGGCCGCCGTCGAGCACGACCAGCCGGTCGAGCGCTGCGATGGTGGAAAGCCGGTGGGCGATGGCGATGACGGTCTTGTTCTCCATCAGCCTTGCCAGGTTTTCCTGGATCGCCGCCTCGATGTCGGAATCGAGTGCCGAGGTCGCCTCGTCAAGGATGAGGATCGGCGCATCCTTGAGGAAGAGGCGGGCGATCGCCACGCGCTGACGCTGGCCGCCGGAGAGCTTGACGCCGCGCTCGCCGACATAAGCTTCGTAGCCAAGGCGCTCGCGATTGTCGCGCAGCCCCATGATGAAGTCATGCGCCTCGGCTTTGCGCGCCGCGGCGATCACCTCAGCGTCGGTAGCGTCCGGCATGCCGAGCTTGATGTTGTCGCGCAGCGAGCGGTGGAACAGCGCCGTGTCCTGGCTGACCACGCCGATATTGGCGCGCAGCGAATTCTGCGTCACGCCGGCGATATCCTGGCCGTCGATCAGGATCCTGCCGCCCTCGAGATCGTAAAGGCGCAGGATGAGATTGGCCAGCGTCGTCTTGCCGGCGCCGGACGGACCGACCAGCCCGACCTTCTCGCCTGGACGCACGACGAGGTCGATGCCTTCGAGGACCCCTGCCCCTTTCCCGTAGTGGAAGGTGACGTTCTTGAGGTCGATGCGGCCACCCGCAACCACCAGCTCCTTGGCATCCGGGGCGTCGGTCAGGCCGAGCGACTGCGAGATCAGCGCCTTGGAATTTTCCAGCACGCCGAGATTCCTGAGGATACTGTTGAGCTGCATCATCAGCCGTCCCAGCAGCATGTTGAGCCTCAGCACAAGCGAGAGCGTGAAGGCGACGGCGCCGACGGTGATCGAGCCTTCCACCCACAGATAGACTGCAAAGGCGGCGATCGCCGTGATCATGATGCCGGAAAGCGTCGTCAGCGCCACGCGCACGCCGGTCAGCCGCCGCGTGAAGGGCCGCAGCGCATCGAGATAGATGTCGAAGCCGTTGCGGATGTAGCGGTCGTCGCCGTCGGCCGCGAACAGCTTCAGCGTCTGCACATTCGAATAGGAATCGACGAAGCGGCCGGTGATCATCGAGCCGGCCTCGGCGGTCGCCTCGGCATGCTTGCGGATTGCCGGCAAATGGAGCCTGGCCAGCCAGCCGAAGGCGACGATCCAGATCACCACCAGCGCCGCCAGCCTGAGGTCGAGGCCGGCGACCAGCGCCAGCGTCGTCACCGTGTAGACGATCATGAACCAGACGACCTCGATGAAGCTTTCCATGAGGTCGCCAGTGGCCTGCCCCGCCTGCCAGACCTTCGTGGCGATACGCCCGGCGAAGTCGTTTTGGAAGAAAGCGTAGGACTGGCGCGAGACATGCCGATGCGCCTGCCAGCGCACCAGGCTGTAGAAGCCCGGCGTGATCGTCTGCTCGTCGACCAGCGCCGAAAGGCCGACCACCAGCGTGCGGATGATCAGCACCACCGCGCCCATGAACAGCAGCTCTGGCCCGGCGGCCCCCCACAGCGCGTGCCAGCTGCGTTCGCCGGGAAGCTGGTCGAGGATATCGACCAGCCGTCCGACGAAATAGAACAGCCCGGCCTCGACCAGCGGCGCGATGCCGCCGATGATCAGCATGGCGAAGAAGGCGAGCTTCGCTTGCCCGACATAGTGCCAGAGGAAGCCGCCGACGCTGGCAGGTGGACGAAGGTTCGTCGGCTCGCGGAACGGGTAGACCCAGCTTTCGAACCAGCGATAGACGGCCTTCATCATTCCGCGGCTTCACCTTTCGTCGGCAGATCGTCGGCCGCCTGCTTTTCCTCGAGCAGGAAGCCGCCCGACTGGCGCCGCCAGAGCTGGGCATAGAGCCCGCCCTTGGCGATCAACGCTTCATGCGAGCCGTCCTCGACGATGCGGCCCTTGTCCATGACGACGAGCCGATCCATTGCCGCGATGGTCGACAGGCGGTGGGCGATGGCGATGACCGTCTTGCCCTGCATGAGCTTGTAGAGGTTCTCCTGGATGGCGGCCTCCACCTCGGAATCGAGCGCAGACGTAGCTTCGTCGAGAATGAGGATCGGCGCGTCCTTCAGCATAACGCGGGCAATGGCGATGCGTTGCCGCTGGCCGCCGGACAGCTTCACGCCGCGCTCGCCGACGAGCGCCTCATAGCCGCTTTGCCCATGCGGATCGGTCAGCCCCGCGATCACATCGTCGATCTGCGCGGCCTTGGCGGCGCTGAACATCGCCTCATCGCTGGCGGACTGTCGTCCATATTTGAGGTTCTCGCGAACCGATCGATGCAAGAGCGACGTATCCTGATTGACGAAGCCGATCGCCGCGCGAACGCTTTCCTGCGAGACGTTGCGGATGTCTTGTCCGTCGATCAGCACCTTGCCGTCCTGCACGTCGAACAGCCGCAGCACGAGATTGACCAATGTCGACTTGCCGGCCCCGGAACGGCCGATCAGGCCGACCCGCTCGCCCGGCGCGATCTTCAGCGACAGATTGTCGATGACGCCGCCTTTGCCGTCCTTGCGCCAATAGTTGAAGTTCACCTGCTCGAACTCGATGCCGCCGGCTTTGACCACGAGGGCCGGCGCGTCCGGCTGGTCCTGCATTGTGATGGGGCGCGCGATCGTCGTCATCGAATTGCTGGCGACGCCGATCTGCCGGAAGACGTTGGCGCCGACATCGAGGATCCTGCCGGAAATGTTGGCGATCTGCAGCGCGAACGGTATCGCCGTCGCCACGGCCGCCGTGGTCATGGCGCCGGCGTTCCAGCCGGCCAGCGCCAGCCAGCTTATGGCGATAAGCAGCGCAGCGTTGAGGACGAACAGGGCCGACCACATCAGTGTGAAAACGCGCATCAGCTGGTAAAACGTGTCGGCGTGCTCGACGACGGCTTGCGAGACATATTTGTCTTCGTGCTCGCCGGTCGAGAATGTCTTGAGCGTCAGGATGTTCGTGTAGCTGTCGACCATGCGGCCGCTCACCTGCGACCACCGCTCCGACAGTTGGGACGAGCGCTGGGTGATCCTCGGCATCGCAAACCAGAAGATCATGCAATAGAACACCAGCCAGGCCGCCACCACAGCCAGAAGAAGCGGGTCGAGCCGCGCCAGCACAACGATGGCGACCGCGACGAAGACCAGCGCGTACCAGACGGCATCGACGGTGAGATTGACGCTCATCTCCACCGAGTCGCCGCTTTGCATGACCTTCGTTCCGATGCGGCCGGCGAAGTCGTTCTGGAAGAATGACCAGTCCTGACGCACGACATGCCAATGGCTTTGCCAGCGGATGAGGTCGATGAGGTTCGGCGCGATGGCGTGGTTGCGGATGAGCGCGTCGATAACCATCGACAGCGGACGCAGCAGCACGACGATCGCCATCATGACGAGCAGCGGCCCATGCGCGGCGAAGAAATCGCCCGGCCTGGTGTTGGAGAGCAGGCCCACGATCAGGCCGACGAAAATCGGTAGCATCGCGTCCACTATTGCCGCGACGGCAACGATGATCATGCGCAGCCAATAGGCGGCGCGAAACTGCCTTATGAAATACCAGTAGAACCGCCAAAGTCCCATTGGCGGCTGCCTGTCTTCGGCCAGCGCCACCGGCGAATAATGGCTTTCGAACCAGGTGAAGATGCGGTCGAACATTTTTCTCTCGTAGATGCCGGAACCCCGCCGGCACCCAATTTGGTCCCCGGCAGGCCTCTGACAGGTCGTGGTTACGCCCGGGATCGATTCCCCGCAATTGCCGTAACCTTGATGCCAGTCGCGATCGCGTTACTCCGCCGCCATCTCGGAGTGAGACCCTTTGGCATCGGACTCAGCCTGCGCATCATCGAGGAGGAACCCACCCGACTGGCGCTGCCAGAGCTGGGCATAAAGGCCGCCCTTGGTGACAAGCTCTTCGTGCGAGCCTTCCTCGATGATGCGCCCCTTGTCCATGACGACGAGCCTGTCCATCGCAGCGATGGTCGACAGCCGATGCGCGATGGCGATCACGGTCTTGCCTTGCATCAGTTTGTAGAGGTTCTCCTGGATCGCCGCCTCGGCTTCCGAATCGAGCGCCGACGTCGCCTCGTCGAGGATGAGGATCGGTGCGTCCTTCAGCATGACGCGGGCAATGGCGATGCGCTGCCGCTGACCGCCGGACAATTTGACGCCGCGGTCGCCGACATGTGCATCGAATCCCTTGCGACCGTTATGGTCCGAAAGCGCGCCGATGAAATCGAGCGCCTCCGCCCGCCGGGCCGCCTCGATCAGCATCTCGTCGGTGGCGTCAGGGCGCCCGTAGAGGATATTCTCCCGCACCGACCGATGCAGCAGCGAGGTGTCCTGCGTCACCATGCCGATCTGTGCGCGCAACGAATCCTGCGTTACCCCGGCGATCTCCTGGCCATCGATGAGGATCCTGCCGCTTTCCAGGTCGTAAAAACGCAGCAAAAGGTTGACCAGCGTCGACTTGCCGGCGCCGGAGCGGCCGACGATGCCGACCTTCTCGCCGGGTTTCACAGTGAGCGACAGGTTCTCGATGACGCCCTTCTGCTTGCCGTAGTGGAAGCGGATCTCCTCGAAACGGATCTCGCCCTGGCTGACGGCGATGTCGCTGGCGCCCGGGCGGTCCTCGACCAGCCGCGGCAGCGAGATCGACTGGATGCCGTCTTGCACCGTGCCGATATTCTCGAACAGGCTCGACATCTCCCACATGATCCACTGCGACATGCCCCACATCCTGAGCACCAGGCCGATAACCACGGCGACTGCGCCGATCGTCACCGCCTCGCCCAGCCATAGCCACAGCGAGATCGCCGTCACGGAAAACAGAAGCAGCGAATTCAGGATGTAGAGCATCCCGTATAACTGCGTCACCAGCCGCATCGAGCGGTAGACCGTATCGAGGAAGCTCGCCATGCCCTCCCTGGCGAAAGTTGCCTCGCGGCGGGCATGCGAAAACAGCTTCACCGTCTGGATGTTGGTGTAGCTGTCGACGACGCGGCCGGTCATGGTCGAGCGCGCATTGGCCTGCTCCTCGCCGACCTTGCCGAGCTTCGGGATGAAAAAGCGCAAGAGCCCGATATAGCCGACCAGCCATACACCCAAGGGCACAGCCAGTCGCAAGTCTGCCGAGCCGACGATGAACAGCATGCTGAGGAAGTAGACGACGACATAGTTTAGGACATCGATCAGCTTGATGACGCATTCGCGCACGGCAAGAGCGGTCTGCATCAGCTTGGTGGCGATACGGCCGGCAAACTCGTCCTGGTAGAAGGCCATCGACTGCTTGAGCAGGTAGCGATGCACCTGCCAGCGGATGCGCATGGGATAATTGCCCATCAGCGTCTGCTGGTTGAGCAGCGAATGCAGCCATACCGTGCCCGGCAGCGCGAACAGCACGATGAAGGCCATGCCGGCGAGTTTCCAGCGCTCCGTCTCAAGGAAGGTTTCGCGGTTCTGCGCCGACAGCCAGTCGACGATGCGGCCCATGAAACCGAACATCCACGCTTCGGCAAGGGCTATCGCTGCCACAAGCACGGCATCGACGAGGATATAGGGCCAGGCCCCGCGCGTGTAATGCACGCAGAAGGCGACCAGCGTCTTCGGCGGCTCGACCGGCTCCGCGGCGGGAAACGGATCGAGCCTCTTCTCAAACCAGCGGAACATTCGAGGCACTCGACGGTCTGTGCGCTCACGCGGCGCGGGGTTGATTGGTAAGGCCGTTCGGCCGCACGGCGCCGCGGGCCGGCGATACGGAATTGTCCGTATCGCCGGCCCTGCTTCGCGCAATATAGGGTGTCGCGGGCTTTTCGCCGACAGGCTTGCCAGAGGATCCTGACGACAAGCTGTCGCCAGCGCTGGTTTTGCCGGGCCGGACCATGCGGATGATCCGGCGCACCAGCGAGGGTCGGCCGGGATCGGGCACCGCGCGCGAGAAGTCGACGTCCGGCAGCATGCCGCGATGCGGACGCCGGCGCGTCTCGGCGTGCACCGCCGACGAGTAAGTCTCGCCGATCAGCAGCGCCCAGGTCGCCACCTTGCGCTCATGCAAGCTTCTTGAACCCGGTATCTTAAAGGGATCGAACATCGGTCCGTCCTCCATGTGCAAATGCGTTAAAAAGGGTGATGCGAGCTCGACCTCCGGCATTCGGCCGGAGGGACGCGGCGCAGTCAGGACATGACGGCAAGCGTCAGTCCCGACATGACGGCAAGCGTCAGTCCCGACATGACGGCAAGCGTCGGTGTCGACACGTTCAGGTGGGGCGCAGCGCCGCTTTGGCAGTTTGAGAAACATCGCAAGATTCCTTCGAAGGCCGAAAACTGGGTTCGGCGGGAATCGGTGCGATGAGGTCTTAAAGTGTCAGAAGAATCGTCGTACCGAAACCGCCGTTGGGCATACGTGGGCCCCAAAGAGGAGCTGCCCGGAGAAGGGCTGGAAGTGCATGGTCATCATGTGGTCCCTCTCCTTCGGTTCGGGTTGACGATGATGGGCGTATACTCGACTTCGCAGAAAATGGCCACCCGCCAGTCTAGAAATCGCCAAAAGCCGGAGCCGCCTGTGGCGGTTCTGCCACTTATTAGAAGGATGCGGAAATGAACGACCGTCTCCGCATCGGGCTCTACCAACCGGATATCGCCGGCAATACCGGGACGATCCTGCGCTTCGCCGCCTGCCTTGATCTTGGCGTCGACATCATCGAGCCGGCCGGTTTCCCGCTCTCCGATCGGGCGCTGAAACGCGCCGGCATGGACTATCTCGAAATGGCGGCGCTTACCCGCCATGCCGACTGGCACGCCTTCGAGGAATGGCGCCGAACGAACGCGCGCCGTCTTGTGCTGCTCACGACCAAGGCCGAGACCGCCTACACGCAGTTTGCTTTCGCCGCCGGCGACGTCCTTCTGTTCGGCCGCGAATCCGCTGGCGTGCCGGAAGAGGTTCATCAGGCGGCGGACGCGCGACTGACCATTCCGATGCGGCCGGGCGCCCGCAGCATCAATGTCGCGCTGTCCGTCGCGATGGTCGCGGGCGAAGCGCTCCGCCAGCTCGGATAGGCTGCTCAAGCCCTGCTCGTCGTCGCGAACGCCTCCCACTTGCGGCGTCAGTCTCACCCAGGCGCACATCGCCTTCTCCTCAATTTGCCTTGTCAGGCTTTCCTCGCTACAAGCTCAACCTAACTTGAGGTCAAGCGGAAAGTGCGAGATGGCTCCGGTGAAGGAATTGACGGTCGGTCAGGTGGCGATGCGCAGTGGCATCGCGGTCTCGGCGCTCCATTTTTACGAAGGGCGCGGGCTGATCCGCAGCCATCGCACCGCGGGCAACCAACGGCGCTACGGCCGCGACGTGCTGCGACGGGTGGCGATCATCCGCGTCGCCCAGGAGGTCGGCATCTCGCTCGCCGAAATCGCCGCCGCATTCCACTCCCTGCCCGAGGGCCGCACGCCCACGCGCGAGGATTGGAATCTGCTTTCAACGGCTTGGCGCGACGGCCTCGATCATAAGATCGCCCAATTGAAGAAGCTGCGCGACGGCCTGACCGACTGCATCGGCTGCGGTTGCATGTCGATCGATAAATGCCCGCTTCGGAACAAGGAGGACCGACTGGCCAGAGAGGGAACTGGAGCGAGACGGCTACTGGTGCCCTGAGGATTTTTCAATCCGCCGCCGGCAGCCGTCGCATGGTGAATTCGATGACGTCGCCCGGGCGCTCGAACCAGCTTTCGATCTCGGTCCAATAGGCCTGCTTGGGAAAGCGCTCGAACCATTCCTTGGCTTTGAGGCGCGCGGCCGGCCGCGGCAGCACGAAAGTCTCGCGCAAAAATCCGTCGCGCGGCTCTCTTTCGCGCTCGGCCCGTGAGCGCTCCAGCCTCTTCTTCAAGCCATCCAGCGGCGGTCTTGCCGGGGTGCGCACGAGCAAACTCCTTGCACCTTGGTCAGACAGGACTTGACCCTTGCCCTTAAGAGATTAGGGATCGCGCGCAGAAAAAACGAGTCATTTGTCGGGCAAGCAGCCTGGACTGGAGACGGAATTGGAACGACCCGACATTGCGGTGGGCCTGCCTGACGACATCGAGCAGAAGAAGATGAAGGCCCGCCTCTGGTTCGAAGCGCTGCGCGAGCGCATCTGCGCCGCCTTCGAGCAGATCGAGCAGGAACTCACTGGACCGCAATCGGCATGGTCGCCCGGGCATTTCGAGCAGACGCCGTGGGAGCGCGACGACGGCAAAGGTGGCGGCGGCACCATGTCGATGATGCGCGGCCGCGTCTTCGAGAAGGTCGGCGTGCATACCTCGACCGTCCACGGCGAATTCTCTCCCGAATTCCGCAAGCAGATCCCGGGCGCCGACGAGGATCCGCGCTTCTGGGCGAGCGGCGTTTCGCTGATCGCGCACCCCTGGAACCCCAACGTTCCGGCCGTGCATATGAACACACGCATGGTCGTGACCACCCGCCACTGGTTTGGCGGCGGCGCCGACCTGACGCCGGTGCTCGACCGCCGCCGTACCCAGGACGATCCCGACACGATCGCCTTCCACCGCGCCATGCAGTTCGCCTGCGAGAAGAACGCCGGGGTGGCCGACTATCCGAAATTCAAGGCGTGGTGCGACGAGTACTTCTTCCTGCCGCATCGCAACGAGGCGCGCGGGGTCGGCGGCATCTTTTTCGACTGGCTGCATTCCGATGAGGGCAAGGGCGGCTGGGACGCCGATTTCAATTTCGTCCAGGATGTCGGCCGCTCTTTCCTCGTCGTCTATTCCCATCTGGTGCGGGGCAATTTCAACCAGAACTGGACCGACGGCGACCGCGAGGAACAGCTCGTCCGGCGCGGCCGTTATGTCGAATTCAATTTGCTTCACGATCGCGGCACCATCTTCGGCCTGAGAACCGGCGGCAATGTCGCCTCGATCCTCTCCAGCCTGCCGCCCGAGGTAAAGTGGCCGTAAAAATCCGGTGAGCGGAAGGCCAGCCGCATTGCTGTCCCATTCGCCGAATTTTGACCGGCAATGTGGCAGGGGCGATTTCTTTTTCGTCTAATATCCTTTTGAAAAAATTGATTTATTTAACGTGCCGGGTCGGGAAGCGCCGGCGGCTCGTCACTGCTACGAGCCGCGACCCGACGCGTCCGGACGGCCCTGATCGAGCGGAGTGCCTTCCCAATGGTGCCCGCATCCCAGGAGAACATCCTATGCGCAAGCTTATTGTGACGGCGGCAACCGCCGCCTTTCTCGCCTCCGGTGGCGCCGCGTTCGCCGCGGTCAAGCACACCACGGGAACAGTGAAGAGCTTTGATGGAACGGCCATGAGCCTTGTTCTGGACAACGGATCGACCTTCACGCTGTCCAAGGCCTTCAAGGATCCGGGCATCAAGCCGGGCGAGAAGGTTCGCGTTTCCTGGGATATGAGCGGCAAGAACAAGATTGCCGAGGCTGTCAAGATCATGAAGTGACGGCCTGCACGGCCAGCAATTGCAGAAACGTTGAAGCGGTTTCCGCTGGAATTGCGTCAAAACAAAAAGACAGTGCGGTTCATCGTTTGACGGAAACCAGGTGGCAACGGGCGGAGCA
Organism: Mesorhizobium sp. WSM3873; assembly: GCF_001672445.1. Taxonomy (NCBI): domain Bacteria; kingdom Pseudomonadati; phylum Pseudomonadota; class Alphaproteobacteria; order Hyphomicrobiales; family Phyllobacteriaceae; genus Mesorhizobium; species Mesorhizobium sp. WSM3873. The sequence goes on along the minus strand of NZ_LYTM01000012.1, from coordinate 129,592 downwards.
GCAATGCTCCGCCTTTGATTTCGCGCGGAGACCGTGAAAAAACAATTCGCCACCGGCTCCAATGCAACCGAAGCCGGCGACATGTGTTATGGTTTTCCACCGGGGCAATTTCAGGAAAATGCGATGCGGCTTTCCATGCGGAATTGCATGACAACAAGGAGCGGAATCAGGGCTCCGGACCTAGGAAAGGAAAAACCATGAAGGAGTTCCAATGCGGGACACTCGTCCCGGGCTGCGATTGGCACACGCGCGCCGAGGAGGAAGCCGAGGTCATGCGCCGCGCCGTCGAGCACATGCGTGAAACCCATGGCGAAACCACCATCCGCGAGACCATGATCGAGGCGATCCGCTCGCGCATCCAAAAGGTCCGCGACGCGGCCTGAGGCATCGGGTCACCGTTTTCGGACGACCATTGGCAAAGCCGGCGAGTTGGATGCAGCATCCGGCGCATCTCGCTTCGTTTGCGTCTGATCGCTGGCAACGGCCTGGCTTCGCCGAATTCAAGCAAAAACTTATATTCGTACCGGCTTGGATAACCCCGCGGTAACGGTCTCCATGCGATCGTCGCGCATGATCCGGCGACCGCGGCTGCTCGAGGAGCCGTCCGCCACAAGGCGCGTCTGGATCCGGTGGGGCGAGGTGCTTCGCGCATGCGCGAAAGATCCAACAAACGAGACGGTTTCGGCGCAGCCGCACTGTTGCTGTGCCTAGTCGTTGGCGCCTCGCCGTCGATGGCCCAGGAAATGACCACGTCCCTCGTGAACATCCACCAGGGGTCATGGCTCAGCGACCGCGCCAGAGCTCTCGGCAATGGCGGCTATGAGCTGCAGGACGGGAGCTGGGTCTCGTTCAATCGTTGGTACCACAGCGATTGGGTCGACATGCACGTCGACTTCATCACGCAACTTACCGAAGACAGCGGCTTTCTGTGGGGAGTGGGAACCGGGGAACAAGCCGAGAAGTACCGCATCGCGCCGAGCCTCAAGCTCGGTTTTCTCACCCAGACCCATCCGAGCCTCAACAGCACTCTCTCCCTTTCCGTTACCTCGACCTTCGGCGGCAACCTGAGCGAAAAGCCCTGCGTGGCCGATTATGGGGATCTGGGCACCTACAGCGTCAACTGCCGGCTTGCGGCCGGGGAGACGGCGCCTGAGGACACGCTGAAATATCTGGTTAACGCTACCCCCGAAAGGCTGCGCCTGTGGCTCAACTACCGTGTTACTTTCTGATCGCCGGGATGCCGCGCATGAGAAATCTTCCTGCTCCCGAACTTCGCGAGCGTCCGTCCTCGTTCCTGCTTTGACCGGGAGTAAGACCATGTCTGGTAATTTCTGGAAGCTCGGCATTGCCGCGGCACTGACCATTCTGCCGGCATCCATCGCGTCGGCGCAGGAAGCTCTCGACGCGGACCAGGCGGCCGCGCTGTGCCACGGCGGCGGGTCCATATGCGTAAGCGCAAAGATACCGGTTGCGCGCACGACACAAGCGGTGCAGAGCTGGATGAGCCCCGATGTCGGCGCCGCGTGGGCGGCTGGCTACAAGGGCAAGGGCGTCACCATCACCATCATCGACGACTTCAGCAGCTCATCGCGCTTCTCCGGCAATTTCGGCCTCGGCACGCAATATCAGCGGCACGGAGAGTGGACGCGCGAGGAAGCAAGCATGATCGCTCCTGCGGCGACCATCCGCTCCAAGGACTTCTCGACGGGTTCGGCCGTCCCGCTGGCAAGTGGCCGCAACGTCCTCAACCTCAGCTACGGCATGTACGCGAACGCGGGTTACAGCGTGAACCAGATCCGCTGGGCCCCGGAGGAGCAATCGATCATCTCCTACGCCAGCAAGGGATCGGCCATCGTCTCGAAAGCGGCTGGCAACGATTCGGTTGCGGTCGGCGGCGTCACTAGCGGACAGCAGGATTATCTCGATCTCGCTCTGATCGGCAAACCGACGGCGATCTTTGTTGGCGCGCTGTCCACAAACGGCACGGCGTCAAACAAGGCTCAGCTTGCCTGGTATTCCAATTACGCCGGCTCCGACCCGACCGTGCAGAGCCATTTCCTGGTGGTCGGCGTCGAAGGCGACAAGACCGGCCTTTACGGCACGTCGTTCGCCGCGCCTATCGTCTCCGGATATGCCGCAATCATCGGCAGCAAATTCACCAAGGCGACCCCGGTTCAGATCACCAACGACCTGCTCAACACGGCTCGCACCGACACGCTGGTCAACTACAACCCCTCAGTCTACGGCAAGGGCGAGGCAAGCCTTTCGCGCGCCCTGGCCCCGGTCGCGATACGCTGAGCGGCGCCACGATGTAGGACTCATCTAAGCCTCGAGTGCCTGCGCGGCGCGTTTGAGCAGCGCGCCGCGATCCATGGCGAATGCTGAATCCACCCATTCCCTTTCGAGATTCTTCAGCGTGGCGCCAAGCTTCGGGCCGGGCGCGGCGCCGAGTTCGGTCAGGTCGGCCCCCTTTATCGGAAAGCTCGGCTTTTGCCATTTCAAGGCGAAGCCGAGCAGGCGCGAGAAACTGCCGGCTTCCATCATCGCCCGATCGTCCTCGATGGCCCGTGTCCGCGCGGCGGCGAGCGCGAGTCGCAGGCGATCGACGAAGCCTTCGCGGTCGCCGAAATAGAGCTTCTTCGACAATTCCGTCTCGGTCGTCTTGGGTTCAGGCGGAACCGTCAGTGCCCAGTGTCGCAGGCGCTCCCCCTCGGCGGTTGAAAATCTGAGCCTTTCGGCAAGCGTCTTCATGCGCGCGGCATCCGGCGGAACGACGGCCTCCAGCCTGAGCAGCGGATCGGCATCCCAGCCGAGATCCTTTTCGGTCCTGACCAGCCCGTGGATGGCGTCGATGCCCCATTTCTCGCTCTCCGGCAGCACGGCGGTGAGGACGCCGGCCTGGCGCATCCACAGCAGGGCGCGCGAGGGGTCGGGCGCCGAAAGCAGCTTCTTCAGTTCGGACCACACGCGTTCGGCCGAAAGCCTGCCGAGCCCGTCCTTCAGCCTGGCGCAGGCCTTCAAGCCCTCGGCGTCCGGCCGGCCGTCGCCATACCAGGCGAAGAAGCGGAAGAAGCGCAGGATACGAAGATAATCCTCGCGGATGCGCGCTTCCGGATCGCCGATGAAGCGCAGCCGCCGCGCCTCGATATCGGCGACGCCGCCGACAAGGTCGACGATGGCGCCGTCGGCTTCGGCATAAAGCGCATTGATGGTGAAGTCGCGCCGCGCGGCGTCGGCTTTCCAGTCGCGCCCGAAGATGACTTTCGCCCGCCGACCGTCGGTCTCGATGTCGGCCCTGAGCGTCGTGACCTCATAGGCCTTGCCGCCGGCGATTGCCGTGACGGTGCCGTGCTCGATCCCTGTCGGCACGGTCTTGAAGCCGGCGGCCTGGGCGCGGTGGATCGTGTCCTCGGGCACCGTCGTGGTGGCAATGTCAATGTCGGCGACCGGCTGGCCGATCAGCGCATTGCGCACCGCTCCACCGGCCACCCGCGCCTCCTCGCCGCCCTCCTTCAGCGCGGCAAGCAGCTTCTGCAGATGCTTTTCGCCCAGCCAATCGGCCCTGCCCGAGAGAGACACCTCAGCGCTCACGCATAGAGCCTTTCATAGAGTGTGCGGATGATACCGGCGGTGACGCCCCAGATCCGCTGGCCGCCATAGGGCATCTCGTAGAAGAACCATTCGAGGTCGTTCCACATGCGGCTGTCGCGCGCGTGGTTGACAGGGTCCATCAGGAAGCGCAGCGGCACCTCGAAGGCGGCGTCGACCTCGTCGGCGTTGAGCATTAGCGAAAAGCCGGGCCGCACCACCGAAAGCACCGGCACGATGCGGTAGCCGCTGCCGGAGACATAGTCGGGCATGCGGCCGACAATTTCGATGTGATCGCGGTCGAGGCCGATCTCCTCGAATGTCTCCCGCAGCGCTGTGGCCTCAGGACTGGGATCGGTCGGATCGATGGTGCCGCCGGGAAAGGCGACCTGGCCGGAATGGCTGCGCAGCTTCTCGGCCCGCTTGGTGAGCAGCACCGTGGCGCCGTCGGCGTGATCGACGACCGGGATCAGCACCGCGGCGTCGCGCAGCGGTTTTATATGCTTCAGCCTGGGATGCCCTGGATTGAAGCGGTGGTCGCCGAACTCGTCGCCGGATTGCACCTCGGCCTGCGCCGCTGCGCGGGCGCGAAAATCCGCGATCGAGAACGGCACCGGAGCCACCTGGTCCATCACGCGCTTAGCCGCTCGAGCTTTTCGGCCGGCATGATCGGATAGACTTCGCCGCCGGAGCGGACGGCGAACATTGCCCTGCCGCCGACGTCGATCACCTCTCCATGCTCGACCAATTCGTACATCACCGGCCGCGCCACCAAGGCTTCCAGCCGCCCGCGCACCAGCACATAAGGCTTGAGCCCGCCGGTGGCGTCCTCGTCGACGAAGCGCAGCGGATGGCCGGGCCCGGCGGTGACCACGTCCCCGACATTGGTGCGGAACGTGATGAGCTGGCCGTTGCCGGTCCCGGACACGTTCATCTCGACGGCGATGAAGGGCGCGTCGGCGACGCGGATGCCGACGCGCTCCACCGGCGTCACCAGATAGGTCTTGCCGTCGGCGTCCTTGCGCAACACGCTGGAAAAGAGCTGCACCAGCGGCATGCGCCCGATCGGCGTGCCGAGGTAGAACCAGGTGCCATCGGCCCTGATCTCCATATCGAGGTCGCCGCAGAAGTCCGGATTCCAGCGCTCCACCGGAGCCGGCCCCTTGCCGGCGCGCGCCGCGCGCGAGATCAGCGCCTCCAGCCCGCGCGCCTCGGTGGCGCTGGTCAGGCCCTTTTCACCGGATTCTGTGCGATGCGTCATGGTCACGAAATAGTCACTGTTGTCCGGATTGTCAGCCTTGTCAGCCCAAGCCTGTGATTTAAGTTCAATCGCAGGCGCCGGGCGAGGCCGAATCGCGGCATTCTGCGAATCGAGAATGCAAGCCGGTATTTCCAACCACAAGGATCGAACGGCATGAGCGTGATGATCAAGGAAAGCCCGTTGAGCGACAAGGCGATGATCGAGCAGGCCGAGAAGGCGCTGTCCGACATCTCCAAGGTCCGCGACGCCGTAGGCCGCGTGATCTTCGGCCAGGAAGCCGTTGTCGAGCGCACGCTGGTTGCGCTGCTTGCCGGCGGGCATGCGCTCCTCGTCGGCGTGCCAGGCCTCGCCAAGACCAAGCTGGTCGAGACACTGGGCATCGTGCTCGGCCTCGATTCCCGCCGCATCCAGTTCACGCCCGACCTGATGCCGTCCGACATCCTCGGCTCCGAAGTCATGGAGCAGGATGAGCTTGGCAAACGATCCTTCCGCTTCCTCCGCGGGCCTATCTTTTCGCAGCTTTTGATGGCCGACGAGATCAACCGTGCCTCGCCGCGCACCCAGTCTGCGCTGCTGCAGGCGATGCAGGAATATCACGTCACCATTGCCGGCGCTCGCCACGACCTGCCGTCGCCCTTCCACGTGCTGGCGACGCAGAACCCGCTGGAGCAGGAAGGCACCTATCCGCTGCCGGAAGCGCAGCTCGATCGTTTCCTGATGCAGGTCGACATCCTCTATCCGGAGATCGAGGCCGAACGCCGCATCCTGCTCGAAACCACTGGCGTCGAGGAGGCCAAGGCCGACAATGTGCTGCAGCCAGCCAGGCTGAAGGAAATTCAGACGCTGATCCGCCGCATGCCGGTGCCCGAAAGCGTCGTCGAAGCGATCCTCAAGCTGGTGCGCTCGGCTCGTCCCGGTCAGGGGATTGCCGACACCGACAAGCATGTCGCCTGGGGTCCTGGTCCGCGCGCCAGCCAGGCGCTGACCCTGTGCGCCCGAGCACGCGCCCTATATGATGGCAGGCTGGCGCCGTCGGTCGACGACATCCGTGCCCTCGCCGAACCGGTGCTGCAGCATCGCATGGCGCTGACCTTCGCCGCCCGCGCGGAAGGCACATCCGTGCGCGACGTGGTGGCGAAACTGGCAAAAGGCATCTGATGGGTCGAATAGGCGAGGTCCAGGCACCGGTTGCGACGCGCGACGCGCTCGCCCGTGGCCGGTTGCGGGCCTCTCTGGTGCCGGATCTGCTGGTCGAGGCGCGCCGCATCGTCAACACGGTGATCGCCGGCTGGCATGGCCGCCGCAAGCGCGGCATAGGCGAGAATTTCTGGCAGTTCCGCCCCTATGTCGAAGGCGATGCCTCGCGCATCGACTGGCGCCGCTCGGCCCGCGACGACCACACCTATGTGCGCGACCGCGAGTGGGAGGCGGCCCATACCGTCTGGCTCTGGTCGGACCCCTCCCCGTCGATGCTCTACAAATCCTCGGGAGCCGGCGTTTCCAAGGAATCGCGCGCGCTGGTGCTGGCGCTTGCGTTGGCCGAGCTCCTGTCGCGCAGCGGCGAGCGCATCGCCTGGCCGGGCCTCACCGACCCGTTCACCGCCCGCAACGGCGCCGAACGCATCGCAGCCCAGCTCAGCCATGCCGGCAACCTGGCGGCCAAGCCCGATCTCTCCACCATCCGCCGCTTCTGCGACATCGTCATCGTCAGCGACTTTCTCGATCCGGTCGAGGAGACCATGGCCTGGCTCGACGTGCTCGCCCGTCATGGCGTGCGCGCGCATCTGATCGAGGTTGCCGACCCGGCCGAGGAGACCTTCCCCTATGCCGGCCGCACCGAATTCACCGATCCCGAGACCGGCGACAAGCTGACCGCCGGCCGCGCCGAAACGCTTAAAGACGAATACCGCCTGCTCTATATCGCTCGCCGCCAGGAACTGGCCGGCTGGTGCAAGCGCCTCGGCTGGAGCTTTACCGTCAATCATACCGACCGCCTCGCCTCCGAGGCGCTCGTGCGCGTCCACATGGCGATGACCGCCGACAGCAGCCGTCCGGGACTGACCTCGGGTCGTGCCGGGCTGACCGCAGGCGGCGACGCCGGAAAGGCGGTCGCATGAGTTGGCTGCCGCTTTCCTTCGGCGCGCCGATGGTGCTGTGGGGTCTGCTGGCCCTGCCGGTGATCTGGTACCTGCTGAGGCTGACGCCGCCCAGGCCGCGGACCGAGGTCTTTCCGCCGCTGAGAATCCTCGCCCGCGTCCTGAGGCGCGAGGAGACGCCGCATCAAAGCCCCTGGTGGCTGACATTGCTTCGCTTGCTGATGGCCGCCCTTGTCGTCACCGCGCTCGCCGAGCCGATCTTCAATCCGCGCGAAAAGCTGCCGGCGGAGGGCTCGGCGCTCGCGCTGGTCATCGACAATGGCTGGGCAAGCGCCGCCGACTGGGGCAAGCGCGTCGCCACCGCCGAGCGGCTGATTGCCGACGCCGGCTCGAACGGCGTGCCGGTCGTCATCGCCTTTACCGCCGAGAAGCCGAATGCCGAGATCGGCCCCTTCGATGCATCGGCCGCGCTCGACCGCCTGCGCGCGGCAAAGCCGCGCCCGATCCCGACCGACCGCCCCGCCGTCTATGCCCGCGTCGCAGCCACTTTGGAGCGCCTGCCCGGCGCCAGCGTTGCCGTGCTTGCCGATGGCCTTGCCGCCACCGGCGACGAAGCGGCGTTCAAGACGCTCCTGGAAAAGAATGCCGCGAGGCTGGTCTGGGTCACCTCGGACCGGCTTTCGCTCACCGGCCTGACCGGCGCCGACAATCAGGTCGACGGCTTCACGCTGACCGCCATCCGCGCGCCGGGCGACCCGGCGCCGGCGCAGGTCACCGCGGGCGCCTTCGACGACAAGGGCCGCCGCATCGCCGACGCGACTCTGACCTTCGCGCCGGGTCAGGCCACCGCCACCGGAACGATGAAGGTGCCGTTCGAATTGCGCAACGACTTCGCCTCGATAGCACTCGATGGCGAGCACCAGGCCGGTGCCGTTCGCGTGCTGGACGAGAGCTCCAAGCGCCGCCGCGTCGGTCTGCTTTCGCAGGCCGAGGCAGACCAGGCGCAGCCGCTGCTGTCGCCGCTCTATTACATTCGCCGCGCCCTGCAGCCTTTCGCCGATCTGGTGGAGCCGTCGAGCGCCGATCTGGCCGATGCCATTCCGCAGCTTCTCGACCAGAAGCCGGCGATGATCATCATGGCCGATGTCGGCACCATCCCTGCGCAGGTCCGGCAACGGCTGGTCGACTGGGTGAACAATGGCGGCACGCTGGTGCGTTTTGCCGGTTCAAGGCTGGCTGCCGCCGGCAACGACGATGATCTCTTGCCGGTCCGGCTGCGCAGCGGCGAGCGCGCGCTGGGCGGCGCGCTTTCGTGGACGACGCCGCAACCGGTCACCGAATTCCCGAAGAACGGCCCGTTCGCCGACCTCGCGCCGCCGACGGAGGTGACGGTCAGCCGGCAGGTGCTGGCCGAGCCGACGCCCGACATCGTCGAGCGCACCTGGGCGACGCTTGCCGACGGCACGCCGCTGGTCACGGGCATGAAGAAGGACAAGGGAACGCTGGTACTCTTCCACGTGACACCGGAGGCGACCTGGTCGAACCTGCCGATCTCCGGCAGCTTCGTCGAGATGCTGAGACGCATAGTGCAATTGTCGCGCAACCAGGGCGCCGCGGTCGCCAATGCCGAGGCGGCCGCAGCATCGCTGGCGCCCTATCGCATGATCGGCGCCGACGGCGCGCTGGTGCCGCCGACACCCGATGCGCGGCCGCTCGTGCCCGCCGCCGGCCCGCTTCCGGTGACGCTGGAAAACCCGCCCGGCCTCTACGGTTCGGAAACCGGCGTTTTCGCGCATAACCTGCTCAACGCCTCGAGCACATTCACGCCGCTTGCTCGGCCACAGGTCTCGCTGCCGGTGACGGCCATCCCTTACGCCTTCGACGAATCGGAGAACCTGAAAGGCCCGCTGGTCACATTGGCCCTCTTGCTGATGGTGCTCGACACGCTTGCCGTGTTCTGGATGGGTGGGCTGTTCTCGCGCCGGCCGCGCCGCGCCGCGGCGACCGCCGCTGCCCTGCTGATCGTGTTCGGCGGGCTCTTCGGCCACGCCGACTTTGCCCGCGCCGATGATTCGAAGCCGGGCGATGCCCAGGCCATCGAGGACATTTCGAAAACTCGCATCGCCTATGTCATCACCGGCGAGCCCGGCGTCGATTCAATCAGCCGCGCCGGCCTTGAGGGCCTCACCCGCTTCCTCATCGAGAAGACCGCGCTGGAACCCGGCCCGCCGGCGGGTGTCGACATCTCCAAGGATGAACTGACCTTCTATCCGCTGATCTACTGGCCAATCGACGCTACCGCGCCGATGCCCAGCGAAGCCGCGATCGCCCGCATCGACGCCTATATGCAGCAGGGCGGCACGGTTCTCTTCGACACGCGCGACCAGTTCTCCAACGGCATCGGCGGCGGCTCGGCAAGCCCGGCCACCGAGCGGCTGCGCGATATTGTCGGCAATCTGAACGTGCCGCCGCTGGAGCCGGTGCCCTCGGACCATGTGCTGACGAAGTCCTTCTTCATCCTTCCCGAGTTTCCCGGCCGCTTCAACGGCAGTCCGCTCTGGGTCGAAGCCTCGCTCGATGCCAGCAACACCGAGAACCGTCCCGTGCGCACCGGCGACGGCGTCTCCCCGATCATGATCACCGGTAATGATTTCGCCGGCGCCTGGGCGGTCGACGAGAACGGCGATCCGATGCTGCCGACCGTGCCGCCGGATCCGATGCAGCGCGTCTACGCGCTGCGCGCCGGCGTCAACATCATGATGTACATGCTGACCGGCAACTACAAATCCGACCAGGTGCATGTGCCCGTCCTGCTCGAACGGCTGGGACAGTAGTTCATGAACTGGTCGATCTCCTTCGAGCCGCTCGTTTCCTGGCCGCTGTTCTGGGTCGTCATCGTGCCGCTCGCGCTGCTCGCGCTGGCCGGCCTGTGGTTCCGTCAGCGCGGCTCTGTCCTGCGCTTCATCGCCCTGCTTGCGCTGGGCGCGGCACTGCTCAATCCCGTTTTCCTCGACGAGGAACGCGAGGCATTGAAGAGCGTCGTCGCGGTCATCGTCGATCGCAGCCAGAGCCAGGACATCGGCGACCGCACCAAGCAGACCGACGAAGCGCTGACGGGCCTTCAGCAGCGCCTCGGCCGCTTCAAGCAATTCGACGTCCGCGTCGTCGAGGCCGGCAAATCCGAGGCCGCCGATGAGCGCACGGAAACCAGGCTGTTCGGCGCGCTGGAAAGCGCTTTCCGCGATGTGCCGCCCTCGCGCATCGGCGGCGCCATCATGATCACCGATGGCGAGGTGCATGACGCGCCGGCCGGCGCTCCGGAATTCAACGCGCCGCTCCATGCGCTGATCACCGGCAACGAGCACGAGAAGGACCGCCGCATCCGCTTCGAGAACGCGCCGCGCTTTGGCCTCGTCGGCAAGCCGCTCGACATGAGCTATCGGGTGCTTTCCACGGAAGGTCAGGGCGGCCCGGTCGACGTGCGGGTCTCGGTCAATGGCGAGCAGGTCTCTGTCGAGCATGCGACCATCGGTCAGCCGATGAAGCTTGAAGTCACCATTCCCAACGCGGGCCGCAACATCGTCCAGCTTTCGATCGACCACGAGCCGGGCGAGCTGACCGACACCAACAACCGCGCTATCGCGCTCGTCGACGGCATTCGCGATCATCTGCGCGTGCTTCTGGTCTCCGGCGAGCCGCATGCCGGCGAGCGCACCTGGCGCAACCTGTTGAAATCCGACGCTTCGGTCGACCTCGTCCACTTCACCATTCTGCGACCGCCGGAAAAGCAGGACGGCACCCCGATCAACGAGCTGTCGCTGATCGCCTTCCCTACGCGCGAGCTGTTCGTCGAGAAGATCAAGGACTTCGATCTGATCATCTTCGACCGCTATCAGCACCGCGACGTGCTGCCGATCCTCTATTACGACTACATCTCCGAATATGTCGAAAAGGGTGGCGCGCTGCTGATTGCCGCCGGGCCCGAATATGCCGGCGAAAGCTCCATCGCCCGAACGCCGCTGATGTCGGCCCTGCCCGCGATGCCGAGCGGCGAGGTCGTCGATAAGGCCTTCTATCCGCGTCTCACCGATCTCGGCCAGCGCCACCCGGTCACGCGCGGGCTCGACGGCTCCGCCGCCGATCCGCCGCGCTGGAGCCGCTGGTTCCGCACCATCGGCGTCAAGAACCCCGAGGGCGCGGTGGTGATGAAAGGGGCCGACGACCGCCCCCTGCTTGTGCTCGACCGCAAGGGCGAAGGCCGGGTCGGCATGCTGCTTTCCGATCAGGGCTGGCTGTGGGCGCGCGGCTTCGAAGGCGGCGGGCCGCATGTCCAGCTCTATCGGCGCATCGCCCATTGGCTGATGAAGGAACCCGAACTTGAAGAAGAACGGCTAACCGCCGACGGTCGCGGCATGGTGCTGGAAATCCGCCGCCAGACGATGAGCGACGATCCCGGCCCCGCTCAGGTGATCACGCCTTCCGGCAAGACGATGACGGTCAAGCTGGAAGAAGCCGAACCAGGGATTTTCACGGGCAGCCTGCAGACCAGCGAGATCGGCCTCTATCAGGTCGGCAACGGCGACCTCACCGCGCTTGCCCATGTCGGCCCGATCAATGCGCCTGAATTCGCCGATGTCGTTTCCACCGAGGACAGGCTGAAGGCGCCGGCCGAGGCGACCGGCGGCAGCGTGCGCCGGCTCGCGCCATCCTCCATGCTTGGCGATCTTGCCGGCGGTGTGGCATTGCCATCGATCGTACCGGTCCGCTCCTCGGGGGCGGCATCGGGGAACGATTGGATCGGGCTGCGCACCACCGACGACAGCACGCTGAAGGCCGTCTCGCGCGTGCCGCTGTTCGGCGGCTTCCTCGGCCTCGGCTTGCTGCTCCTGGCCATCGGCTCGATGTGGTACCGCGAAGGAAGGTAGAGCCTTTTTCCGTCTCCCCCTTCCGGGGAAAGGTGCCCGAAGCGCCGATGAGGGGCGTCGTCCACCGATCGATATGGCGGCTTGGTCCCACCCTCACCCTGCTCGGCCGGCGGCCTCGCTTTCCCTCTCAGTACATGGCGCGAGGCAGAGCCGCCCTACTCTTCCGGCTCGGTCGTGAACAGCAGCGGATAGCCCTTGGCCTTGCCGGCGTCGGTTGCTCGCGCGGCCTTGGTCTCGGCAACGTCGCGCGTGAAGACGGCGACCACGCAGACGCCGCGCGTATGCGCAGTGATCATCACGCGATGCGCCTGATCCTCGCTGAGCTTGAACTCGCCTTTAAGCACCGTCACCACGAACTCCCGCGGCGTGAAGTCGTCATTGACCAGGATGACCTTGTAGAGCTTCGGCCGCTCGGTCTTCGGCTGCGTCTTGGTACGCGGTTTGAGGACGGTCTCAGGCATTGGAATTCACCAGTTGGAAACTGGGTCTGGCTTGCACTCCCTCAGTCAGGGAAGCATTTGCCCATTTGTCCGCTGGAGGGCGCAGAATCGAGGGACGATGAAGGCTTATGTGGGATAGCGTTGTTTGCGCTTCAACGCCCCTGCCGACCGATCGTGCGACGCACCGTCGTCCATGTTGGAACCGCGCTCCATGAAGACGCCAATCATCCAGGCGACGAAGCCGATCAGCGTCGCGCCCGTCAGCACGATCAGGATCCAGCTCTGTGCCGGCGTGATGTAGTCGAAGCTCGATGAGATGGCCGGTGCGAAAAGTTCCGGCTCGGTCCTGCCGCTGGTGGGATCCGGCACTGGGCTGGCTGTAAAGATGATCAGCGCTCTTGCCGCCGCGGTGGCAACCAAGCCGCCGAGAGCCAGCGAGCGCATCATGGACGAAAGCCGCTTCTTCATGCGGATTGTCCTACGGCACCGGCATTGCGATCGGGTTAAGGAAGTGGCGCGGCGCAAGCTGCCGGTGTCAGGATTCGGCCGCTGGAAGCCGCCCCGGCCGGTTTCGGCCGGAGCGGTCTTGAAAGATCAGGATCGAAGCCTGGATTAGGACTTCTTCGCGTCCTTCTTCGGGGCCTTCTTGACCGGGCACTTGTGGGTCTTGGTCACCTTGCAGGCCTTCTTGGCGGCGACCTTCTTCGGAGCGGTCTTCGCCGTAGCGTCAGCGGCCGGAGCCGTGGTCGTGGTCGAGGCGGCCGGAGCGGCGGTCGTCGTGGCGGCGGCGTTGCTGACAGCCGGCATCGAGAAAGCGAGAGCAACAGCGAGGCCGAGGGCGGAGAGGAGGGACTTTGTCATGGCTTCATTTCCTTTTTCATGCGGGTCGAGGAGTTGAGCGTCACTGAACCGGGTCGATCGGTGTCACTCCAAGGAGCTTCAAAGCGTTTGCGAGCATCCGGATGCCCTGCGCCTGTTTCTTGGCAGCGCAGAACCGGTTTCCCTTTCTTTGAAGCGCCTTCGCCGCGGTGACCTGCGTTGCCGCGGCATGGGTTTCGAGGGCTTCGTCAACTTGACGGTTGAGATTGGTGCAGCGCTCGGTCCGGGTCAGCGGCGTTACCTTTGCGTTGGAGGCCCCGACTGCGGCTGTGATGAGGGACATGCTGAGCAAAGCACCCATCACGCTGATCCAGAACCTCTGCATCGGTCTTGCCCGTTACTCCGGAAACTTGCGTCGCAGCCGATGACCTGACCGCCACGGCAGCAGTTATGCCCTTGAAATTTTTCACGAGTTTTTCCCGACTGTAGAATTTTGTTTCTGAATTGTTTCTGGGGAAGCCATTCCGTCCCACGTCGCCGCCACTGGCCAAGATATGGCCCGAATTCTATCGTGTTGGTGCTCACCGAAGGGCGGCTTGGCTACAGCAAATCGCGGGGTTCTCGTGAAATCCGACTCGCACATATTGATCGTCGATGACGACAAGGGCATACGCGACCTGCTTCAGGAGTTTTTCCAGAAGCGGGGGCTGCGCACGACAGTGGCCGCCGACGGCACCGAGATGGAGTCGATCCTGCGCCGGGCGCAGGTCGACCTGATCGTGCTCGATGTGATGCTTCCCGGTAAAAGCGGGCTGGAACTGTGCCGCGAGATCCGCGCCAATCACACGACACCGATCATCATGCTGACCGCGGTGACCGAGACGACGGATCGCGTCGTCGGGCTCGAGATGGGGGCTGATGACTATGTGCCGAAACCCTTCGATCCGCGCGAATTGCTCGCCCGCATCCGAGCGGTGCTGAGGCGCAACGGCACGGCCGAGCCGCGCCGGCCCACAGCCAAGCAGATCTACCGCTTTGCCGGCTGGACCATGGATTGCTCGCGCCGCCGGCTGACGGCGCCCGACGACGTGCGGGTGGAACTGACGATGGCGGAGTTCAACCTGCTGCAGACCTTCGTCAAGAGCGCGCAACGCGTTCTCACCCGCGAGCAGCTCATCGAGTTGTCCGGCGGCGACACCGGTTACAGCTTCGATCGCAGCGTCGACATCCTGGTCAGCCGCCTGCGCCGCAAGATGGAGGACGATCCCAAGACGCCGAAACTGATCTTGACTGTTCGCAGCGGTGGCTATCAGTTTCTGCCCGAAACGACCTCCGAATGAGACGCTTGCTGCCGCAAACCCTGCCTGTCTGGGTTCTGCTCATCGTCATTGCCGGCCTGATGATCAGCCAGATCGCGACGCTTTATATCGTGGCGCGCGACCGCGCCGCTGCCAACGATGTGGTTGATCTCTACCGGCTGAACGACCGCGCCTATTCGCTGGTGCAGCTGATGCATGACGCCACGCCTGAAGAACGCAAGACGACCGCGTCCGGCCTGTTCAATGCCACCTACGCATTGACCGTTTCGGATACCCCCGCCGTCACTTCCTCGATCGCCGGCGATGACCAGCTAGCCGAGCTGGAGGACATCCTGGTCGGCCGCCTGTCCAAGTTCGGCATCACCGACGCGCGTGTGCGGCGCGATCCGGCAACGCAGGAAGCCGATGTCCCGGACGGTCAGGTGATGAACAAGGATGTCGGCCAGGTCGAGCGCGATCTGCTGGTGCTGGCCGCGGATTTCGCCCAGAGCGACAAGCTGACGGCATCGCTGCGCTTTTCCGACGGCCAGTGGCTGAACTTCACCGAGCCGATCACGCCGGCTGGGCCGATCCTGAGTTGGGACAGCCTGCCGCTCTATTCGCTGATAGCGGGACTGATCATCGTGATGTCGATCTGGTCGCTGCGCCGGCTGACCGCACCCTATCGCATGATGGAGACCGCGGTGAACCGCATCGGCAAGGACCTCAAAAGCCCGCCCATCGCCGAGACCGGCAGCCGCGAGATCCGCGCCGCGGCAAAGGCGGTCAACGCCATGCAGATGCGCCTGCGCGACTATGTCGAGGACCGCGAGCACCTGGCGGCGGCACTGGCGCATGATCTGCGCACGCCGCTGACCAGGATGCGATTGCGTCTCGAGCTGCTGCGCAAATCGCCGGCCCGTGAAGCGCTGGCGCATGACCTTGCCGACATCGAGAGCATCGCAAGCTCGGTGATCGACTTCGCCAAATTCGAGGTCACCGAGGAAAAGGCCGAGCGGATCGACTTCTGGTCGCTGGTGGAGGCGGTCGCCGACATGTTCGAGGACGCTTCGTTCGACGAGGACGCCACGCCTTCGCGCGGCCTGGTCTGCATCGCGCGGCCGGTGGCGCTGCGCCGCTGCATCACCAATCTAGTCCAGAACGCCGTCACCTATGGCAAGAAGGCGCATATCGGCGTGCAGCGCTCTGGCGACACAATCACGCTCAGCATCCGCGATGAAGGGCCGGGCATTCCGCAGGCAAAGCTGGATCAGGTGTTCGGTTCCTTCGTGCGCCTCGAACAGTCGCGCAACCGCGAGACCGGCGGGCTCGGCCTCGGCCTGACCATCGCCCGCAACATCGCCCGCGGCGCCGGCGGCGAGATCAGCCTTTCCAACCATCCCGGCGGCGGCCTGCTGACGGAGCTGCGCCTGCCGCTGGCAGTTTGAGTCAGCAAGCGCTTTCCCGGCTGCTCCAGAGGACTGGATCAGCCGCGCCATCCTTGTGATAGTGCAGCCCGCCCTAAAGCGCCGTGCGTCCTCCAGGACGCGGGATGCTGTAGCACTTCAATTTGGTGCATGACCCTTACCGAACCGAAGGTCAGCGACGCAAAAATCGATTCTGATTTTCGGATCCCCGCACGAGGAACCGAACCATGTTCTACGCAATCCTTGCCTATCACGTCGAAGAGACCGTCCAGTCCTGGACGCCCGACGAGGATGCAGCCGTCATGAAAGACCTGCTCGAGATCAACGACAGGCTGACCCGCGCCGGCAAGCTGGGCCCGGCGGCAAGGCTGGGCGAGACGGCGAAAGCCGTCACGCTGCGCGGTCCGGGCGACGGCATGGTGATCGACGGCCCCTTTGCCGAGACCAAGGAGCAGTTGCTGGGCCTCTATGTGCTGGATTGCGCCAACCAGGACGAGGCGATAGCGGTGGCGCGCGATCTCAGGCGCGTCAATCCCACCGCCGTCTACGAGATCCGGCCGATTGCGCTTTATCTGCCGGGCGCGCCGCTGGCCTGAATTCCGGGAGAAGCGACGGATTCACCGCAGCGGGCGGCGCCCGGCGGTGCGGCTGCGCGCGGCAGCATCGGCGGGGGCTTCATCGGCCGGATAGCCGAAATCCTTCAGCTCCGAAATGGACAGACCGTCCAAAGCCCTGCGCTGCATGGCGTCCTGATACCGGCGCTGGAACCCGGCGAAGACTAACGCGATATTGGCGGCGAGCGTGCCGGCAACTCGGATGCTCGGCTGGCAGGTTCTGATATTGATGTAGGTCATTGTCATTCTCCCTCATTCGAACTCACGAGGGCAGTGTCTCATCGGCGCGCTTTGGCAACGTTCGTCCAGGCGTGAAACCGCAGGAAAAAGCCCGCAAAATCGTCGTTAAGTCGGCGGCGGGACATGGTATTCTGCTTGACGCTGTTTCACGGGGCCCCGGATGCACATTCGATTGCTTGGCGGCATCGAGGTTGTCTCCGCAGGCGGGCAACCTCTGCACTTCGCGACGCGCAAGACGTCGCTGCTCTTTGCCGCGCTGGTTCTGGCCGGCCCGAAAGGGCTTCGCCGCGAGAAGGTGGCGGCGATGCTGTGGACCGACAGCGGCGAGCAGCAGGCGCGAAACAGCCTGCGCCAGGCCCTGGTCGACATCAGGCGGCTGTTTCCGTCCACCGGCAACGAGGCCATTCGCATCGAAGGCAATGCCGACACCATCTGGCTGGTGGCGAATGACAACGAGGCCGACATCTGGATTTTCGACCGGAACTGCCAGGCCGATGACGGCGCGAGCCTCGCGGCAGCTGCCGACCTGTACCGGGGCGACCTGCTGGACGGACTGCCATCCCCCGGCGAAATCGACGAATGGCTTGCGCCGCTTCGGGCGAACTACACCCGCAAGGCGTTGGACCTGGCCGAACGGCTGAGCCTCCTGCCGGAACTCGGTGAACGCGAGGAGCAGGCCTGCGAAAGACTGGCTGAGCGGCTAGTGACGTCCGACCCATGCGCCGAGCAGGCCCACCGCGCCCTGATCCGCGTCTTCCGCCGCCACGGCCGGACCAACGACGCCTTTCGTCAGTTCCTGGCCTGTAAGGAAGCGCTCAAGCGCGAGCTCGGTGTCGAGCCTGAGGAAGCGACGCGGGCGCTGATCGAACGCATCGAGGCGCCAATGGAGCTGAAGGGTTCGATAGCCGACTATGGCCAGCCCGAGGCCGAACTTTCCCGCCTGGAAGCGAAGGCGCCTCGCCCTGTCGTTTCGGTGCCGGAAAAGCCGTCGATCGCGGTCCTGCCGTTCCAGAACATGAGCGGCGACGCCGAGCAGGAATATTTCACTGACGGCGTTGTCGAGGAGATCACGACGGCGCTGTCGCATGTCAGCTGGCTGTTCGTGATCGCGCGGAATTCCGCCTTCGCCTACAAGGGCCAGGCGGTTGACATCACCCGCGTGGCACGCGAGCTCGGGGTGCGCTATGTGCTGGAGGGCAGTGTCCGCAAGGCCGGCAGCCGGCTTCGGGTGGCAGGTCAGCTTATCGAGGCGTCGGCGGGAGTAAATCTCTGGGCCGACCGCTTCGAAGGCGATGTCTCGGAGGTGTTCGAACTGCAGGACCTCGTTGCCTCCAGTGTCATCGGCGCAATTTCACCCAGACTCGAACAGGCCGAGATGGCGCGGGCCAAGCGCAAGCCCACCGAGAGCCTCGACGCTTATGACCACTATCTGCGCGGCATGGCGAGCCTTTACCGCTGGACGAGAGAAGGGCTGGAGGAGGCGTTGCCACAGTTCTACAGGGCCATCCAGCTCGACCCCGATTTTGCCGCCGCGGAAGGCGCTGCCGCCTGGTGCTATTTCTGGCGCATGGCGAATGGCTGGATGACCGACCGGCAGAAGGAAACAGCCGAGGTATCCAGGCTCGTCGGCGACGTGGCTATCGCCGGCAAGGACGATGCGGTGGCGCTGGCTTTCAGCGGCCTGGCGCTGGGTTATGTCACCGGCGACTACGAGGCCGGATCGGCACTGGCCGACCGCGCGCTCGTGCTCAACCCGAACTGCGCAGCCGCCTGGAGCGCCAGCGGCTGCCTCAAGGCCTGCCATGACGACCCGGACATCGCAATCGAGCACATGTCGCGGGCAAGGCGGCTGAGCCCGCTCGATCCGCTGACCTTCTTCATGCAGACCTTCACTGCCTTCGCTCACTTCGTGGCCGGCCGCTACGACGCCGCCTGGCCGCTCGCCGAGGCGGCGTCGCGCGCGCAGCCCTATTATCTCACCGGCCTGCGTGTGGCGGCCGCCAGCAACGCCATGGCCGGCAGGCGGGATGCCGCGAGCAGGCACATCGCGCGCTCACTGGAGCTCGACCCGCAACTGAAGCTTTCCAACCTCAAGCACCGGGTGGGGCAGATCAGGCCAGAATATTTCGCCAAATATGTCGAAGCGCTACGGCTGGCCGGCCTGCCGGAATGACATATCTTGCGCAATCTCGTCAGTCTGGTAGCGCCGCGGCCCTGATTTCCGCTCCGATGCGAAGCGTCTCACGCAGCAGGAGGTCGAGGTCGTCGCGGCGGGTGCGGTGGTTGGTGATCGCGACCCGCAGGCAATGCTGCCCGTGCACCGTGGTGTCGGACACGGCTGCAATGCCTTCTTCCTGCAGCCTGAGCATGATTTCGGTGTTGAACGCCTTGAGCTGTTCCTCGGAGGCGCCGTCCAGGCGATGGCGGAAGCAGACGATGTTGATGGTGGTCGGCGCCGTCAGCTCGAGCGCCGGCTCGGCCCGGATCAGCTCGGTCAGATAGCCGGCCTGGGCGATGTTCTGGTCGATCAGCCGCCCGAATTTCTCGATGCCATGCTCCTTGAGCGACATCCAGATCTTGAGCGCGCGAAAACCGCGCGATGTCTGCAGGCCATAGTCGTGCAGCCATTGCCCTGAGGCGAGGCCACGCGGCGTCGATTCCAGATATTCCGGCGTGACGGCGAAGGCGTTGCGGTGGGCGACGGCGTCGCGAACCAGCGCACAGCCCGCTTCGAAGGGCGCGTGCAGCCATTTGTGCGGGTCGAGCGCGACGGAATGGGCGCGTTCGATGCCGGCGACGAGCGATCTGTTTTCAGGCGCGATGGCGATCAGGGCGCCGATGCAGCCATCGACATGAAACCAGAGGTCTTCCTCTGCCGCCAACACGGCCAGCGCCCGCAAGTCGTCGATCGCGCCCGTGTTGACGGTTCCCGCGGTGCCGATGATGCAAGCCGGCTTGAAACCTGCCGCGCGGTCATCCGCGATGGCGGTCTTGAGCGCATCGACATCGATGCGCAGATCGGCGTCGGTCGCGACCCGCCGCAGCGCCCGGTTGCCGAGGCCGAGCGCTTCCATGGCCTTGCGGTGGCAGGAATGGACTTGGTCCGAGGCATAGAAGCGCAACGGTTTTGGGATCGCCCCGACACCCCTTTCGCGCACGTCGACGCCTGCTTTGGCATTGCGCGCCACGGTCAAACCGATGAGGTTGGCCATCGAGCCGCCGCTGACAAGCGTGCCGCTGGCCGAAGCCGGGAAGCCCACCATCTCCTTGCACCAGTCGACCACCTGGCTGTCCATCAGCCCGGCGGCGTGATTGCCGCCGCCGAGGTTCGAGCCCTGGATCGCCGCCAGGAAATCGCCCAGCGCGCCCGTGAAATTGCTTGACCCCATATACCAGGACCAGAAGCGCGGATGGATGTTGCCCATCGGATAGGCCATGACGTTGCGGGCGACATCGCCATAGACCTCGGCTATCGGTGCCGGCGAGCGCGGCAGCGGCGCCGAGAAGAAGGCGCGAACCTCGACCGGCATTTGGCGCCACACCGGACGGTCCCGGACATCCTTGAGATAAGCGACGGCATCCTCGACGATCCGATGCGACAGGGCCTGCATCTCGGCCCAGTCTGGCGGGTCGAGCGTCTCATCCATCACCGCTGTTTCCTGCATAGTGTCCATTCGCTGCTCCCCCGCCATCATTCCTGGATCGTCGCGCGGCGCCGCCATCCGAGTGGACAGCAGCGCCGCGATTTGTCCTCAGGCGTCGAACTGGCAGCCTGGTGTCGAGCGCGACAGTGCCGTCTCCTCGGCATCCATCTCAGCCTCGATGCCGTCGAAGAGCGGGGTCGACATGTAGCGCTCGCCGGTGTCGGGCAGCATGCACAAGATCACCGAGCCAGCCGGAGCGGTGCCCGCGATCTGGCGCGCGACGGCGAAGGTGGCGCCGCCTGAAATGCCGGTGAAGATGCCTTCCTGCTGCGCCAGGGCCTTGGCCCATTTAATGCCTTCCGGGCCGGCGATCGGCACCACATCGTCATAGTAGCGCTTGTCGATCGCCTCCTGCAGCACGTTGGGGATGAAGTCCGGCGTCCAGCCCTGGATCGGATGCGGCTCGAAGGCCGGATGGCTGGCGGACGGCGCACCGCCCTGGCCACGCTCCTGCGGCTTGCCGCTGCCGATAAGCTGCGCGTTCGCCGGTTCGGCAAGCACGATGCGGACATCCGGCCGCTCGCGGCGCAGCACCCGGCCGACGCCGGCCACGGTCCCGCCGGTGCCGTAGCCGGTGACCAGCACGTCGAGGCGCGACCCTGCGAAATCGTTGATGATCTCGCGCGCCGTGGTCGCCTCGTGGATGGCGGCATTGGCTTCCGTCTCGAACTGGCGCGCCAGGAACCAGCCGTTGGCGTCGGCGAGTTCCACCGCCTTCTTGTACATCCCGAAACCCTTCTGGGCGCGCGGCGTCAGCACCACCTTGGCGCCAAGCATGCGCATCAGCTTGCGGCGCTCGATCGAGAAGCTGTCGGCCATCGTCACCACCAGCGGGTAGCCCTTCTGCGCGCAGACCATGGCAAGGCCGATACCGGTGTTGCCGCTGGTCGCCTCGACGACGGTCTGGCCCGGCTTCAGCTTGCCGCTACGCTCGCCTTCCTCGATGATGTTGAGCGCCAGCCGATCCTTCACCGAGGCCGCCGGATTGAAGAACTCGGCCTTCACATAGATGGTCGCGTGGCCGGGGCCGAGATTGTTGATACGGATGACCGGCGTGTCGCCGACGGTGTCGAGAATGCTGTCGAACAGCCGGCCGCGACCGGCAGTGGTCCTGATTTTCAACTTCTGCAACATGGGCTTTTCTCCTCGCGATCTCACGCGCCGGTTACAGACCGGCGGCTTGGGCGGCGCGGTTTCGACACCTTGCCGCGTTAGGTTGCTTGACCTGCCGCGAATGCGGCAACGGCGGCATTCCGGCATGGAATTGGGCTGCCGGATGCTTCCTGTCGTCTTTGGTGATAGAACATGGACCAACTGGTGAGCGTTGGAGAAAGCGTGGGAACATACGTGGAATCCAGCCGATCGAGCCCGAACGACACTGCCGCCGCCCTGTCCTTGCGACTGCTTGGGCAACTGACGATCGCGCGTGGCGGCGAGCCGGTTAAATTGCCTTCTTCGCGCAAGTTGCGCGCGTTGCTGGCCTATCTGGCGCTCGCGCCACATCCCGTCAGCCGCAGCCGGCTTTGCGAGCTTCTGTGGGACGTGCCGAACGATCCGCGCGGCGAGCTTCGCTGGTGCCTGAGCAAGCTTCGCGGCGCGCTTAACCAACCGGGCCGGCAGAGGGTCGAGACCGAGGGCGACACCGTGGCGCTTCGTCTTGCCGATACGAACGTCGATGCCGTTGAAGCCGCCACAGCGGTCGCCGAAGGGATCGAGACGCTCAGCCTCGGGCGTCTTCGGGCGCTTGCGCAGCTCTTCTCCGGCGATTTCCTTGACGGGCTGGAGCTCGATCGGAGCCCGCATTTCACCAGCTGGCTGACCGCGCAACGCCGCCGTTTCAGCTCGTGCCACGTCGCCGTTCTGGAGCACATCATCGGCCTGTTCCCCCAGGGAGCCGATGAAGCGGGCGCCTATCTGGACAGATGGCTGGAACTCGCGCCCTTCGATGGCCGCGCCCATGTGGCGCTGCTGGAAAACCTTGCGCGGCGGGGACAGATCGGCGCCGGTGAGGAGCATATCGCGACCGCGGCGGAACTCTTCCGCTCCGAGGAGCTGGATGTCGCTCCCTTGCGGGAAGCATGGCACGAGATCAAGGCACGCCATTCCAGCGCAACGCCATGCGCGCGATCCGGGCTAGCTCTTCCGGCCCCGCAAGCACCGATCGTTGCCGTCGAATCCGAACCCGCATCGGTGCGCCGGGCCTCGTTGGCGGTGATGCCGTTCGCGGAAAGCGCCGTCAATTTCCGTGGCGGGCTTGCCGACGGCCTGACCCACGACATCATAACGCGGCTCGCCAAGCTTCGCGATTTCTTCGTCATTGCCCGCGGATCGGTTTTCGCGCTGGCCGAGAAGGACATCGCGCCGGAGGACGCCGGGCGCCGGCTGAATGTCGACTATGTGGCGACAGGCTCGGTCCGCAGCCTTTCGGGCAGGGTGATCGTCTCGGTCGAGCTCGTCGAGGTCCGCACCGCGAGGATCGTATGGGCCGAGACCTTCGAGCACAGGCCGGACGAGATCTTCACGGTGATAGACGACATCGGCAACAGCATCGTCTCTTCGATCGCCGCCGAGATCGCGACCGTCGAGCGAAACCGGGCAATGCTGAAGGCGCCGAATTCGCTGAATGCGTGGGAGGCCTATCATCGCGGGCTCTGGCACATGTACCGCTTCACCCGCCAGGAAAACGAACTGGCGCAGCAGTTCTTCAATGACGCCCTGAAGCTCGACCCGACCTTCGCCCGAGCCTATGCAGGCCTCTCCTTCACGCATTGGCAGAATGCCTTTCAGCGTTGGGGCGATCGCGACCGTGAGGCGTCGCTGGCTTTCGCAACTGCCGGTCACAGCCTCCTGGTCGATGACCGCAATCCGGCCGCGCACTGGGCGATGGGCCGCGCCTTGTGGCTGCGCGGCGAGCAGGACGGCTCGCTGCTCGAACTGGCAAAGGCCGTCGACCTCAGCCCGAACTTCGCGCTCGGCCACTATGCCCTGTCCTTTGTCCATTCGCAGTCGGGCGATCCGCAATCGGCGATCGGCTCCTCCGATCACTCGCGCCATCTCAGCCCCTTTGACCCACTGCTGTTCGGTATGATGGGCGCGCGGGCCATGGCCCATGCGCGGCTGGGCGAATACGATGAAGCCGCCGAATGGGCGCTGAAAGCTGCGGCCAGGCCCAACGCCCATGTCATCATCCTGGCGATCGCCGCGCATTGCTTGGCGCTGGCCGGCCGCCAGGACGAGGCACGAAACTTCGCCGCCGCGATCCGCACCACGTGGCCCGACTATCGGGCGGACGATTTCATCGCCACCTTCCGCTTCGACCGGGACGGCGAGGCCCTGTTCCGCAGAGGCGCGAAGCTGATCGGATTGAATTGATTTCTGGCACGTCCAAAGGCGTATTGCGATTGAGGTCAGGCCGAGCCGAGAATTGCGGGTTCCGAGAACCTGAGCGGAGCGTAGTTGAAGTACACGAGCACCAGGAAACGCGCGTTCGCAGGCCGGCGCCTGAATATCAACAGGTCTCAGTGCATCAGCGGACCGCTGGCCTTCCGCCACGCATCGATGCCGCCCTGGATGTGGCGGGCGCTCGATATCCCGCGATCCTGCGCCGCCTGCACGGCCATCGCCGAGCGCTCGCCGAAGGCGCAATAGAACAGGATCTGCTTGGCTGTCGATTTCGCCAGCTCGTGCAGCATGCCGCCGGCGGCGATATTCTCCTGCAGCCGCGCGTAGGGCAGATGGATCGCGCCGGGGATGACGCCGTGACGATCCCGTTCGGATTGCTCGCGCAGGTCGATCAGCGCCACGTCGGGCCGACCGACCAGTGCCAGCGCCTGTTCGGCGGTCACTGCCCAGCCGCGGCTGGCGATGTCGTCCTGATGCAGCCCCACCCGCATGTTGGCCGGCACGGCCACGTCCATCATCTTCGGATTGGACAGCTTCAGGTTGTTCATGATGTTCACGTATTCGTCCGCCGACTTCACTTGCAGGCGCGGATTGAAGGCCTTTTCCTCGCCGATCGTCGACACGGTTTCGCCCTTGTAGTCGTGTGCCGGAAAGATCAGCGTCTCGTCGGGAAGCTTGAGCAGTCGGCCGAAGATCGAGTCATATTGCTGGCGCGGATCGCCGTTCTGGAAGTCGGTGCGGCCGGTGCCGCGAATGAGCAGCGTGTCGCCGGTGAAGACGCGGTCCGGCAGGACGAAGCTGTAGGAATCGTCGGTGTGGCCGGGCGTATAGACGACGTCCAGCGCCAGGCCCTCGATGGCAAGCTTGTCGCCGTCGGCAAGCCGCATCGACACGACGTCGGCCTTGGTCTGCTCACCCATCACGGTGACGCAATGCGTCCTGTCGCGCAGCGCGCCGAGCCCGGTGATGTGGTCGGCATGAAGATGTGTGTCGACCGCTTTGACCAGTCTGAGGTCGAGCTCGTTGACCAGCTGCAGGTAGCGTTCGACCTTCTCCAGCACCGGATCGATGATCAGTGCCTCGCCGCCGCGGCGGCTGGCGAGGAGATAGGAATAAGTGCCCGAAACGGAATCGAAAAGCTGACGGAAGATCATTTTGTCGGCCCCATGCGCGAGCGGCCCACCCCGGCTGCCGACCAAGTCTAGATCAAGCATGAGGTGCCCGCCAGCGAACACTTCATGCTCGAGCTAAGGCCGAGCTCCTACCGCCTGAGCACCGCGCTCAGCACGTCGCGGATGCCGATCGCGCCGACGAAGCGCGAGCCTTCGTCGAACAGCGCCACCGGTGCCGTCTGCGAGCGGTGCATGGCGAGCATCACCGTCTTCAGCGACGTGCCGGGATTGGCCCAGAACACCTGCGCACCCTCCTCCGGCTGCCTCTCGACCTCGGCGCAGGATACCCACACCGCCGGCTTGCCGTCGCGTTCGGCCGCCGCCACCAGGCCATGCTCGTCGATCTTGAAGCGCGTCGTCTTGCGCCGGTCGAGCCAGACCCAGCCATTCTCGCCCTGCTCGAGATCGCGGCGGTCGCGCATCACGTTCCAGGCGGTGAGCACCGAGAGCGGATTCACATTGGCGATGAAGTCGCGGACATAGTCGTTGGCCGGCTTGAGCACGATGTCTTCCGGCGCGCCGGTCTGGACGATGCGCCCGCCTTCCATGATCGTGATGTGGCTGCCGATCTTCAGCGCCTCCTCGAGGTCATGGCTGACGAAGATGATGGTCTTCTTCAGCGCCGCCTGGAGCTGCAGGAGCTCGTCCTGCAGCTTGGTGCGGATCAGCGGATCGAGGGCCGAGAACGGCTCGTCCATCAACAGGATCGGCGCCTCGGTGGCGAAGGCGCGGGCGAGGCCGACGCGCTGCTGCATGCCGCCCGAAAGTTCATGCGCGTATTTCTTCGACCATTGGTCGAGATGGACCAGCTGGAGCTGCTTCTGCACCCGTGCCTTGCGCTCGGCCTCCGGCACGCCGGCGAGCTCCAGGCCGAAGCCGACATTCTCCTCGACCGTGCGCCATGGCAGCAGGCCGAACTGCTGGAACACCATCGCCACCTGCTTCTGCCGCAGTCGTCTCAGTGTCGGCTCGTCGCAGGTGACGACGTCGACCGTGCGGTCGCCGTCATTGACCAGCACCTGGCCGCGCGACACCACGTTCAACCGGTTGACGGCTCTCAGCAGCGTCGACTTGCCGGAGCCGGAAAGGCCCATCAGCACCGAGATTTCGCCCTCATGCACGGTGAGGTTGGCGCCGGCGCAGCCCAGCACGTTGCCGGTCTTTTCGAGGATTTCGGCGCGGGTTGCGCCCTGGTCGATCAGCGCGAGGGATTTCGCCTGGTCGGCACCGAAGACGATATCGACATTCTTGAAATCGACGGCGACGGTCATTTCTTGCCTCCAACGCCGATGCGGGTCATGCGATCGAGCACGATGGCGAGCACGACGATGGCAAGGCCTGCTTCAAGCCCGAGGTCGATCTTGCGGGAGCCCAGCGCGCGGTTGATTTCGGTGCCGAGACCGCCGGCGCCGATCAGCGCCGCGAACACCACCATCGACAGCGACAGCATGATCGACTGGGTCAGCCCCGCCATGATCGTGGGCAGCGCCGAGGGCAATTCGACCTTCCACAGAAGCTGGTTCTTGGTGGCGCCGAAGGACTCGCCCGCCTCGATGATCGCCTTGGGCACCGAGACGATGCCGAGATGGGTGAGACGCACCGCCGTCGGGATGACGAAGATGATGGTGACGATGAGGCCGGGCGCGTTGCCGAGCCCGAATAGCGTCAGCACCGGGATCAGGTAGACGAAGGTCGGCAGCGTCTGCATCAGGTCAAGCACCGGCAGCATCACGCGGTAGACCTTCGGCTTGTGCGCCGCCCAGATGCCGAGCGGCACGCCGATCGCCATTGCCATGGCGGCGGCGGCCACCACCAGCACCAGTGTCTGCACCGTCTGCTTCCAGAGGTTCTGGTTGATGATGAAGATGAGGCCGATGAAGACGCCGATGGCGAGTGGCCGCGAGCGTTGCAGGAACCAGGCGATGACGGCGACGACCAGGGCCAGCAGCACCGGCGGCAGCATCAGCAGGAGGTCCACCGCCCCGTCAAGGATGAAATTCAGGCCGTTCGAAAAGGCCCTGAAGACGGTGTCGAAATTCTCGGTGAGGAAGCCGAAAAAGGCCTTGCCCCATGGACCTATGGGAATCTTGTAGGCGACCAGAAATTTCGAGATCGGATCCATCTTTCCCCTCTTTGATCCTTGCCGCCCTTGCCGAGCGGTCACCTTCTCACAGCATATGAAAAAGGGCAGCCTTTTCCAGCGGCTGCCCCTTTCCGGAGATCATGCCGGACTCAAAGCCGGCTCAGCTCCCGAGCGCGGTCTTGATGGCCGCAGCCGCATCGCCGCCGTCGAAGGTGGTCACGCCGGCGATCCAGGGCGCGATCGCGTCCGGATGCTTCTTCAGCCAGTCGGTCGCGACCGTCTGGGCATCGCCGCCTTTCAGGATCGCGTCCATCATCTCGCCTTCCATGTCGAGATTGAATTTCAGGTTGGAGATGAACTTGCCGGCATTCGGGCACTCGGTGGTGTAGCCCTTGCGCGTGTTGGTATAGACGGTGGCGGCGCCGAAACCGCTGTCGCCCATCCCGTCGAGATAGGTGATCTTCATGGCGCCCATCACCGGATGCGGCGTCCAGCCGAGGAAGGCGATCCACTCATTGTTCTTCATCGACTGCTCGGCTTGCGTCAGCATGCCGGCTTCCGAGGACTCGACCAGCTCGAAGCCTTCGAGATTGTCCTTCGGGTTCTTGATCATGTCGAGGATGATGCGGTTGCCGTCATTGCCGGCCTCGATGCCGTAGATCTTGCCATTGAACTTGTCCTTGAACTTGCCGAGATCGGTCAGCGTCTTGACGCCCGCATCTGCGACATAGGTCGGCACGACGATGCCGTAGCCGGCGCCGGTCAGGTTGGTGCTTACCGTCTCGACCGAGCCGTCGGCGGTATAGTCCTTGATGTCATTGGTCATCGACGGCATCCAGTTGCCGAGAAAGACGTCGAGGTCCTTGTTCTTCAGCGACGCATAAGTTACCGGCACCGAAAGCTGGATCACCTGCGGCTCGTAGCCGAGCGCGGTGAGCAGCACCGAAGCCACCCCGGTGGTTGCCTGGATATCGGTCCAGCCGACATCGGACAGACGCACGGCCTTGCAGCTCGCCGGATCGCCGGCATAGGCCGCGGTCGTGGACAGAAGCGCCGCCAGCCCGAGGCCGGCGACGAAGGATTTCATACGCGACATGAACTTTCTCCCATTGCGGTTTTTTAAAGCGGCGCGAAGTCACGGTTCTTGCGCCCGCCTTGTTTCGCCAGCCAAACACCATTTTGATGCGGTTTCAAGCGGTTCCACACCGCGATCAACGGCGCGCGCTTGCCATTCAGCGACATGCCGCGCTTTCCGGCGGGCCCGCTTTTTTGGTGGAAGGAGCCCGCGGCCCCTTCCCCGCGCCGCGGCAATTGAGCTTAAACACCCATATGGCCAAGCTCTACTTCAACTACGCAACGATGAATGCCGGCAAGACGACGATGCTCCTGCAAGCATCCTACAACTATCGCGAACGCGGCATGACGACGATGCTGTTCGTCGCCGGCCATTATCGCAACGGCGACAAGGGACTGATCTCGTCGCGCATCGGTCTCGAAACCGAGGCCGAGATGTTCCGCGACGGCGACGATCTCTACGCCCGCGTCGCCGAGCATCATGAGCATACCACCGTGCATTGCATCTTCGTCGACGAGGCGCAGTTCCTCGAGGAGGAGCAGGTCTGGCAGCTGGCCCGCATCGCCGACCGGCTGAACATCCCGGTCATGTGCTACGGCCTGCGCACCGATTTCCAGGGCAAGTTGTTTTCCGGCTCGCGCGCGCTGCTCGCCATCGCCGACGATCTGCGCGAAGTGCGCACCATCTGCCGCTGCGGCCGCAAGGCGACGATGGTCGTTCGCCTCGGTCCCGACGGCAAGGTGGCAAAGCAAGGCGAGCAGGTGGCGATCGGCAAGGACGTCTATGTCTCGCTCTGCCGCCGGCACTGGGAAGAGGAAATGGGCAGGGCTGCGCCCGACGACTTCATCGGCTTTGCCCGCAACTGAGACGGGAGCCTCGCGACTTCCGAGTAAGTTGGGCAATCGCTGCCATGCGCCGGCTGATGGCCGCTTGATTGCCACGATCCGCCACAAGAGATTTGGCACACTTCCCAGCGCCGCAGCTTGTCCGCAAAAACAAGAGCTTAAGGCATACCAGCTAAAGCTGCCTGAAGGCGGCGCGCATTACTCCGGCATGAGCATGCTTGCCTTATCTTTCAAGGACCTGGCCAATTCTTTTGTTTTGCCACGTCTCCCTGTCTTCCTTCTTTCAATCGCTTGAGCCCCCACATATATTCGGCGACGTGCGACACGAAACCGGATGCCGAAGCGGGAGGCCCCTATGGCGACGTTGCAGAATTTCGATGCCGAAATTGCCAAGACCAAGCAGGTCGTCGAGGACATGCGCACTAAGATCGAGCAGTCCGGAACCGTGCTCGACACGCTGGCGCAGGCCGACAGGAAGATCGGCGATGCCAATTTCGACCTCGAGAACGCCCGCATCGAGGACGTCCTGAAACAGCAGAAGGTCATGGAAGGCAATATCGCCGACCTGATCATCGGGCTGGAGGACGCCACCAATGTCTTCGGCGCCGAATTCGAGAGCATGAAGAGCTACACCGGCTGGGAAAATCTCGTCGGCGTCTTCTCCGAGCAGCGCAAACAGCGCATGCGCACCGACCGCGTGCGCAACATGTCGCTCGCCGGCAATTTGCAGGAGCTGCTGGCGAAATCGGACACCATCGTCGGCATCCTGAAAGCCCAGAAGCAGATCCTAGACCAGCGTTACAAGACCTCCGAAGCAAGCCTGTCGCAGGTGATCGAGCGCCGCAAGGCGACCATGACCAATCTCGAGGCGGTGCAGAAACGCATCGAGGAACTCAACCCGATGCTGCTCGACGTCGAGAACAAGATCGCCGCCTCGACCAGCCAGAAGGAGCGCACCCAGCTCGAGGGCGAGCGTTCGAAGATGGCGACCGAGTACAACGAGAAGCAGGCCAAGGAGCAGGAGCTGCTGGCCGAAAGCCAGACGCTGGAGCGCTACACCTCGATGTTTCAGACGTTTGTCGATTCCCTCAACAACCAGATCGCCGCGCAGTCGACGCTGATCAACAAGCTGACAATCGACACCGAGCAGCGCATCGTGCTCTACAAAGCTCTGGAAGACTCGCTGAAGACCGCCGCCCAGCAGGACGTCGCCCACAAGATCAACACGCTGGGCAGCCAGGTCGACAACACGGCCGAGGAGACGATGGCCGGCATCGGCGCCGCTTCGCAGAAGCACATCGGCGATCTCTTGGAGATGCACGAGAAGAATATGGTGGCCACCGCCGACATCCAGCGCCGCAAAAAACTCGCCGACGATGCCTTCGCCCGCCGCTTCGACGAGGTGATGAAGAAGCACAATTCGGCGACCTACGTGCAGCAGTAGGCGGTGTGACGGCATTCTTCGACACGGCGGTGCCATGACCCCCGAAAATGAAGCGGCGGCGCGCTACTTCTTCGCCATCACCGCGGCGCTGAGCGGGCTGGAAGTGTTCATGCGCGACGACCGCTCGCCGCTCTACCGGCACGGCATCGTCGCCAAGATCGTCGCCCAATATATCGCCCGGCTGGAGAACTCATTCGACTGCTGGCGCAACCGGCTGGGCTTCATGGATACGTTCCGCATTTCGCGCGCCGACAGCGGCTATCCGGTGTTCCAGAATCTGCTCGAATTGGAGAACGACCGCCGACAGGCAGATAGCCGGTTGGCCAACATTCCGCAGGCCGGCGAGTTGCGCGAGGAGATGGCCGACTTCATCCTGCGCCACAAGGAATTTCCTGTGGCGCTGCAAAGGTCGATGGCCGAGCGGCTCTATCTGGAGGGTGTCAAGAGCGAGACCACCTTCGGTCCGTTCACCCTGGCGCAGACGGCCAAAGTCTCGGTCAATCCCAAGACCATGCGGCCTTACTACCTCGTCCACTGGGCCTCGTTCGACGGCAGCGCCAACCTGCCGCTGATCTATATGGTGACGGTCGAGGACTCCTCCGAGAGCATGGTGCGACAGCTCGTCGACGCGAACGGCAAGCTGAACGAGAAGATCGACATTCCGCTTCCTGTCGATGGCCTGCTCAACCCCGAGCTTGCCCACCGCTTCGACGATTTCACCGAGAAGAATTCCGCCTACACGCTGTCGCCGGCGACCATCGCGGTCAATCTCGACAAGGATTTCGAGCCGCTGCACCCGAAGCAGTTGCGGCGCGTCGTGCTCGGCCCGTTCTATTCGGCCGGGATCACCGAGAACAATTCGACCGTGACCGAGGTTCTGGCCAAGGTGCGCAAGCCGGAGAACGCCTGGCTGCTCACCTGGACCATCCAGGAAGTCTTTTCCAAGTCCGAGAAGCCCGGCCGCAAGGGGCTGTTCTCCAGCGAAAAGACGACGCAGGAATTCTTCATCAACACCGACGACCTCGAAGCCGCGCGCCAAGGCGTCTCCAGCTATGAAAACCACGCGCTGATCCCGCACGAGGCCTATCAGGCGCTCTATGCCGCGGGCGAAGCGCAGAAGATCTTTTCCGGCTACAAGGTCCACATCCTGTCCAAAGGGCAGGTCATCAGCGATGTGTGACCGTCGAACCGCGGAGCATCCGTAATGGACACCGGGCTGACCACGATCTCGGAATCGACAATCGAAAAGCATCGCGCCACCGCGCAGAGCTTCATCACCCGCATCGTCGTGCTGGAGGATCCATCGCGCGAGTCCGGCACCGCGCTCGCCGGCACCAACCGGCGCTTCGTCTCGACCGTCTCGGCCGGTTCGGTGCGCCGCACGCGCGAGGTCGAACTGTCGAAAACGGTCGCCGCAATCCATCCCGACGACCAGCTGATGAGCATCCCGCAGCACATGCTTCTCTATCGCGCCCGCCGCGGCCTGGCGATCGCGCTGGCCATATCGGATGTCTTTGCCGAGGGATCCGATCTCGAAAGCCTGCAGGCCAAGAACGCGCGTACCCCGCTCGAAGGCGACGAGGCGGCGACATTCAAGAAGCTGCTGTCGGCCTCCGCCTATGTTTCGGCTTTCAGCTTCGCCTCCTACCTGTTCCAGCTGATCGACAGCGACGGCGAGGCGCCGAACGACAGTCCCGAACCCGACTTCCTGTTCGACACGCCACAGGACGCGGTGAAGTCGATCGTGGCCGGCCTCGACAAGGCGATTGCCGGCTCCAAGGACGATGCCGATCTGATGACCAGGGCGCGCGCATTCGCCCGCGTCGCCATCGACGGGCTGCTCGCGCGCAAGGGGCGCTTCGACGGCATCGGTCCGTTCGAGAACGCGCATATCCGCATCGATGCCGACGACTTCACCCTCGACGGTTTCGACGTCGCGCCCGGCAAGCGCTTGAAGCCGCTGGTGATGACCTTCAAGAAGCCGGAAGAGGTCGTCGGCAATCACATTGCCAAATACCAGTCGGTCAAGCTTGCCAAGATGCTGATGGCCTATGATTTCGAACGCGAGCTGAACCCCTTCGTCGAGCTCGGCGGCTTTCTGTTCACCTTCATCGGCGACGGCGCGCCAGGCACCGGCAAGACGACGCTGATCCAGATGATCGCCGGCCTCGTCAACAACTATTGTCAGGTCGCCGGCTATCCCTTCGTCTACGAGAATTTCGGGGTCGACCAGATTTCTTCCTACCAGGGCAAGTCCGGCCAGAACTGCCGGCAGTTCATCAACAATGTGCTCAGTCCGCGGGCCATCGGTTTCGGCACCATCGACGACATCGACCAGGTTGCGGCGCGCCGCTCCGATGACCGCGCATCCGCCGGCCAGCAGGAGATCACGGGCGTCCTCATGGACGCATTCGCCGGCGCTTCCACCGTGGTGCGCGGCAACTGCTCCTTCGGCATGTTTTCCAACTACCCCGAAAATGTCGACGATGCGCTGCGCCAGCGCGCCGGCGCCCGCTGGCTGGTCGACGGCCCGCAGAGCCGCGACGACTACATCGACATCTTCGTGCTGCTCGCCGGCAAGAACCACAAGATCCCGCTGGGCAAGCACGAGCTCTATGCCGCGCAGGAAATCCAGCGCGCGGTGACTGCGGCTTATGAGGAGCACGAGAAGCCGCAGGAAGATGGGCTGATGAAGGTCTATGAGCGCTACATGAAGGAAAACGGCGCGCCGAAGACGATGGCCGATATCGGCACCTACCTGCACATGATCAAGGATGCCGAACCGCGCTTCACCGGCCGCGCCATCAAGAACGTCACCGACGCCATCAAGATGCGCGCCATGGACATCGAGCTGCCGGACGACTGGTTCGAGAAGCCGGAAGCCTTCATGCACAAGAGCTACGACGACAAGAAGGCGATGATCGAGGAGTTGCGCGGGCCGTTCTCGATGGAGATGGTCATGCAGGAGATCAACCGCTACGCCGATTCCGAATTCCGCTACTCCGACAAGTCCGACGACGCGGCGGTCGAGAAGCTTTTGCGCGACGCGCGTCTGCGCGAACGCGCCGTGCGCGAGATGGAGGAGTTGAAGAAAAGGGGGCTTTGGAATGCGTAGGCTTCCTTCGCTGCCCGCAAGTGCGGAAGGATGTGGTGCCAACGTCGGCGCCTCCCTCTCCCCGTCCTTCACGGGGAGAGGGTAAGGGTGAGGGGCAGCGCCGTGCGTGGACCAGAAGTCGCTACAACGAAACGGGCAAGACGCCTCCGGCAGTCGGATAACGACGCGGAAACAGCTCTTTGGATGGAACTGCGCGACAGACGATTGAACGGCCATAAGTTTGTGCGGCAGTTTCTGATAGGCAATTATTTCGCTGATTTTGCCTGCGGTGCTCGAAACCATACTTGCTGCGATCGAATGCCGTCTCGATCGTCTGATCGAGACGCACGAGCTTCGATTTATTGCTGCCAGCGGCTACGGGGAGACAAATCTTTGATCGTTGGCGCCGCCCCTCACCCTTACCCTCTCCCCGTCAAGAACGGGGAGAGGGGGGCGTCGGCGTCGCCGCTTCGCCTTTCGAGGCTACATCCGTCGGACCTTTGCCAATGACCCGTCCCGCCAAAAAGCCCGACCTTCTGCGCGACAACGAGCTGATCTATGGCAGGCTGCTCGTCGTCGATGAGCCGCATCTCATCC
Source organism: Mesorhizobium sp. WSM3873 (assembly GCF_001672445.1). NCBI lineage: Bacteria > Pseudomonadati > Pseudomonadota > Alphaproteobacteria > Hyphomicrobiales > Phyllobacteriaceae > Mesorhizobium > Mesorhizobium sp. WSM3873. The sequence goes on along the minus strand of NZ_LYTM01000012.1, from coordinate 95,468 downwards.
AGCGCTACAACAAGGCTCTCGTCGCCTTCGGCCTCGAGCCGACCAAGCTGACGAGCTTCCAGATCGACCGCACCGGTTTCTCGCCCGAGGTGGCCGAGGAATGCGGCGATTACGGCTATCTCGATCCCAACGAGGTCAACCGCCGCTTCATCATCCTGACCCCGTCGCAGATCGATTTGCCGGTCGTGCACACCGCCTTCTCCAACACCTCGCAGCTGATGTTCGAGTTCATGTCCAAGAACCAGCGTGCCATCGACGCGCTGACCATCAAGGACGTCATCTACGGCGAGATCGAGGACTCCGTCCCCAAGGTCGACGACATCGAGGACCTGCTGTCGATCAATCAGGTCGAGTTCAAGGTTTTGTCGGCCGAGGACGTGCTCGGCAAGGCGGCCGAGCTCGGCAAGCTGGTCGACCGGCTGAAGCAGGAGCCCGACGCCTGGCGCGACAACGCCATGCTCGAGCGCATGGTCGGCCTCGCCAAGGTCTGCGGCGACATCCGCGAGAACGCGCTGGTGCCCGATCAGGTGATCTTCCGCCACAACGCCTACTGGACCAGCCATTTCGGCGGGCTCTACGTCTTCGTCGACCCCGACATGACGACGGTGATCAGCGATCCGGCTGCGCCCGGCTTCCGCCGCTCGCGGCCCTGGCAGGTGAGCTATCTGTCGATCAACGACGCCGACAGGGTGTTCCGCTTCCTCGCCGCCACCGGCCGTCTTGACCTGCCGCGCGCTTCCTGGATCGAGACCTCGGGCTATCTGGAGCACCGCGCCGAGATGGTGGTCCGGGCGCTGATCCGCGATGCTGAGCCCAACCGCAACCTGACGGACGTCGACAAGGTCTGGCTGCAGACCTGGATCCACGGCCATGCCGACCTGATTGCCAGCGACGGCAATTTCCCCTTCCTCAACGCCGCCAAGCGCGAGATCGCCCAGTTCGGCCACCTGAAGCTTGAAGATGTGCCGCCGCGCCAGCGCTTCCTGGTTGTGCGCGCCAAGCCCGATCATCCCGATGCTTGGCTCACCAATCAGTTGATCTCGGATTTCGTGCCGCAGGACTTCGTCTCGCGCTACGTCTTCAATAAACCGGGCTTCTACAAGGACTTCGACGGCTTCAGCGATGCATGGCGATCGCATGTTGTGGACGTTCTGAAAACCACATATTTGAAGGACAAGGCTGCATTCCGCGCGCGCCTTTACGGCTTGACGGACTGAGGGGGTGACGAGAGCCATGCTTGATCCGATCGTGAATTTCTTCACCCGGATTTTCCAGTGGATCGGCCGCGGCATAGGCGTCGTCGTTGGCATTATTCTCTGGCCGTTCATATGGGCCGGCCGCTGGTACGGCCAGCGCGGCTGGATCCTGAAGGCGGTGGTCGGCCTCGCCTTGCTGGTTTTGATCGGCCTTTACGCCAACTTCTTCTACGCCACCCAGTGGTGGAACAATTTCGACCCGAACTATCCCGACAAATACACCTTCGAGAAGCGCAGCGTCTCGGCCGGCGAGCAGGTCTCCGCCGGCGCTGGCACCGACACCGCCAAGACCTGCGGCAACTCAGGGATAGCCCAGGTGGCTGCCGATCTGACAGACTTCAACGTCAACCAGAATGCCTGGGTCTCCTCGATGATCCTTTACAAGCTCGGCTTGCTCGGCATCGACTGGGACCATACGCCGTGGATGGACAACAAGGCCTCTTTTCAGCGCGGCATCAACCAGGCGGTCCGGCGCACCGCCACCGAGCTTGCCGACAATCTCGGCCGCGTGCGCACCACCTCGCAGATCGACGCCGACCTGCAGGATGCACGCGGCAATCTGCAATTCGACGAAGAGACCTGGTATTTCGGCCTCAACCCGTTCGGCCCCAAGACGCCGACGCCGAGCTACTACCGCGACGCGGTGCGCAAGCTGCGCTCCTTCAACGCTCGCCTTGCCAGCTGTCAGGCGACGTTCGATGCCCGCGCCGACAATCTGAAGCAATATATCGACCGCATCGCCAGCGACATCGGCTCGACCTCCGCGATCTTGAAGGAGCGCGCCGAGAACCATAATGACGGCTGGTTCGACTTCCGCGCCGACGACCGCTTCTGGTTCGCCTATGGCCAGCTCTACGCCTATTACGGCCTGATGAAAGCGGCGCAGGCCGACTTCGAGGACGTGATCAAGGAAAAGCACCTGCAGAATTTGTGGGACACCATGGACGCGCAATTCGTCTCGGCACTGCGCATCCAGCCCTTCATCATCGCCAACGGCCGCGAGGACGGCTGGCTGTTGCCGACGCATCTGACGACCATGGGCTTCTATATCCTGCGCGTGCGCTCCAACATGGTCGAGATCAGCAACGTGCTCAGCCAATAGCGCTGCCGCCACAGCAGGAGGGTGGCGGATTTGCGCCGTCGCGTCTGTCGCATTCCGCGCATTGCGCGGCTGTTTTGAGACGGCGGAACGATCCCTGCTCTGGCTTCTATACGCTCGCAACGACCGGGCGCCAAAGACCCTTGGAAGGTCGGCCGGGAACGCAGTAATTTCTTCACAGGAAACATAGTTGCATGAAAGTTGACGCCGTGACAGCGACAGGGTTAGAACATGCCCTTGCGTCCGGGCGGAAACGCAGAACCGCCCTGTTTCCTCGTTTTAACGCAATTCCGGACGGCAGACCGGCTCACACTTTTCCTGGAATTGCTGTAGTGATCGAACCCCTCCCCTCCACCGCCCAATCCAGAGGAAAGCCGTCATGGCCGAAGTGAAGTCCGACATCGAGATCGCGCGCGCCGCCAGGAAGAAACCGATCCAGGAGATCGGCGCCAAGATCGGCATCCCTTACGAGCACCTGCTGCCCTATGGCCACGACAAGGCGAAGGTCTCGGCCGAATTCATCAAATCGGTGCGGGGCAACAAGGACGGCAAGCTGATCCTCGTCACCGCCATCAACCCGACGCCTGCCGGCGAAGGCAAGACGACCACCACGGTCGGCCTCGGCGACGGCCTGAACCGCGTCGGCAAGAAGGCGATCGTGTGCATCCGCGAAGCCTCGCTCGGCCCGAACTTCGGCATGAAGGGTGGCGCCGCCGGCGGCGGCCTGGCCCAGGTGGTGCCGATGGACGATATGAACCTCCACTTCACCGGCGACTTCCACGCGATCACCACGGCCCACAACCTGCTTTCGGCGCTGATCGACAACCACATCTACTGGGGCAACGAGCTCGGCATCGATACCCGCCGTGTCGCCTGGCGCCGCGTCATGGACATGAACGACCGGGCGCTGCGCGAGATCATCTGTTCGCTGGGCGGCGTCGCCAACGGCTTCCCTCGCGAGGCCGGCTTCGACATCACCGTCGCTTCGGAAGTCATGGCGATCCTGTGCCTTGCCACCGACCTCAAGGATCTTGAGAAGCGCCTCGGCGACATCATCGTCGCCTACCGCCGCGACAAGTCGCCGGTCTATGCCCGCGACCTCAAGGCCGACGGCGCCATGGCCGTGCTTTTGAAGGACGCCATCCAGCCCAACCTGGTGCAGACGCTGGAGAACAACCCGGCCTTCGTGCATGGCGGCCCGTTCGCCAACATCGCGCATGGCTGCAACTCGGTCGTCGCCACCACGACGGCGCTGAAGCTTGCCGACTACGTCGTGACCGAAGCCGGCTTCGGCGCCGACCTGGGAGCCGAAAAATTCTTCGACATCAAGTGCCGCAAGGCCGGGCTCCAGCCGGCGGCCGCCGTGATCGTCGCCACCGTGCGCGCCATGAAGATGAATGGCGGCATCAAGAAGGAAGATCTCGGCAAGGAAAACATCGAAGCGGTCAAGAAGGGCTGCCTCAACCTCGGCCGTCACATCGAGAACGTGAAGCAGTTCGGCGTGCCGGCGGTGGTGGCGATCAACCACTTCACCACCGACACCGACGCCGAGATCCAGGCGATGAAGGACTTCGTCAAGGCGCAGGGCGCCGAGGCGATCCTGTGCAAGCACTGGGCTCAAGGCTCGGCCGGCATCGAGGACCTGGCGAAGAAGGTCGTCGAGATCGCCGAATCCGGCGCTTCGCAGTTCTCGCCGCTTTACCCGGACGAGATGCCGCTGTTCGAGAAGGTCAACACCATCGTCAAGCGCATCTATCGCGGCGACGAGGCGATCGCCGACAAGTCGATCCGCGACCAGTTGCATGCGTGGGAACAGGCAGGCTACGGCAATCTGCCGGTCTGCATGGCCAAGACCCAGTACTCCTTCTCGACCGACCCGAATCTGCGCGGCGCGCCGACCGGCCATACCGTGCCGGTGCGCGAGGTCAGGCTCTCGGCCGGCGCCGGCTTCGTCGTCATCATCTGCGGCGAGATCATGACCATGCCCGGCCTGCCCAAGTCGCCCTCCTCGGAGAAGATCTTCCTCAATGAGCAGGGCCAGATCGAGGGCCTGTTCTAGGCAGCGTTGGGAGCTGAAACGACCAAGGGCGCCGCACTGCTGCGGCGCCCTTTTTCTTTCGGAGTTGGTGCGGCTAGAGCAGTTCCAGGAAAAGTGTGAGCGGTTTTCCGTCCGGAATTGCGTCAAAAACAAAAAGCCAGAGCATTTCGCCGTTTCCGTGAAACAGTGAATGCTTTAGGCAGCGTTCCGCTTCAGCGCCCGCTGGTTCGACGCATAGATCGTGTCGCGCTCCGGCAGGGCGCCGGTCTTCAGGCAATCGATCCATTCGGCGGTCTTGAGCACCGCGGCGAAGCGCGACTGCAGCACCACGCTCACCACGCGATGGATGTCTTCGGCAGACGCGTAGCCGGCGCTGTTGGCGTAGGGAACCGAGCCGCTGGCATCCGAGAGGAACTCGACGGCAAAGCCCATATGCACCGCATGGATGATGGTCGACAGGTCGCAATTATGCGTCATGTAGCCGACGACCGCGATCGTATCGATGTGGTTGGCGCGTAGCCAGTTCTCGAGGTCGGTGCCTGTGAAGGCGGAGGGCAGCGTCTTCTCGACATAGTGGTCGCGGGCGCGCCCGGCGATCTCGGGATGCAGTTCGCCGCCATGGCTGCCCTTGGCGAAGATCGGCGAAGTCTCCGGCGCCATCTGCTTCACGACAACGACCTTGATGCCGGCAGCAGTGGCGGCGTCCATGGCGCGCGCCACGTTGGCGACGCTGTCCGCGAAGGGCGGATGCTGGATGGCGAGATTGCCGCCATTGTAGTCGTTCTGGACATCGACGACGACGAGTGCGCGGCGTGGCTGGGTGGCTGGTGCTGACATGGCGGTTCCTTTCGAGCGGGTTGATAGGTGGCGAAGCTAGGCCGAACATCTATTCCCAGAATAGTGGCCCAATTGACGTTATTCGAAAAAATTGGGACACTCCTTGCCGTAACCTGGTGATGTCTGCCATGCGCAATCCGATTGTCGCCGTCGTCGCCTTCGACGGCATCAGCCCGTTCCACCTTTCCGTGCCTTGCCTGGTCTTCGGCGCGGATCGCACCAAGCTCGGCCTGCCGCGCTTCGATTTCCGCGTCTGCGCGGCGGAGCAAGGACTTATCCATACCGATGCTGGTTTGAGCATTTCGGTCCCGCACGATCTTTCGGCGCTCGACCAGGCCGACATCGTCATCATCCCAAGCTGGAAAGATCTCGATGCTCCTCTGGCCGCGCCGCTCAAGCATGCGCTCGAACGGGCACATAAGCGCGGCGCGCTGATCGTCGGCCTCTGCCTCGGCACCTTCGCCATCGCCGCCGCCGGACTGCTGGCGGGACGCAAGGCCACCACGCATTGGGCCTATACCGACCAGTTGCAGACGCTGCACCCCGACATCGCCGTCGACGCCGATGTGCTCTATGTCGATGAAGGCGACATCGTCACCTCGGCCGGCGTCGCCGCCGGGCTGGACTGCTGCCTGCACATTGTGCGCGCCCGCTACGGCGCCGAGGCCTCGCTTCGGCTCGCCCGCCACGTCGTGCTGTCGCCGCACCGGCAGGGCGGACAGGCTCAGTTCATCGAGCGCCCGCTTGCACCGACGCCGAACGCCGACCGGTTCACAAAGGCACTTGACGGGGTGCGGGCAACGCTTGGCGAAGCTCACACCCTGGACAGCGTCGCCGAATCAGCTGGCCTCACCCGCCGCACCTTCACGCGTCGCTTCCAGAAGACGACCGGCACCAGCTTCGGTAACTGGCTGGCCGAACAGCGCGTGGCGCTGGCGCAGAGGCTGCTGGAACAGACCGACAAGTCGATGGACATGGTGGCCTTCGAGGCCGGCTTCGGCAGCGCCACGTCGCTGCGCCAGCATTTCGCGGCGCGGCTCAGAACCTCCCCGATGCAGTACCGGCGCGAATTCTCGAAGGGCGGCGCACAGGTCGCCATCAGCAGCGTGTAACCACCCGCGCCGGGTTGCCGACCACGGTCGCATTGGCAGGCACGTCGCGCGTCACCACCGCGCCGGCGCCGACGATGGCGCCTTCGCCGATGCTGACGCCGGCGAGGATCACCGCGCTGCCGCCGATCCACGCGTTGTCGCCGATCGTCACCGATTTGGCGATCTCCAATCCGGCCAGCCGCCCGGCGGCCTCGCGGTGATGCTCGGCGCAATAGATCTGCACATTGGGGCCAAGCAGCGTCCTCCTGCCGATCTTCACCGGAGCGGTATCGAGAATGGTGCAACCGGCGTTCAGGAAGGCGCCCTCGCCGAGGAACAGGTTGAAGCCGTAAGCGCAGTGGAACGGCGCCTCGATGCGCGCGCCCTCGCCTAGGCCGCCGAGCAGCGCTTGCAGGGCCGCGCCGATGTCGCCGCGCTGCCGGGGCGGCATGCTGTTGTGCTCGAACACTGCGTCGCGGGCGGCCACCCGCATCGCCTCCAGCTCCGGGTCGATGCAGCTGTACCATTCACCCGCCGCCATCTTCATGCGCTCGCTTGTCGTCATGGCTGCTCCTCCATTCCCGTCCCGCTGCCAAAGCACAATCCGCCCGACCGGAAAAGCCCATGGCCAAACGCCAGGCCTATGCTAGCTTGCCATCCGCGGAACCGTGCGGGGCTCCGAATTTGAGGGGGTGATGATGCTCTACATTCTGGCATTGCTGATTGGCGTCGTCGCCGGCCTTCGCGCCATGACCGCGCCGGCCGCCGTCGCCTGGGGTTCGTATCTCGGCTGGATCCCGGTCGCCGGCACCTGGGCAAGCTTCATGGGCCACTGGATCGCGGTCGGCATCTTCACCGTCCTGGCGATCGTCGAGCTCGTCACCGACCAGTTGCCGGCGACGCCGAGCCGCAAGGTGCCGCAGCAGTTTGGCGCGCGCATCGTCACGGGCGCCTTCTGCGGCGCAGTGATCGGCGCCACGGCCGGCGCCACCATCGGCGGCCTCATCGCCGGCGCGATCGGCGCGGTGATGGGCACGCTGGGCGGCGCGGAAGCACGCGCCAGGATGGCTGCCGCCTTCGGCAAGGATCCGCCCGCCGCCTTCATCGAGGACGCGGTGGCGATCATCGGGGGCCTGCTGATCGTGGCGGCGGTCGCATGAGCGCGAAAAACTTCGACGCCATCGTCATCGGCGCCGGCCAGGCCGGCCCTTCGCTCGCCGGCCGGCTCGACGCCGCCGGCATGAGCGTTGCCCTGATCGAGCGCAAGCTTATTGGCGGAACCTGTGTCAACACCGGCTGCATGCCGACCAAGGCGATGGTGGCGAGCGCCTACGCCGCGCATCTTGCCCGCCGCGCCGCCGACTATGGCGTCGCGCTCTCCGGTCCGGTCGGGGTCGACTATCAACGAATCAAGGCACGCAAGGACAAGGTGACCAATGACGCCCGCGGCAATCTCGAAAGCTGGATCGCGGGGATGAAGGGCTGCACGCTTTATCGCGGCCATGCCAGATTCGAATCCGCTAATACAATGCGCGTCGGCGACGACCTGCTGACCGCGCCAAAAATCTTCCTCAACACCGGCGGCCGCGCCTCCGTGCCGGACCTGCCCGGCGTCAACGACGTCCCCTATCTCACCAACTCCTCGATGATGGATCTCGATGTGCTGCCCAGCCATCTGGTCGTCGTCGGCGGCAGCTATATCTCGCTCGAATTCGCCCAGATGTTCCGCCGTTTCGGCTCCGAGGTCACGGTGATCGAGAAAGCGCCGCGGCTGACGGGCCGTGAGGACGAAGACGTCTCGGCCGCGATCCAGTCCATCCTCGAAAACGAAGGCGTCACCGTCCATGTCGGCGCGGAGGACATCGGCTTTGCCAGGCAGGGCAACGGTATCGCCGTGACCTTCTCTGCCGGCAAGCCGCCGGCGGTCGGCTCGCATGTGCTGCTGGCACTCGGCCGCGTCCCCAACACCGACGACCTCGGCCTCGACAAGGCCGGCGTCGAGGTCGACAAGCGCGGCTACATCGTCGTCGACGACCAGTTGCGCACCAATGTGCCCGGCATTTGGGCCATGGGCGACTGCAACGGCAAGGGCGCCTTCACCCACACCTCCTACAACGACTACGAGATCGTCGCCGCCAATCTGCTCGACAACGATCCGCGCAAGGTCAGCGACCGCATCGAGGCCTATGCGCTCTACATCGATCCGCCGCTCGGCCGCTGCGGCATGACCGAGACCGCTGTCAAGAAATCCGGCCGCCGCGCGCTTGTCGGCCAGCGGCCGATGACCCGTGTCGGCCGCGCCGTCGAAAAGGGCGAGACGCAAGGCTTCATGAAGATCCTGGCCGACGCCGACACCGGCGAGATCCTCGGCTGTTCGGTGCTCGGACCGGGCGGCGACGAGGCGATCCACTCTGTGCTCGACCTGATGTATGCCAAGGCGCCGATCTCGACGCTGGCGCGCGCCATGCACATCCACCCCAACGTCTCGGAGCTTCTGCCGACCATCGCCCAGGACTTGAAGCCGCTGGCGTAACGGCAGATCGCCGCTCCACGTCGGGGCTTCTCGATCTTGGCAAACAGTGCTCAAGGCGTCCGACGGTCGGCTTGCGCCTATCGCGCGGGCGGACTGGACCACTGACACCCTGGCCGTAACCATGCATGTCTGGCCACCCACCGGAGGAACCCCATGCAAAAGACCATCGAGCGCATCGCAGGCGACAGCGAAGGCGTTGCTTATGAGTTCCCAGTTTTCCGCTTCGAGGGCACGGACAAGTCGGCGCCCTCGGTCTATCTGCAGGCGGCGCTTCATGCCGGAGAATTGCCGGGTGTCGTCGCCATCGACGCGCTGATGCCGATGCTTGCCAAGGCGGAAGCGGAAGGCCGCATTAGAGGCGCCATCACGTTGGTGCCCTGGGCCAATCCAATCGGTCGGGCGCAATACCATTTCGGCGAGCACCAGGGCCGCTTCAATCTCGGCACCCGCACCAACTTCAACCGTGCCTTCCCGCTGCTTGCCGCGCCGGACGCCAGGCTTTTAGCGGATGTCAACCTCGGCGGCGCCGACCGCCGGCTGAAGAAGCGGCTCGTCGAACTCTCGCTCGGCAACGACATCGTGCTCGATCTCCACTGCGACGATGAAGGCCTTGCCTATCTCTACATTCACACCAGCCTGTGGCCGCATATGGCCGACTGCGCGGCTGCGATGGGCATCGATGCCGTCTTGCTGTGGAGCGAGGACAGTAGCGGCACCTTCGAGGGCGCCTCGATTATGCCCTATCAAAACGTGCCTGCGAGCGTCGCGCGCTTCGACCGGCGCGTCGTCACCACGGTCGAATATCGCGGCATGCTGGATGTCGACAGCGGCTTGGCCGCCTCCGATGCCGGCGGCCTCTACCGCTTGCTGGTGACGCGCGGCGTCATTCAGGACCCTTCCGTCCCGAAGGCGAGCAGCTTCTCCGGCGCCGTCGTACCGCTGGAAAACATCGAGATGATGCCTTCGCCCAAGGCCGGCGCCATCCTTTATGACGTCAAGCCCGGCGACCGCGTCAACAAGGGCGACCGGCTGGCGACGATCGTCCATGCGCCCGGCGAAGCCGGCGGCCACACCGAGGTGTTCGCGCCCCAGTCGGGTTTCATCCTGACCCGTCGTTCGCGCCGCATCATCCGCGCCGGCGAGGATCTTTTGAAGCTTGCCGGCGACGAGAGGAGCGCCGACGCGCGCTCCGGCACCCTGGAGGACTGACGGGCCGGCTTTACCGTTCGCGTGAAATCCAGTTGCGCGGGCCGTCATTCGCCGCTATGGGAGTCGCCATGAACATGCGTTCGAACAAGACCGTTTGGTGGTGGGCTCGCTGACAGCGGCCGGTTCGAACGCGCATGCGTGAAAATGAGGGTGGCCGCAGCGGAATGTCCGGGCGGCCATTTGTTTTTTCAAGCCATTCCCGGGTCCGTTGCCCAAAACGCTGGTGGAGACGGCAATGACGACTACAGTTCTGGACAACGGGGCGGAGCGCTTCGTCACCGCGGGCGGGGTGACGATCACCCGCGAACGCCATGACCAGCCCTATGAAGGCGCGATCGACGCCTATGTCGACGGCCTGAATTCCCGCCGCGGCGCGGTGTTCTCCTCGAACTACGAATATCCGGGCCGTTACACGCGCTGGGACACGGCCATCATCGATCCGCCGCTGGTGATCTCGGCGCGCGGCCGCGCCATGCGCATCGAGGCGCTCAACCAGCGCGGCGAAGTGCTGCTGCCGGTGATCGGCAAGGCGCTTGGCGAGCTGAGCGAGGTGGCGATTGCCGAGAGCTCGAGAAAGCTGATCCGCCTCGATGTCGCCAAGCCCGGCCGCGTCTTCACCGAGGAGGAGCGCAGCCGCGTGCCGTCCGTCTTCACGGTGCTGCGCGCCATCACGGCTTTGTTCAAGACCGCCGAGGACGCCAATCTCGGCCTTTACGGCGCCTTCGGCTACGATCTCGCCTTCCAGTTCGACCCGGTCGACTACAAGCTCGAGCGTAAGCAGAGCCAGCGCGACCTGGTGCTGTTCCTGCCCGACGAGATCCTCGTCGTCGACCACTATTCGACCAAGGCCTGGACCGACCGCTACGACTATTCCGGCGAAGGGTTTTCCACGGAAGGCTTGGTGCGCGATGCTCATGTCGAGCCGTTCAGGACCGCCGACCGTATCCCGCCGCGCGGCGATCACGAACCCGGCGAATATGCCAATTTGGTGCGCCGGGCGATGGAGAGCTTCAAGCGCGGCGACCTGTTCGAGGTTGTGCCTGGACAGATGTTCTACGAGCGCTGCGAGACCCAGCCCTCCGAGATTTCCCGCAAGCTGAAGTCGATCAACCCCTCACCTTATTCCTTCTTCATCAATCTCGGCGAAAACGAGTACCTGATCGGCGCCTCGCCGGAGATGTTCGTGCGCGTCAACGGCCGTCGGGTCGAGACCTGCCCGATCTCCGGCACCATCAAGCGCGGCGACGACGCCATCTCCGACAGCGAGCAGATCCTCAAGCTGCTCAACTCCAAGAAGGACGAGTCCGAGCTCACCATGTGCTCGGACGTCGACCGCAACGACAAGTCGCGCGTCTGCGAGCCGGGCTCGGTGCGCGTCATCGGCCGCCGCCAGATCGAGATGTATTCGCGCCTGATCCACACCGTCGATCACATCGAGGGACGGCTGCGCGAAGGCATGGACGCCTTCGACGCCTTCCTGTCGCACGCCTGGGCGGTCACCGTCACCGGCGCGCCGAAGCTGTGGGCCATGCGCTTCATCGAGCAGAACGAAAAGAGCCCGCGCGCCTGGTATGGCGGGGCGATCGGCATGGTCAATTTCAACGGCGACATGAACACCGGGCTGACGCTGCGCACCATCCGCATCAAGGACGGTATCGCCGAAGTGCGCGCCGGCGCCACATTGCTTTTCGACAGCGTTCCTGAGGAAGAAGAAGCCGAAACCGAACTGAAGGCATCCGCCATGCTCTCCGCCATACGCGACGCCAAGACCGGCAACGCCGCAGGCACCGAACGCACCACCGCGCGCGTCGGCGACGGCGTCAACATCCTGCTCGTCGACCACGAGGACTCCTTCGTCCACACGCTGGCCAACTACTTCCGCCAGACCGGCGCCACTGTTTCCACCGTGCGCACGCCGGTGCCGGAAGAGGTGTTCGAGCGGCTGAAGCCCGATCTCGTCGTGCTCTCCCCCGGCCCGGGTACGCCGAAGGATTTCGATTGCGCCGCGACCATCAGACGAGCGCGCGCCCGCGACCTGCCGGTCTTCGGCGTCTGTCTCGGCCTGCAGGCGCTGGCCGAAGCCTATGGCGGCGAGTTGCGGCAGTTGCACATTCCGATGCACGGCAAGCCCTCGCGCATCCGTGTCTCGAAGCCGGGCATCATCTTCTCGGGGCTGCCCAAGGAAGTGACCGTCGGCCGCTATCATTCGATCTTCGCCGATCCGGTGCGCCTGCCCGAAGGTTTCGTGGTGACGGCCGAGACCGAGGACGGCGTCATCATGGCCTTCGAGCACCGCAAGGAGCCGATCGCCGCCGTTCAGTTCCACCCGGAATCGATCATGACGCTCGGCCACAATGCCGGCATGCGCATCATCGAGAACATCGTTGCGCATCTGCCGCGCAAGGCCAAGGAAAAGGCTGCCTAGCAACGATGGCCGCGGTGGAAGACACGGCGACGGCGGCCGCAAGAGCCGCCGCGAAGCGCAAGATCGCCAGCCTCGCTTTCTGGTCGATCGTCATCGCCTTCCTGGTGATGGGGCTGAAATTCGTTGCCTGGCAGATGACCGGCTCCGTAGCCCTCTATTCCGATGCTTTGGAATCCATCGTCAACGTCATCACTGCGGCAGCCGCTCTCTGGGCGATCCGCATCAGCCATAAGCCGGCCGATAGCGACCATCCCTTCGGCCATCACAAGGCCGAGTATTTTTCTGCTGTGCTCGAGGGTGTTCTGATCGTCGTTGCGGCGCTGCTGATCATCGCCAAGGTGTGGCAATCGCTGCAGAGCCCCGCATCGCTCGAACAGCCCTGGCAGGGCTTGGCGATCAATGCCGGCGCGGCGCTCGTCAATGCCGTCTGGGCATTCGTGCTGATCCGCAATGGCCGCACCGAACGGTCGCCCGCCCTGGTCGCGGACGGCCAGCACATCATGACCGACGTGCTTACCTCGGTGGGCGTCATCGTGGGCCTCGTCGCCGCGGTGATGACTGGATGGCATATCCTCGACCCACTGCTTGCGCTCCTTGTTGCACTGAACATTCTCTATCAGGGCTGGAAGCTTACCGGAGAGTCGCTGAGCGGATTGATGGATCGTGCCGTCGACACCCAGGAGCACATGCAGATCCGCGATATCATCTCGGCCAATTCGAAGGGTGCGCTGGAGGTGCATGACCTGAAAACCCGCATCGCCGGACGAGCGACCTTCATCGAGTTCCACCTCGTCGTCGACGCCGACATGACGGTCGGCGCCAGCCATGTCATTTGCGACCGCATCGAGGACGCGCTGAAGGCCGAGATCCCTTCGGTGCGCGTCACCATCCATGTCGAGCCGGACGACGAGGCGAAGCTGCCGAAAGGCACGGCGGCAGTGCCTTTCGCCTGAAGCGATTTCCAGGCACGCCTTGGAAAATTGGCCGGGCCTCCGCGGTGTCGTCATCCCTGGGCGAAGCAGGAGCGAAGCTCCGTCGCGGAGACCCTGGGACCCATGTCGTGACCTTGGCCGAAGCATGCAGCGGAGCAGAATTCTGCACCGTTTCAACGCCTTAGCATAACGGCTGCATCCTATGGCTGCGCCGCGTCGCTTCGCTCCTTGCTCCGCCATAGGATGACGAAGCGCCACACTTTAGAGTGACGAAGTGGCACACTCACGGCGTGCAGGCCGACAGCGGCATCGGATTGAGCCTATACACCTTGTCGTCGGACTTGGTCTTGCCGCCCGCCATCTTCGAGCAGAGGTCGATGATGGCGAGCGCATTGTTGGGGTTGGCCAGTAGCATCGTACCGCTGGCGCCGCGCTTGAGAAATATCTCCTTCTGCGAGATGTCGCAGGCAAAGTCGCTCATCTTGGAGCTGGCCGAGCAGCGCCACTGATCGGCCTCGCCCTGGCAGGAATAGGTCTGCGTAACCTTGGCCTCTTTCTGCCTGGTCGTCACCGAGATGGCGATGTCGGCGCCGTCTGGCCAGTTGGCGGCATCGCCACCGGCGGCGAAAGAAGCGAGCTCGATCGGCCCCCGGAAGACGCGGATCGACTGCGTCATCTGGTCCGGATGGGATTTCAGATGCGCGTCGTCATAGTCGCGGCCGTAGCAGAAGGGCTGGTCCGGCTTCAGCCGCTCGCGCAGCGGGGCCCCGATCGCCGGGTCGATCGGATCGATGCGCGCGAACTCCGCCTTGCAGGTGTCGGCCGGCATCGGATCGAGACGGAAATTATCGTCTTCGCTGCCCAGCGCCTGCTCGTTGTATTTCGCCTTGCCGAGATCCTCCTCCGCGCCGGCGTCGAGATAGACGTCACGCTGCACGTTGGAGAGGATCAGCCGGCCCTTGTCGTCGACTTTCAGCGAGGCGAGCGTGCGGTCGCATTCCATGCCGCAGCGAATGCCGCTCGCCTTGTCGCTCGGATCCTCCTTGTTGCACCAGCCAGCCGCCCATTCCGGCTTCTTGGCGCCGCGCACCGTGGTGGTGAGAAAGCCGTTATAGGCAGCGTCGGACATCGAGCTCGGCTCCTCGTTCGGCCGGCTGACCGGATCGTGGCCATGGTAGAAGAAGATGCGCGCCACCTTCTGGTGCGGATGCGCCTTGAGATGGGCGGCATCATAGACCCGGCCGAAGCAGACGTCGGCGCCGTTCGGGCTGAGTTCGGTCAGCTTGGGGGCATCATCTGCGAGCGCCGCGCCGGCAAAGAACAGCGCGGCACCCAGCACCGCACCTGCCACCATCCTCGACGTCATGTGATCCTCTCCTCGCACCGACAGGACGTGATTGCGATTCATGCTAGTCTAGGCACGAAGGCTGGGCCACGCAAACTTGCGAGGGCCGCCGGATCGAGGAGGATGCGATGCTGCGCCGTGACGTTTTCCGCGCCGGTCTTGCCGGAGTGGGCGGTTTTTTCGGTCTGCGACAGGCGAGCGCCGCCGCCGCCGAAGACAGGCTGAAGGTCGCCTACCATCTCAGCGACGCCGACAAGGTCAACTTCGTCCTCGGCAACATCAAGAACCACTATGAGGGCACCGGCGGCAATGTCGAGGTCGTGCTGGTCGTGCACGGGCCGGCGCTTGCGGCCTTCAAGGCAAAGAGCGCTTCCGGAGCGACCTCCAGCCGCTTTGCCGGCCTCGTCCAGCAGGGACTTGTTCCGCAGGCCTGCGGCAACACAATGCATGGCATGGACATCGCACTGACCGACCTGCTTGCCGGCTTCCAGGTCGCGGAGAAAGGCGGGGTGGTCAAGCTCGCGGAGCTGCAGCGCCAGGGCTATGTCTATCTGCGGCCCTGAATTCGCGCCCTGATCTTGCCTTGACTTGAACACCTGGCCGGGAAGCGTCTACCAATTGCCAGCGCAATCCTGGAGATATCGACGTGCCAACTGACCCGACCACGCTTGTCATTCCCGATCTTGCCGGCAAGGCGGTGCTGGTCACCGGCGCGTCGACCGGGATAGGAGCAGCCCTCGCCCTCGCCTATGCCCGGCAGAAATGCCGCGTTGCGCTGCATTACAATTCAAGCCGGGAAGCCGCCGAAGAGGTCGCCAAAACCATCCGCGACGACGGCGGCGAGGTGTTCTTGACGCAGGGCGATTTTTCGGTTCCCGCCGACGTCGAGCGTGTGGTCGAGGAGAGCGCTGAACATTTCGGCCGGCTCGACGGGCTGGTCAACAATGCCGGCGGCATGCTCGGCCGCGTTGCCTATGCCGACCAGACCGAGGCGCATTACGATGCGGTGATGGATCTCAACGCGCGCTCGGTGCTGACGGCCTCGCGCAGAGCGATCCCATGGCTGAAGCGCCAGGGCGGCTTCATCATCAACACCACCTCGATCGCCGCCCGCAACGGCGCCGGCGGCGGCGCCGGCCTCTATGGCTCGTCCAAGGCCTTCGTCTCCAACGTGACGCGCGGCATGGCCAAGGAGTTGATCGGCTTCGGCATCCGCGTCAACGCCGTGGCGCCCGGCACCATCCTGACCCCGTTCCACGAGCGCTATTCCACCGCCGAGCAGATGAAGGGCATGGTCGCCACCATTCCGCAGGGTCGCGCCGGAACGGCCGAAGATTGCGTCGGCGCTTACCTGTTCCTGTCTTCCGACCGCTTGAGCGGCTACATCATCGGCCAGGTGATCGAGGTCAATGGTGGCCAGTTGATGCCGTGAGCTGGCGATTGCATACTCAGCTCAGCGTGCAACCTGGAGGGAGAGGAAGGGAATGTTCGGACTGATCGGCAAGATGCGGGCGGCACGCGGCCAGCGCGATGCAGTCATGGACGTGCTGCGTGAGACGACCGGTGCCCTGCCCGGCTGCCTGAGCTACATCATCGCCACCGATCCGGCCGATGCCGACGCGATCTGGGTCACCGAAGTGTGGACCGATCAGGCAAGCCATAAGGCGTCCCTGCAATTGCCTGAAGTCCAGGCGGCAATCGCCAAGGCGCGTCCTTTCATCGCCGGCTTCGAATTCCAGGTCGAGACCCATCCTGTCGGCGGCTTCGGCCTTCCGGCCTCCGAGAAGGGCAGCTGAGCACGAGACCGGCGCGAACGGCACTTCCGCGGGAAAATGGGTTCGCATTTGTCCGTGTCCGGGCTAAGAGCCGGATATGGACTCTTCATCAGAAGGACCGTCACTGGAGCAACCGTCTGTTCAACGCATGACGCGATTGCGCCCGCTGCAGCAGTGGCTGGCGCTGGTGGTGCTCTCGCTGCTCTTTGCCGGCGCGCTGGAATTGGCCGCCTTGCCTGCGGCGCTGCTGATCGGCCCGATGCTTGCCGCGATCCTGGCCGGCACCAACGGCGCCACGGTGCGCGTACCCCGCGCGCTGTTCGGTTCCGCTCAGGCCGTGGTCGGCTGCCTGGTGGCGAATTCGATCTCGGTCGACATATTTCCGGTCTTCTACGCCGAATGGGCGCTCTTCTTCGGGACGGTGGTGGCGACGCTCACCGCCTCCAGCCTGCTAGGCTGGCTGATCAGTCGCTGGCGCATCCTGCCAGGCACCACGGCGGTCTGGGGTTCCTCGCCGGGCGCCGCCACCGCCATGGTGCTGATGGCCGGCGCCTTCGGTGCCGACCAGCGCCTCGTCGCCTTCATGCAATATCTGCGCGTCATCTTCGTTTCGGTGACGGCGGCGCTCGTCGCCAAGATGTGGGTCGACACGTCGGGCGTCGAAGTGCCGCCCATCATCTGGTTTCCGCCGATCGATCCATTGGCCTTTGGCGCCACCCTTGGCATCGCGGTCGTCGGCGGCCTGCTCGGCAAGCTGCTCAGACTGCCCTCGCCCTTCTTCCTTGGCACCTTCATCTTTGGCGCGGTAATCCATCTCGGCTTCAGCGTGCCGATGCAATTGCCGCCCTGGCTGCTGGCCGTCAGCTACGCCATTGTCGGCTGGTCGATCGGGCTGAACTTCACCCGGCCGATCCTGCGCCACGCGGCACGCGCCCTGCCGCAGATCATCGCCTCGATCGTAGCGCTGATCGCCTTCTGCGGCGGCATGGCTTTCGTCATCAGCCGCGTGCTCGGCATCGATCCGCTGACCGCCTATCTGGCGACCAGCCCCGGCGGCATGGACAGCGTCGCCATCATCGCCGCCGCCGCGCAGAACGTCGACATCTCCTTCGTCATGGCGCTGCAATCGGCCCGTTTCCTCGTCGTGCTGCTTGTTGGGCCAAGCGTCGCCAAGCTTGTGGCGCGAAACGTCAGGGACTGATCCGCGCTAACCAAGTGCATGGAGAAGCAGAGGAATTGGCCATGAACCGTCGTTTGAATGCTGTCGATCTCTCTGGCCGCGTCGGGGTCGTGACGGGCGGCGCGCAAGGCATCGGCCTTGCGGTCGCCCGACGCCTGCTGTCGTCGGGCGCAAGCGTCGCCATCTGGGACATCGACCAGGCCGCGATGGCGAGCGCTGTGGCCGAGCTTGCTCCCTTGGGCCGGGTCGAAGCCTTGCTTTGCGACCAGTCGCAGATCGAGGCCGTCGACCGCGCCGCCATCGAGACCGAGCAGGCGCTCGGGCCTGTCGATCTCCTTGTCAACAATGCCGGCATTGCCGGGCCAGCCGCGACCGTGGTGGACTATGACCCCGCCGCCTGGCGGCAGATCATCGAAATCGACCTCAACGGCGTCTTTTACTGCTGCCGACGCCTAGTGCCCGGCATGATCGCGCGCAACTACGGCCGCATCGTCAATGTCGCTTCGGTGGCCGGCAAGGAAGGCAATCCCAACGCCGCCGCTTATTCGGCCGCCAAAGCCGGCGTGCTTGCGCTGACCAAGTCGCTCGGCAAGGAACTCGCCGGCCGCGACATCGCCGTCAACGCGCTGACCCCCTCGCCCGCCCGCACCCGCATCCTCGAACAGCTCACCGAGGCCCAGGTGACCTATATGCTCAGCAAGGTGCCGCGCGGTCGATTCGTCGAGGTGGAGGAGGCTGCGGCTATGGTCGCCTTCATGCTGTCGGACGAGAATTCCTTCACCACTGGCGCCACCTTCGATCTGTCCGGCGGGCGCGCGACCTACTGAGCGAGGATCGCGACAGCGCGCCCACGCCGCCATTCCACATGACCCGAGGTGGCGGCCAACCCCGCGACGCGCATCAAAAGGGATTGCAGGCCCATACTGTCGGATTGGTTCCAGCGCGCGATCTCTTACGTCCGCGGAAGGAACGGCCCCAACCGGTGAGCAAGGCATCGGCGGTGAGGGTTCGAGAAAGGCCCCGGGTCGCCGGCGTTGGTGGCTTCGACAAGCGGCGGATCGGGTCGGGCGCGGTCATCAGTCGATCCTGTGCATCAGGTCGTCATCCAGCCAGCGGCCAAAGAAATAGACGAGTTGCTTGTGCCACCACGGCCAGTCGTGACTGACGTCGCCGCCCCAATAGTCGACCCAGGCCGCAATGGATTTCTCGCGCAGCACCTGCTCCAGTTCGCGCGTTTCGACGAGCATTCGTTCTTCCCAGGCGCCCTGCCCGCAGCAGAAGATCAGCCTCAGCGCCCTCAGCCGCCCCAGCAGCTTCTGGTCGACGATGCCCGGCAGATAGTCGAGCGGCGAATTGTAGAAGATGCTGCCCTCCAGCGTCCGACCGAAGAAGTCGCGGGTCGAATAGACGCCGGATAGCGAGATCACGCCGCTCGCCAGCTCCGGAAAGCGGAACACGAAATTCGACGAGTGATAGCCGCCCATCGAGCAGCCGCAGAACAGCGGCTTGAGGGCGCGTCCGCCATTGGCCTTGGCGGCAACCGCCTGCAGCTCCGGCAGTGCCTCCTCGCGCACATAGCGGAAATAGGCTTCGTGGCGGGCGATGCGACTGGCGGGATCGCCATGCTTGTCGAAGAAGGATTCCGAATCGATGCCGTCGAGCGTGAACAGCTGGATGCGGCCAGTGTCGACGAATTCGGCGAGTGCTGCGACGCCTCCCGAATCCTCGAACTGGTAAAAACGCCCCTGCGAGGTCGGAAACACCACCACCGGCCGCCCGGCATGGCCGTAGCGCTTGTATTCCATGTCGCGGCCGAGATTGCGGGCATGGGCCTTGTGATAGGAGACGTCCATCGGCTCACGCCTTTTCCGCGTGGATATAGTCGACCGCCTGACGCAGCGCCTTCTGGTCCTTCGAGCGCATCTGGTAGGCGTAGTTCCCCATGGCGCGGCTGAAAACCTCTTCGATGGCCTGATGGTGGACGATCTTGTCGCCGTGGGCGGCTAGCACGTCCTCATGGCTGTGCAAATAGTGGAGGTGGCGTTTGCGGCTGGCATAGGCCGTGAAATACTTGCCCTTGTAGGGCCCGCCGGCCGCGTCCTTCACCACCATGTTGGCCCATTCGGCGTAGACGTCGATGTCAAAAGTGTAGTTGATTGCATCCGTCATCCAGGCGCCTGGCGGCCGCATGTTGACCTCCAGCGCAATGATGCGCTTGTCCCTGGTCTCGAACAGTTCGATGTGGAAGAAGCGCTCGCGAACGTCGAACGCCATGAGGATCTTGCGGCCTGCCTCCTCGACCGCGGGCGTGATCTCGGGGAAGCAGGTGTAGCTCATATGGCGGTCGCGGTTGACCACCTCCATGACGCTCTGGTCGTAGCGGTGGCTCGCCGCCAGCACCACCTCGCCGTCGCGGTTGACCAGCCCGTCGAAGGTCACCACCAGCCCCTCGATGAACTGCTCCATGACGAAGGTCACGCCTTCGGGCTTGTCCTTGAAGAATTGGTCGAGCTCCTTCGCGTTGGAGATCTTGAACGTGTTCGAGGCGCCGGAGCCCGAATCCGGTTTCACCACCACCGGATAGCCGACCCGGCGGATGAAGGTCATGGCGCCGGCGCGATCGGAGCATTTGCGTTGCGGGATTGTCTCGACGCCGCTCTTGCGGAAGAAGGCCCGCATGCGGCTCTTGCGCTTCAAATTCTTCACGAAGTCGAGCTTGGTACCGAAGATGTTGAAGTCGGTGCGGATATTGGCCTCGAGCTCCAGCCAGTGCTCGTTCAACGACTCGAAGCGGTCGATGCGGCCCCATTTGTGGATGAAATGGCCCATCGCCCGGAATACGGCATCGTAGTTCTCCATGTCCGCGACCCGATAATATTCCGAAAGCGCCGCCTTGAGCTTGCTGCTCAGCGTCTCATAGGGCGCGTCGCCGATGCCGAGCACGGTGGCGCCGGCCTTCTTCAGCCGGTCGCAGAAATCGGCGCCGTTGGCCGGAAAATGCGGCGAGAAGAACACGAAATTCATGCACGACCTCCCCCTCGGATCAGGTCCTCCGGAAGCGAGTGTGGCGCATTTGGCTGATGCGGGGAAGAGCCGCGCCAAGGCATGCCGCGCAAAACTGTGCAGCGGTTTTGGGAAGACGATATGCATGAAACCAAAGACTTAAAGCCCCCGGCACTTGCCTCCGGATGCCCGCTCCTGTAAGAGAGCCGGCATGACCACGCGCACCCGCTCCGTCGCTTCTCCTCGCCCCGGCTTTGCCGGCGAGACCGTGCGCGCGCTTGCTTCGACCCTGCTCCTTCTCGGCCTTATTGGCGATCGCCGGGTTCGCTGAAGGAGCGCCCGGCGGTCGAAAACCGCCGCTTTGGGCGCCTGCTCCTTGGCTAGATTGGCAAGTCACATCAAGCAAACGCAACTCTTTGGTAAAGGCGCCGCTCGGCACCGATCCGCCTGAAGGCGGTCCCACGAGCCGCCGGGAGAAACGACGATGAATAGAAGAGAAGCAATCCGCGCCGGCGAGGCCGAAACGGGCGCGCAAGCGCCCGGCCACATGGCCGATGCCGCCCGCAAATATCAGCCCTACCCGACCGTCAACCTCGCCGATCGCACCTGGCCGTCCAAGGTGATCGACAAGGCGCCGATCTGGTGCTCGGTCGACCTGCGCGACGGCAACCAGGCGCTGATCGACCCGATGGGCCATGAGCGCAAGGCGCGCATGTTCGCGCTGCTGCTCGACATGGGCTTCAAGGAGATCGAGATCGGCTTCCCGTCGGCCTCGCAGACCGACTTCGACTTTGCCCGCTGGTGCGTCGAGGAGGGCGGCGTGCCCAAGGACGTGTCGCTGCAGGTTCTGGTGCAGTGCCGGCCCGAGCTGATCACGCGGACCTTCGAGGCGCTCGAGGGCGCCCACCGCCCGATCGTGCATTTCTACAACTCGACCAGCGAACTGCAGCGCCGCGTCGTCTTCGAAAAGGACGTCGCCGGCATCAAGCGCATCGCCACGGATGCCGCCAAGATGATCACCGACATGGCCGCCAAGGCCGGCGGCGGCTTCCGTTTCGAATATTCGCCGGAGAGCTTCACCGGTACCGAGCTCGAGGTCGCGCTGGAGATCTGCAACGCCGTCACCGAGATCGTGAAGCCGACGGCCGACAACAAGCTGATCGTCAACCTGCCGTCGACGGTCGAGATGTCGACGCCCAACGTCTACGCCGACCGCATCGAGTGGATGTGCCGCAATCTCGACAACCGCGACAAGCTGATCATCTCGCTGCATCCGCACAACGACCGCGGCACCGGCATCGCCACCACCGAGCTCGGCCTGATGGCCGGCGCCGACCGCGTCGAGGGCACGCTGTTCGGCAATGGCGAGCGGACCGGCAATGTCGACATCGTGACGCTGGCGCTCAACATGTACACGCAAGGCGTCGATCCCGAGCTGGACTGCTCCGACATCAACCGGATGAAGGACGTCTACGAATATTCGAACCAGCTGAAGATCCCGGAACGCCACCCCTATGTCGGCGAGCTCGTCTACACCGCTTTCTCCGGCTCGCACCAGGATGCCATCAACAAGGGCATGAAGGCGCTGCGCAAAGCCAACACGCCGGTGTGGGAAGTGCCCTACCTGCCGATCGACCCCGCCGATGTCGGCCGCACCTATGAGGCGATCATCCGCATCAACTCGCAGTCGGGCAAGGGCGGCATCGCCTACGTGCTGCAGGCCGACTATGGCCTCAATCTGCCGCGCAACCTGCAGATCGAGTTCAGCCAGGACATCCAGGCGATCACCGACGCCGAAGGCAAGGAAGTGCCGGCCAAGCGCATCCACGAGCGCTTCCTCGAAGCCTATGTCGACCAGCCCGGCGCCAGGCTGAAATTCCTCGACCATCGCACCTATCCGGACACCGCGGTAAAGGGCCGTCGCGTGGTCGAGGCCGAAATCGTCGACAAAGGCAAGGAAGTCACCATCACCGGCACCGGTACCGGCCCGATCGACGGCTTCGTCGATGCGCTTTCGCGCCATATCGGCGTCGACATGTCGGTGCTCGACTATTCCGAACATTCCTTGCAGCGCGGCTCGAACGCCTCGGCCATTTCCTATGTCGAGATGGAATATCCCGGCGGCAAGCTGTTCGGCGCAGGCATAAACACCAACATCGTCGCCGCCTCGCTGGAGGCCGTGGTCTCGGCCGCCAACCGCATCCTGGGCCGCAAGCCCGCCTGATTGTTCGATTGATAAAGCGTGGCGCGTTCATCGGACGTGCCACGCTTCATGGCAGGCGCGAGCCGCGTTCAAATTCGTTAACCGGCCGGTAAATTTCCCGTGGCTTACGCGATCACATAACAGAAGGTTCCTTGTGCGCTGGAGCGCGCGCTATATTATCGCGCCCTAACCTGTGCCGACTCTGAAAGGTCCGACACTTGGAGCCTGCCACGCCTGCCGCCCCCGCAGTGCGCGAGACATTGGAGCGACTGCTTGCCAGCGAAACGTTCGGACGATCCGAGCGGGCCCGCAGGCTGTTACGCTATCTGGTCGAACGCGAGCAGGCAGGCGAAGCCGACCGGCTGAAGGGTGTGTCCATTGCCATGGATGTCTTCGGCAAGGACGGCGATTTCGACGGATCGACCGACGCGGTCGTCAGGGTCCAGGCGGGGCGGCTGCGCGAGCTTTTGGATCAATATTTCGCCAGCGAAGGTATTGGCGAGCCGGTGCGCATCGCCATTCCGCGCGGCGGCTATGTGCCTTCTTACGAGTTGAACGCCATACGGCTCCCAGCCGACGCCAAACCCGCGGATGACCCGATCGCCCGGCCTTCCAAGCATTTCGAGAAGCCCGAGGCCGCCGCCGCACCGGTCGACGCCGTGCCGCTGACGACGACCCCGGCACCGACCGAATCCGCGTCATCGCTGACACGCCAGTTGCGGTTCTTCTGGGCCGCCATGGTGCTGGTCATCGCCATGCTGGGTATCCTTGTCGTCCGCCAGGGTAACGCCTTTCTTCGTGGTGACGACGCGGCCGCGCCGGTTGAAGTCGAAACGGCAGGCGCGACCAGCAGCGTCGCTTCCCAAACGTTCGACGGCCTGCCTTTGATCTACTTGGCCATCAAAGCCGACGGACCCGAGGCGGCCCGTGTTGCTTCCTCGCTGCGCGCCGGTCTCGCCGGCTTCGATACGATAGACTTCATCGGACGCGACGCCGACTCTAGGCGCAACCGTTCCGCCGATCCGATCAGCTTCGTTTTCGATCTTATCCCCGGGACAGCCGCCGGCGACGTCATGATCGAGCTGCAGAGCGTCGCGACGGGACGGGTTCTCCTGTCACGCAACCTGACACCGGCCGAAAGCGCGCCTGGTGCGGTCGAAAGCAACATCGCCAATCTCCTGACCTCTACCGTCCCCGCTTCGGGCGCGATCTACAGCTATATCGACCAGAGCGATATCCGGACCAGCCAGATCGGATGTCTGGTGCTCGACGACCTCTACTATCTCGACCAGAGCGCCAAGGCGCACGAAGCTGCGTATCGCTGTCTGGAGAAGCTGGTCAGGGAAAGCACCAAATCATCGCTCGTCTACTCGGAACTGGCTTCCCTGCATCTGGAAGCCGTCAACAACCGCTACGCCTATCCGCCCGGCGCAACGGTCGAGCAGGCCATGTCGTTTGCCCACCGCGCCATTCAGATGGCACCGATGAGCCCGCACGCGCATCGCGCCTATGGCTACCTCAACTCGCGCCTCGGCAACACCGACGAAGCGATCCGCTGGATGCGCAAGGCTTATGAGCTCAACCCCTACGATCTCGGCATGGCCGCCGCTTATGGCTATGGCCTGATCTTCGCTGGCAGATACCAGGAAGGGACGCCGATCCTGGGCCATGCCGTCGAGGCCTTCGGCGGTCATCCGACCTGGTGGGACTATGGCCTGTTTGTCGGAGCCTTCATGCAAGGCGACACTCAGAGGGCAGCGATTGCCAGCGAGTCGCTGCGGACCACCGCGTCCAAGTCGCATTATTTGGCGGCACGCCTGATCGGCGCCAAGATCTCAGGCCGCGACAAGCTCGCAAACGAATTGGCGAACGAGCTCACGGCCGAATTCCCGAAATTCGCCGCCAATCCGCGCGCCACTTTTGTTGACAGGAAGTACCCCGCCGATCTCATCGACCGGCTGGTGCAATCCTTGCGCTCTGCGGGCATCGGCAATCCGAGCTGAGCGAACGTGGAGCATTCGCTGACGCGTGCGAGCCTGTTGAATTCGCTCGCCGGATCTGCTCGGCACAGCGGGCGTCGACACTCAACGAGTCTTAGGCCTGCTTACGCGTTCGATCGGGGCGCGCACGGCGAATTCGCGAAGATTTTACTGGCTATCGACCTGCTCAGGGAGCAATTCAGCCACAATCTTGAATTGCCCCTCATACTGCTTCACAGCCAACAATCTCGATGCTTAACTCTCTTCACGTCGCCGAAAGCGGTGCTGGCTCGAAGACGATCGTCTTCCTGCACGGCTTCGGCGCTTGCCATTCGATCTGGCGCGACGTGATTGCGGGATTGACGCCCGATGTGAGGACACTGGCCTACGACCTGCCGGGCCACGGAAACTCCCTGGAGTGCCAGGCGGCAGGCGTCAAGCAGGCCGCTGGGGTTATCCTGACCGATCTGGGCAAGCGCCGCCTGGGCAAAGTTCACGTCGTCGGCCATTCCATGGGCGGCGCGATCGCGACGTTGATGGCATCTGCCGATCCCGAAAGGGTGGCCTCGCTGACCTTGCTGGCGCCCGGCGGCTTCGGCCCCGAGATCAACGGTCCGTTGCTGCGGCGCTATGCGGCCGCGGCCGATAGAGATGAGATCCGCGCCTGTCTTGCCGCCATGTCGGGGCCGCAAAGTTCTCCTCCTGAACACGTGGTGGAGGCGCTGTGCGGCATGCGCAAACGGCCGGGCCAGTTGCGGACCCTCGTCGGTGCTGCAGCCGTGATCACCAAGGATGACCGGCAAGGTATCATCCCGCGCGAACGGCTGGAAACCCTGAGCATGCCGGTAATGGTGCTTTGGGGAACGAACGATCCCGTCCTGCCCGTCGCCCAGGCCGAGGGCTTGCCGCGGCATTTCCACCTGCACCACGTGCTGGAGGCGGGCCACATGCTGGTCGAGGAGGCGCCTGACCTGATTGCAGAGGCCGTGCGCCGCAACACGCGTCGCCGCAGCAGAATCCAGAGACCGGTGTTCAGCGCAGCCGCAAGCTGAGCCCATCTCGCAGTGCATTTTGCCGGCGACTGTGTTAACTCGCTGTTTACCAACAGCGAGGCAGCGCCATGAAGGATGCAGGCGACAAAATCACCCCGATCGAGCCATCGCGAAAGCTCGCGGACGCGATCCGCGACGTCAAGAACGCCTTCGCCGACCGCGATGATGTGGTGGTCGACATGCGCGAGGCGCACCGCATGCGGCTCGAGTTGCTGGCCGCGGAGCTCGCCCCCGTTTTCGCCGACGTGCCGGCGGATATCGACAATTTCGACTTCGCCGTCTCCTCCGGCCTGCAGCCGCGGCTGTGGGTCGATGCCGTGAGCCATGTCGCCATGGGGCGGGATCGCCGCACCTTCCGCTTCCTTAAGGACACGCGCATCGGCCGCGTGGTGCTGGCCGAATCGACCGACATGAAGCCCGTCGCCGATGCCGTTACGCGATACGTGGCCGAGCGTGTCGTCGAGCGGCAGCGGATGATGGAAGGCGCGGTCGAGAGCGCGGTGACTGGCCTGCATAGAGCCGAGGTCCAGGAAGCCGAGCCGCCCTTGCAGGCTGCAACGCGCCGCAACGGCTGGACGACCTTCTTTGCCGGCCTTGGCTTGATCGCCGCCGGCGCCCTGGTCGGCCTGGCGGTATCGCTGGTGCTGTTCTGGGACCGCATCGCCCAGATGAAGATCAGCTTCTGACGACGGGCTCGCGCACCACCGGCATATCGGCACCGAGCTCGATCACCTGAATGTCCGACGGCGGCAGTGCCGGACCGGTCAGGCCGCGCCGTGTCAGGCGGATGGTCCAACCACCTTTTTTTCCGCCGATCTCGAACAGATTGTACTGAGCGGCGGGATGATCGCCGCCCGGCGCCTGGCCGGCGGCGGCCACGCCGACCACCGGCACCTTGACGCCGCGCGGACCGATGGTGAACAGCGAAGGCAAGTGCGAGTGGCCGTGCAGCACAAGCTCGGCGCCATACCGGCGAATGACTTTGTGGAAGCGCGCGATACCGAACAGCCGCTTATGCTGCGAGACCGCGCCACGCACCGGCGGATGATGGATCATGATGGCGCGAAACAGCCCCTGTCTGGCCGTCGCGTCGAGGATGTTGCCGAGCCGCTCCGCCTGGCCCTCCATGAAGAAGCCGTTGGCCATGAAGGGCGCCGTGGCCCGCGCCGTCGTGACGCCGATCAGAGCGACATCACCGCGAACCCGCAAATAGGGAAAGGAATTGCGGTCGATTGGACTGTTGATGCCGTCGCCCGTCATCCACGGCGCCCATGACCGGCAGACCTTGTCGAAGGCGCCCGGCACATAGGCATCGTGATTGCCCGGCACCACGGATACGTCGTTCGCAGAGCCCAGCGTCTCCAGCCAATGTTTCGCCATCTCGATCTCGCCATCGAGCGCCAGGTTGACGAGATCGCCGGTGACGGCGAGGTGGTCGGGGGCGTTGGCTTTGATATCGCCGACAATCGTGTCGATCACCGCATCGTGCATATGACGGCGGCGGTTGCGCTGCCAGTTGACGTAACCCAGCACGCGCTTGGACGCGAGATCGCGATAGGTTACATCGGGCAGCGGCCCCAGATGGACATCGGAAATATGTGCAAGCCTGAGCATAGCCCCTTCTTAAGCGACCCGGTCCGGGCTTTCTACTCAACGTTTCCTGTCCGCTCGCGGTTTCGTGGATGACTGGCGCCGATCCGGAACAGGCGTTCCGCCAGACCGGCTGGGCGGGACTGCGGGCAAGGCTGTTCCATCTCTATTTCCTGCTGCGGCGCCCGATGACGCTTGGCGTGCGCGGCTTGATCTACGACCGCGCATCCAATTCCGTCTTCCTCATCCGTCACACCTATGTTCCGGGTTGGCAGTTGCCTGGCGGCGGCGTCGAGGTCGGCGAGACGCTTGTCGAGGCGCTGGCACGCGAGCTCGCCGAGGAAGGCAACATCGCGTTGACCGCGTCCCCGGTGCTGAGATCGATGCACTTCAACCGCCGCGCCAGCACACGCGACCACGTCGGCCTCTATCTGGTCGAAGCCTTCAACCAGACGGCGCCGAAATCGGCGGACCATGAGATCGCCGAGGCGGCGTTCTTTCCGCTCGACCGTTTGCCGGAAGATGCGACGCCGGCGACACGACGTCGGATTGCCGAAATTTTCGGCGGCGAGCAGGTCTCGCCCTACTGGTAACTCATGCCGCCTTCCTGAACCGGCCGCGATCATGTGGTGCGGCATAGTCGAGTTTAGGTCCCGCCGGGATTATCCCCGTCGGATTGATCGATTTGTGGCTGCCGTAGTAGTGCGACTTGATGTGATGCAGGCTGACCGTGCCTGACACGCCGGGCACCTGGTGGAGGTCGCGCAGATAGTTCGACAGGTTCGGATAGTCGGCGACCCGGCGCAGATTGCATTTGAAGTGGCCGACATAGACCGGATCGAAGCGCACCAGCGTGGTGAATAGACGCCAGTCAGCTTCGGTGATCCGCTCGCCGACAAGATAGCGCTGCTTTGACAGCCGCTCTTCCAACGTGTCGAGTGCTGCGAAGAGCTCGCCGAACGCTTCCTCATAGGCTTCCTGCGAGGTGGCGAAGCCGGCGCGATAGACGCCGTTGTTGATCGCCGGATAGACCAGCGCATTGATCCTGTCGATCTCGGAACGCAACGCCGGCGGATAGAAGTCCAGGCTCGCATCACCCCATTCGTCGAAGCCGGAATTGAGCATGCGGATGATTTCTGACGACTCGTTGCTGACGATGGTTTCCTGTCTTTTGTCCCACAGCACCGGTACGGACGCGCGGCCCGAATAGCCGCGATCGGCCTTGGCATAGATCTGGTGCAGGAAGTCGAGGCCGTAGAGCGTGTCGCCGGTTGCGCCGTCCTCGGCTGTGAAGGTCCAGCCGTTCTCGCCCATGAAATGGTGCACCACGGAGACGGAGATGATGTCTTCCAACTTCTTCAAGACGCGGAAGATCAAGGTCCGGTGCGCCCAGGGGCAGGCGAGCGAGACGTAAAGGTGATAGCGCCCGGGCTCCCCCTTGAAACCGCGTTTGCGCCCTTGCGCCGGCGCACCGTCGCGCGTCACCCAGTCGCGCCATTGCGCTTCGGCACGCACGAACCTGCCGCTGCTGTCGGCAACGGTCGAGCGGTCCTGCCATTTGCCTTCAACCAGCAATCCCATGCGAAATCTCCCTGAGGTTCCAACAGACATCTAGGCGCTTACCCGGAATGTCGAAGCCCTCAGGCGCTGAACAGTTCGTCAAACGACGAAAAGAAAGGTGAAAAGGGCCGATTGCAGCCGGGAACAATTGATGCTAGCGGAAGCGCCCATGTTTGACTTTGCCACGATCCGGTTCGACCGACGACGAAAGGACGCCCGCGCTTGATGAAGCGCTGACTGGCGAACGCTGCCGCTTGCAGCAAACCTTTCCTCGCATACCGGAACGCAAAGACCATGAGCCTTGCCGACGTGAAATATCTGCCGGAGACCCCGGCGCACGATCCTGAAATCGAAGCCATCAACGACGAGGCCTTCGGGCCGGGCCGTTTCGTGCTGGCCGCCTATAAGATCCGCGAGGCGGGCGGGCACGACCGCTCGATGTCCTTTGTCGCCGTCAAGGACGAGACGGTGATCGCCTCGGTGCGCATGACGCGCGTGGCGGCAGGCGCCGGACGCGCCATGATGCTTGGCCCGCTTGCCGTCCGGCCCGCCTTCAAGAATCTCGGCATAGGCCGCAGGCTGGTCGCGATCGCGCTCGAAGCCGCCGCGAAGGCCGGCGCGCCTGCCGTCATGCTGGTCGGTGATGAGCCCTACTACGGGCCGCTCGGCTTCAAGCGCTTCCCGCGCGGGCAGATCACCATGCCGCGTCCGGTCGATCTCGACCGGCTGCTCCATCACGAAATCAGGCCTGGCGCGGTGGCCCGGTTAGTCGGTGAGGTCTGTCATGCTGATACGGCGCGGGTTGCCGACCTGGCCCAAGTCGCGGTCCGTGCCTCGGCCAATCCGCAGTCCTCGATCGATCCGGTCATTCAGGTTGCGCCGCAGCAGCGCGCTTCGTAGCATGATCCGAAATTCTGGGAGGACGCCGGCATGACCCCGAACGGCCAGATCGCGATCGTCACTGGCGGTGGCTCCGGCCTTGGCGAAGCGACGGCGCGCGCCCTTGCCACCAAGGGCGCCAAGATAGCGATACTCGATATCGGCATCGATCGCTCGGCCAAGGTTGCCGCCGATATCGGCGGCATCGCGGTCCAATGCGATGTCAGCAGCGCAGACAGTGGCAGCGCGGCGATCGCCGAAGTGGCGGCAAAGCTCGGCGAACCGCGTATCCTGGTCAATTGCGCCGGCATTGCCATTGGTGTGAAGACGGTCGGCAAGGATGGCCCGCACCCGCTGGACCAGTACCGCAAGGTGATCGAGATCAACCTGATCGGCACCTTCAACATGATCCGCCTGGTCGCCGACCGGGCGGCGAAACTCGAACCGCTCGCCGGCGGCGAACGCGGCGTCATCGTCAACACGGCGTCGGTCGCCGCCTATGACGGCCAGATCGGCCAGGCTGCCTATTCGGCGTCCAAGGGCGGCGTCGTCGGCATGACATTGCCGGTGGCGCGCGACCTGGCGCGCTCGGGCATTCGCGTCTGCACCATCGCCCCAGGGATCTTCAGGACTCCGATGATGGCCGGCATGCCGCAAGAGGTGCAGGATTCGCTCGGCGCTTCGGTCCCCTTCCCGCCTCGCCTCGGCGAGCCCTCGGAATATGCAGCACTCGCGCTCCACATCATCGAGAACCAGATGCTGAACGGCGAGACCATCCGCCTCGACGGCGCGATCCGAATGGCGCCCAAATAAAAGCGAATGAGCACGCCGCCGACAGCCGCCGACAAGACAGGGCCGTTGGCTGGCCTCAGGCTGATCGAGATGGCGGGCCTCGGCCCGGTGCCGCTCGTCGCCTTGATGCTGTCGGAGATGGGCGCAGACGTCCTGCGCATCGAGCGGGCGGACGCCAAAGAGCTGCTTCTGTCCTTGCCCGAGGCCCACGACCTCGACCGCCACGGCCGCTCCATCCTCAGGCTCGACCTGAAGCGGCCGGACGGCGCGGAGCTTCTGCTGCGCCTTGCGGAAAGGGCCGACGTCCTCATCGAAGGCTTTCGCCCAGGCGTCATGGAGCGGCTGGGGCTTGGGCCTGATGTCGTGCTGGAACGCAATCCTGCGCTGATCTACGGCCGCCTCACGGGTTTCGGGCAGGACGGGCCGCTATCGCGCCGCGCCGGTCATGACATCACCTACCTCGCCTATGCCGGCCTGCTGCATGCCGTCGGCCGGCAGGGAGCGCCGCCCGTGCCGCCGCTCAACCTTGTCGCCGACCAGGGCGGCGGCGCCATGATGCTGATCGCCGGCGTGCTGGCGGCCCTGTTCCAGCGCTCGCGCACCGGCAAAGGTCAGGTGATCGATGCCGCCATGGTCGAGGGTGCATCGATGCTCGCGGCTCCGATCCATGCCTTCATGGCAGCCGGCCTCTGGAGCGAGCGACGCGGTGAGAACCTGCTCGATTCCGGGGCTCCCTTCTATGATGTTTACGAGACCGCGGAGGGACGGCATGTCGCCATCGGCTGCCTCGAACCGCAGTTCTTTGCCGAGTTTGCCCGATTGTTGCCGCTCGACCGGCGTTTTGTCGGCAGCCAATATGACAGGACATCGTGGCCCGACATGCGCGCTGCCATTGCCGCGAGGATCAGAGAGAAGACACGCGACGAGTGGGCCGAGGTCTTTGGACCGACCGACGCCTGCGTCGCTCCGGTCCTGTCGCTGACCGAAGCCAGGGATCATCCGCAGAGCCGTGCCCGGCAAAATTTTGCAAGATCGGGCGAGCTCAAACGTCCGACGCCGGCGCCGCGCTTCTCCAACGCCGCCTCGACGCTTGCCGCGGCGCCGACCGTCGCCGACCGCCGGCCTTCGGCGGTGCTGGCACGCTTCGGCATCGACGAGACTGAAATTGAAGCCCTTGTCAGGTCCGGCCTGTTTGGCAGATAGCCGGAGAGTAGAAATCAACTTATCGCGGTGGAGCGCTGTGACCGAGACCAGGAAGGATGTCATCCGCGAGACCGACACCGAGGCCGTCAGGCTGGCGAAGACTCTGGTCCGCTCGGCCCGCTTCGGCGCTCTGGCGGCGATCGAGCCCGGCACCGGGGCGCCGCTGGCAAGCCGGGTCGGCGTGGCGACCGACATCGACGGCGCGCCGCTGATCCTGATCTCGATGCTGTCGGCGCATACCGGCGCGCTTCTCGCCGACCCGCGCTGCGCGCTGCTCGTCGGCGAACCCGGCAAAGGCGATCCGCTCGCCCATCCCCGCATCTCGCTAGTATGCCAGGCGCTGCGGCTGGAGCGCGGGTCGGCGGGTCACGCCCGCGCCGAACGGCGCTATCTCAACCGCAATCCGAAGGCGAAACTCTATGCCGGGCTCGGCGACTTCTCGATATTCCGGCTCGAGCCCGAGCGCGCCAGTCTCAATGGCGGCTTCGGCAAAGCCTATCTTCTGGATCGCGCCGACCTGATCGCCGGCGGCCCGATCGTCGAGGAGTTGGCGGCCAGCGAACAGTCGGCGCTTGACCACATGAATGCCGACCATCGCGATGCGCTTTGCATCTATGCGCGCCATTTCGGCCAGGCCGAAGGCGATGGCTGGATCGCCACAGGCTTCGATGCGGACGGCATGGATCTGGCTTCTCCGGATGCCACCTGCAGGGTCTTCTTCCCTCGGCCTCTCGGCACTGCCGGCGAGTTGCGGTCCGTGCTGGTCGAGATGGCCAGGGCCGGCCGCGCCGCAGGCCGGCACAGTAGCGAAAGTTAATCGTCCCGGATCGAAAGCAACTCTTGAGATTTAGGTAAAATGATCTACCTTTTGTTGCAGCGCCGATTCAGCGGCGCTCCCTGACCTGAATATCGTGGAAATCAGCCGCCATTGCCCCCATGGCAGCTGGATGAGCCAGAAAACATGGGGGATCCATGATCTCAAGCAAGCTAGTCGCCAACGCCGAATCGGCTGCCGCGTTTCTGACGCTCATGGGCAATGAAAAGCGGCTGCTGATCGTCAGCTATCTGATCGAGGGCGAAATGTCCGTCGGCGCCATCGCCGAGAAAGTCCAGTTGAGCCAGTCCGCTCTGTCGCAGCATTTGGCCAAGCTGAGAGCGCTTGATATCGTCGAGACGCGCCGCGATCGCCAGATGATCTATTATTCCTGCAACTCCGACGCGGTACGCGAGCTGCTTCGCACGCTGGAAGGCATTTTCGGCGACGGCGACCTGTCTCAGATGGCCTACAGGATGCGCCGCGCCGGGACTTGACCCGGGCTCTGCAAAGCCCCTTACCTTGCTGACGATCGTTCGCCGGCGAGATTTCTATGAAACTCATCCCTGTCGACGACCCGCGGGATCCGCGTGTCGCTGCCTATCTCGATATCCGCGAGCGCGATCTCGTCGGACGACATGGGCGGTTCGTCGCCGAAGGCAAGGTGGTGCTGGATCTTCTGCTGTCGGCCGGACGCTTCGCGGCGGAATCGGCCCTCATTCTGGAGAACAGGCGGGCGGGCCTCGAAGGTGTCTTGCGCAAGGCGCCAGCCGACTTCCCGATCTATGTCGTCAACGGCGACGTCATGGACCGGATCGCCGGCTTCCACATGCATCGCGGCGTATTGGCGATTGGCGCTCGGGGCTCTCCTCGACCGGCCGAGGTGCTGCTCGAAACCTTGCCGGCAAGCGCGTTGGTCGTGGTTCTGGTCGGCATATCCAATCACGACAATATGGGCTCGATCTTCCGCAACGCCGCAGCCTTTGGCGCGGACGCCGTGCTTCTCGATCCCACCTGCTGTGATCCGCTTTACCGCAAGGCGATCCGTGTTTCGGTCGGCGCGGCGCTGAAGGTGCCCTTCGGCTCCTTCGACAATGCGATGAGCTTGACCGCAACGCTTGACCGGATGGGTTTCGCCCAGTTCGCGCTCTCGCCGCGCGGCGAAACGGACATCCGCGCTGCGGAAAGAACGTCTCGGCTGGCCCTCTTTCTCGGCACGGAAGGCGAAGGCCTGCCCGAGACCCTGCTCAGTCGCCTGCGGACCGTACGGATCGGCATGGCGGAGGGATTCGACAGCCTGAACGTTGCAGCCGCATCGGCCATCGCCCTGCATCACTTCTCGAAACGATAGCGGCGCAGGACCAAGACGCTCCGCTCGCCACGGCATTCGGATCAGTTGCTTGCGTTGGCCTTCTGCAAGGCCCTGACACGGTCCGCGAGGCTGATGCCGCGCTCGCCGATATCTTGCCGCTCGTCGCGAGGTGTCGCCAAGGCCTTGGCGATCGGCGAATCCGGCCCTTCCAGCCTCATCGTCAGGTTGACGACCTCGGCTGCCAGTTCGTTCATTTGTTCGCGAAGCGCCGCACCGGCGCGCGGTGCCTCGGCTGCCTGTTCGGGCTGTGCCGTTTCGAGCGCGGCAAGATCGGTCTTGAGCCGCTTGTTCTCCCGCGCAAGCGCCGTCAGCCGCGCCTCCAGCCGCTCGCGATCGCCTTCGAGCTTGGCGATGGCATTGTCGATCCCTTGGACTTCGTCGGCCTTGTGCGTTCCTCCATTTACCGCATGATCTTTGCTTGGACGTTCGCGCATCCGCGCAAGCTCCTTCTCGCGCCTGTCCAGCTTTTCCTCGCGGTCGGCAAGGGTTGCAAGCAGCCGTTCGACCTTCTTGTCCAGCTCGGCTGTCCGCTTCTTCTCCGCCTTGAGCGCGTCCCTGGCGGCTTTGCTTTCCGCTGCCAGGTCCTGATTGCGCCGGTCCGCTTCCTTGCGCTGGCTGCGCAGCACCGCAATGTCATTGGCGAGCTTGTCCAGTTCCGATTCGCGGGCCACGAGCTCGATCTGGCGGTTTGAGGAAGAAAAGCTGGCTTCGTCATACATCTGCTCCAGCTTTTGCAGCTCCAGCGCGCGCTTCTCCAGCGAGCGTTCCGCCTGCGCCAGCTTTTCCGTCAGCTTGTGCAGCTCTTCCTCGCGCAGCCTGAGCTCCGCGTTCTTGGCCTGCAGATCGGAAAGCGCCTGTGTCTTGTCCTTCTTCTCGACCGCCAGTCCCTTCAGGGCCTCCTGGGCGCGGCCGATCTCGACCAATTGCTCGGCCACCTTTTCCTTCAGACTTTTGATGTTCATCTCGAGCCGGCGCGTGTTCATGGCGAACTCGGCGCGGATCCGGTCCTTCTCGGCCAGCATCTCGGCAGGCGTCAGCGGCATCGACGCCTCGAGGCGCCGGCGTGTCAGGACGACGGCCCGCCGCCAGACGGCCGGCGCGACCAGCGACACCAGAAAGGCCGCGCAGAGGAAGCCGAGTGCGAAGAACAGGATCGACTGGACCAAGGTGGACTATCCGTATGCGAGGCGGCAACCCGCCATGCCGACTGTGCCACCTTGGCATGGCGGAAATCCAGCGCCGCGGCAAGAGCACGCCGCGGCACGATCAGTCTTATCCGAGCGGCTGTGGCAATCCTGTCCGGTCAGAACGGATTCCACGTCGCCCGCTCGGTCAGCTTCAGATAGCCGAGATTGACGCCGAGCCGGGCACCGACCCCGGTGCGGATCGGAACGAGCAGCACTCTGTTGCTCTGCAGCACGTTGAAGCCGACGCCCGCCACGACATAAGCCGATCCGGCGACGCCGCCGAAGCGGTTGTAGAGGCTGCTGATATCGTCGAGATTGTAGACCAGCATCATCACGCGCGAGCCTTCGCCGCCGAAATCCCAGCCGAGCGATGGGCCTTGCCAGAACACCTTATGGTCGCCGGCGTTCTTGGTGTACAGCGTGCCCTCGCCATAGGTCAGGCCGCCGATCAGCGCGCCGGAACCCTCCTCGCCGAGCAGATAACCGTTTGGCAGGCCGTAGGACGCGAACACCTTTTCGACCACGGTGGCGAGGCCTCCCGACGTCGCGCCGAAGAACTTGTGGCCGGAATCGACAATCTCTTGCGCGGTGTATTCCTGGGCCCGCGACGCCGAGGTTGAGAGGATGAGAGCACCCGAGAGGGCGATCGTCATGGTGAGGACGCGGACGAACATCCGGTCAAAGAATCGGGAAAACATGCTTCCAATCTCCGTCAGGGAGCACTTTCGCCGACGCCTCGTATCCCTACGGCTCTTGGCGGCCGTTTCGAGATGACTGTTACGGGCAAACTATGCCGTAATCCTTTTTCAACCATTAAGCTGGCGCAGGAAGATGGCGGTTCGAGGGCTGAAGAGCCTGACACGATCTCTATCAGCCTCAATTTCGCGGCATCACGCACCATTTTCGCTGTCCGCAGCTGTGGATTTGTTGATGCATGGACGGGCGCTGTGTATTCAGAGGCCTTGGAAAAGAGCGTGATTCGCGTAGCGGGCGCGACAACGTTCGGCCATGACATGTGAACCAGCAGGGATTTCTCCGATGGCCGAGCTCTTCACCCTCTCCGCCCCCGATCTGGCTGCGCTTTTGTGCAGCCGCGTATGCCACGACATCATTTCGCCGGTCGGCGCCATAAACAACGGCCTCGAACTGCTCGATGAAGGCGGCGCCGACGAAGACGCCATGAAGCTGATTCGCCAGAGCGCCAGGAACGCCTCGGCGCGGCTGCAGTTTGCCCGCATCGCCTTCGGCGCCGCGGGCTCCGCCGGCATGATGATCGATACCGGCGACGCCGAGGCCGTGGCCATTGCCTTCCTGAAGAACGAGAAGCCGGAACTTGTCTGGAACGGCGCCCGCGCGCTGCTGCCCAAGAACAAGGTCAAGCTTCTGCTCAATCTCATTCTTGTCGCCAATGCCGCCATACCGCGTGGCGGCAGGCTGGTTGTCACGTTGGAGAACCTCGAGACCGAACCGCGTTTCTCGCTGTCGGCGAGCGGCCCCATGCTGCGGGTGCCGCCGAAATTCCTCGAGCTGCATTCGGGCCACAAGCCCGAGGAGCTGATCGACGCCCACTCGGTCCAGCCTTATTACACGCTGCTTCTGGCGCGCGAGGCGAGCATGACGATCTCGATCCATGCAACGGCCGATGAGATCGTGTTGTCGGCAGCCTGAGGCTACAGCCAAGAACAGGTCAAGTATCCATTGTCGCTGATCTTGCAGCTGGCAGTGCGATCGAAGCATTGCCTGCCGCCTGGCACTGTAGTGCATCGCAGGCCAAAATCGCGCAAAGCGGTTCTTTGGAAAAACTTTACCTAACCGCTTTTCGGCTTCTTTACCAGATTGTTCTAGGGTGCCTCACGGTTACCGGATTGCCGGTTCGGCAGTTGGCAAAGAGGACCCGGAAATGAAACGCTGCCTGTTCGTGGACGACTCGAGCGTCATCAGGAAGGTCGCGAAGCGTATCCTTGGCGGCTCGGACATCGTGGTCTTCGAGGCGGCCAGCGGGCTTGATGCGATCGAGATCTGCTCCGGCGACATGCCCGATGTCATTGTTGTCGACGGCGGCCTGCCGGATATGCAGGCGGTCGACCTCATTCGCCGCATCCGTGCCATCGAAAACCCCGTCAAGCCGCAGATCCTGGTCTCGCTCGTCGAAGTCGATGTCGGCTCGATCATGCGGGCGAAACGTGCCGGCGCTCAGGGTTACCTGCTGAAGCCCTTCAACCGCGCGCAGTTGCTCGAGAGCTTCCGCTTCCTGAAAATCGCGGCCTGAGCTTTTCGACACCCCAAACAAAAACCCGGCCTGAGCCGGGTTTTGTGTGAATTGGCAGAGGATCAGGCGCTGACGCGGATGTCTTCCGGCTCACGCAGCACATAGCCGCGGCCCCACACCGTCTCGATGTAATTCTGGCCGCCGGACGCTGCGTCGAGCTTCTTGCGCAGCTTGCAGATGAAGACGTCGATGATCTTCAGTTCCGGCTCGTCCATGCCGCCATAGAGGTGGTTGAGGAACATTTCCTTGGTAAGCGTCGTGCCCTTGCGCAGCGAGAGCAGCTCAAGCATCTGATATTCCTTGCCGGTCAGGTGCACGCGCTGGCCGCCCACCTCGACCGTCTTGGCGTCGAGATTGACCACCAGGTCGCCGGTGGTGATGACCGACTGGGCGTGGCCCTTGGAGCGGCGCACGATGGCGTGGATGCGCGCCACCAGCTCGTCCTTGTGGAAAGGCTTGGTCATATAGTCGTCGGCGCCGAAGCCGAGGCCGCGCACCTTATCCTCGATTCCGGCCATGCCGGAGAGGATCAGGATCGGCGTCTTGACCTTGGAGAGGCGAAGCGTGCGCAGCACCTCGTAGCCCGACATGTCGGGAAGGTTAAGATCGAGGAGGATGATGTCGTAATCGTAGAGCTTGCCGAGATCGACCCCTTCTTCGCCAAGGTCGGTCGTATAGACGTTGAAGCTTTCCGATTTCAGCATCAACTCGATGCTCTGTGCGGTTGCACTGTCGTCTTCAATCAGCAGAATACGCATTTCATTCCCCTTTTCTGCCGCCGAGTCGCGTCACGACCCGTCCCGAACCCGGAGCAGTGATTGCCTGAACAGAAGGTGCCACCGACTGGTTAACAAATCCTAATTTCGTGTCGGCCACGATATCAGATTTTTTAACCCCTTTCTACACCCACTTGAATCTAATAACGAATCGTAGACCCAAATCGCTCATGTACCACATTAATAAGCAAGCCTAAGTGACTCCAGAGACTCGCAGGCCGCGCTTCCTGCCGCTGTCCGGAATTTTTACCCGGCCTTAAGTCCTCGCCCGTATGATTAACAATGCCCGTAAACGAATGGTTACCGCCGGCAAAAATCTTTAGGGCTTTGTTTCCCATAGAGCGGGGAAAGCCGGTGGAAACGGGCGACGCGTAGGCCTTTCGAGGTCGATGGGACGATATGCAGGTGTGCGTTTTGCGGAGTACCGAGTCATGAAGTCACGTGAAAACCTCGTTCGGCTGAAGCAGTTTCAGGTGAATGAGAAGCGGCGCCAGCTGTTGCAGCTGGACATGATGATCGCCGAATTCGAACGCATGGCCGTCGAGTTGGAGGCGCAAATCGTCGCCGAAGAGAAAAAAGCCGGCATCACCGACATCAATCATTTTGCCTATCCGACCTTCGCCAAGGCGGCACGCCTGCGCCGCGACAACCTCAGGAACTCGCAGAACGATCTTGCCCAGCAGCGAACCATGGCCGAATCATTACTCGGCGAAGCTGAAGCGGAGCTTTCCAAGGCGGAGATGCTGGAATCGCGCGACAGCAAGATCCGCGACACGGAAGTGGGCGGCCGCAGCGCCATGATCGGCTGACCGCCGAACGCAATTGATACCTCGGAGGACTGCCGGCATCGTGGTGTCGAACCACGAGCCGAAAAAGCCCGGCCTCCGGCCTAGGGCAGCATCGCCGTCTCATCATCCTGATGGTCCGCCGACGCCCGCGCACGGGCATCCTTGATGTCGGGGGCATGCTCTTCCGCCCAGGACCTGATCTGGCTGAGCAGTCCCGCAAGGTTCTGGCCGAGCTCCGTCAATTCATACTCGACCCTCGGCGGTATGACCGGATAGACCTCGCGCCGGACGAGCCCGTCGCGCTCCAGCACGCGCAGCGTCTGCGTCAGCATTTTCGGCGTGATGCCTTCCAGCTTGCGGGCGAGCTCGCCATTGCGCAGGCGGCCGCGCCGCAACGCGCAAACTGTCAGATAGACCCATTTGCTGGCCAGCATTTCGAGCACCGTATGCGACGGGCATGTGCGCCGGAATGCATCGTAGCCAAAGGAACCGCTGTCTTCACTATCCATGAGGTATCTATATATCCGAAAGGTGCATACTAGACAAGAGATTGTTACTATCCAAATGATATCGGCAGCAATCAAGCAGGAGACCATCCAATGCGTGCCGTTACCCAGAATACCGTTGGCGAACCCGACGTCCTCTTCGTCGCCGAACAGCCGGCCCCCGCGCCCAAGGCCAGCGAAGTGCTGGTCCGCGTCAAGGCCGCGGGCATCAACCCGGTCGATGGCGCGGTGCGCGCCGGCTACTTCCCTCTCATCGGCGAACCACCTTTCATTCTCGGCTGGGATATCTCGGGCACCGTCGAGGCGCTGGGCACCGGCGTGACCGCCTTCAAGGTCGGCGATGCGGTCTTCGGCATGCCGCGCTTCCCCAAGCAGGCCGCCGCCTATGCCGAGTTCGTCGCCACGCCGGTGGACGAGATCGCAGCCAAGCCTGCCGCCATCGACCATGCCCAAGCCGCGGCGCTGCCGCTGGCCGGACTGACCGCCTGGCAGGGTCTCGTCCGCCACGGCGGCCTGCAATCCGGCCAGCGCGTCCTGATCCACGCCGGCGCCGGCGGCGTCGGCCATCTCGCTGTGCAGATCGCCAAGGCGCGCGGCGCCTGGGTCATCGCCACTGCGAGCCCGGACAAGCTTGATTACGTCCGCTCGATCGGCGCCGATGAGGTCGTCGACTACACCAACGGCGATTTCACCGAACGGGTCCGCGATATCGATCTGGTGCTGGACGCAATGGGCGGCGACCATGCCGACCGGTCGCTGAAAGTGCTGCGCGAAGGCGGCGTGCTGGTGTCGCTGCTCAACGTCCACGACGCGACAAGGGCCAAGGCCGGGGAGCGCAACATCCGCGTCGAGCGCATGTCGGTGGTGCCGGATCGCGAGGGGCTGGTGGAACTCGCCAGGCTAGTCGATGCCAGGAAGCTCGCCGTGCACGTGGCGAAGGCTTTTCCGCTGAACCAGGCGGGTGCCGCCCATGCCTTGCTCGCCACCCGACCGATCGGCAAGGTTGTGCTGACGGTTTGATCAGCGCAGATCCCGGAAGCAAAAGGGCGCGGAGTTCCGCGCCCTTCTTTGGTTTCCGGCAGTCGGAGCCTAGTGGCGATATTGCTGGATCCGCGTCGTGCGCAGCCCGGCAAGGCCATATTCGTCGATCGATGCCTGCCAGGAGAGAAACTCCTCGGTGGTCAGCTTGTAGCGCTGGCAGGCCTCTTCCAGGCTGAGCAGTCCGCCGCGGACCGCCGCGACCACTTCCGCCTTGCGCCGGATAACCCAGCGCCGTGTATTCGTCGGCGGTAGATCGGCTATCGTGAGAGGGCTGCCGTCGGGCCCGATAACATATTTGACTCTAGGTCTAACCAGATCGGTCATCGTACTCTCTACTAAAAACTCAAAGACCCAATCCCCGCCACCGTACCGCCACAGCTTTAAAAATTGCCTAAGCGAAGCCTAATGACTAGGTAAGGATCGTGAACGTCGCGTTAGGTTTTCGTTCGGCATTTGAGATAATCGCGGTCCGGCCCTGATTTTGCCCGGAAATATCGCCGATAAAATCGCTTGAGGAGCCAAGCTGGCGCCGCCGGGATGCTTGACCTATATTCCGGCCATTGGCAGCCAGCGCCACGCAGATTGAAAGAACCATGAACAGCCTCGATCTTCCCGGACGCCCAGAAGACACCCGCGTCGTCGTCGCGATGTCGGGCGGCGTCGATTCATCGGTCGTTGCCGGCATCCTGAAGCGCGAAGGCTATGATGTCGTCGGCGTCACCCTGCAGCTTTACGACCACGGCGCGGCAACGCACCGCGCCGGTTCCTGCTGCGCCGGCCAGGACATCGACGATGCCCGCCGCGTTTCCGAGACGCTCGGCATCCCGCATTACGTGCTCGACTATGAAGAGCGCTTCCGCAAGGCGGTCATCGATCCCTTCGCCGAGAGCTACGTCGCCGGCGAGACGCCCATCCCCTGCGTGTCCTGCAACCAAACGGTCAAGTTCGCGGACCTTTTGGCCACCGCCCAGGATCTCGGCGCCGATGCTTTGGCCACGGGCCATTACATCCGCTCGCGCGCCAATGGCGCGCATCGCGCGCTCTACAGGCCGGTCGATGCAGACCGCGACCAGAGCTATTTCCTATTCGCCACGACCCAGGCGCAGATCGACTATCTGCGCTTCCCGCTCGGCGGACTTCCCAAGCCGCAGGTGCGGGCGATCGCCGAGGAGATGGGGCTGACGGTCGCCGCCAAGCAGGACAGCCAGGACATCTGCTTCGTGCCGCAGGGCAAGTACTCCGACATTATCGCCAAGCTGAAGCCGGCGGCCGCCAATCCGGGCGATATCGTCCATATCGACGGTCGCGTGCTCGGGCGTCACGAAGGCATCTTGCGCTTCACGATCGGCCAGCGCCGCGGCATCGGCATCGCTTCGGGCGAGCCGCTCTATGTCGTTCATCTCGACGCCGACCGCGCCCGCGTCATTGTCGGCCCGCGCGAGGCGCTGGAGACGCACAGGATCTACCTGCGCGCCATGAACTGGCTCGGCGACGGCCCGCTCTCCGACGTTCCGGCCGGCGGGATCGAGCTTTTCGCAAAAGTCCGTTCGACCCGGCCGCCGCGCCCGGCCGTGCTGCATCACCGCGACGGCGTGACCTCGGTCGAGCTGGTCGACGGCGAATCCGGCATCGCGCCCGGACAGGCCTGCGTGCTCTATTCCGATGACGGCAATGAGGCGCGAGTCTATGGCGGCGGCTTTATCGAGCGCTCCGAGCGCGGCGCCGAGGCCGAGGCGATGCTGTCCAGGCTTGCGCAGCCCGCGCACGTCCCCGCCGAGTAACCCACGCCTTCAATCGGGCGCTTTGCCTCAGGATTCCCTTTTGTGGACGCGCCTTAAGCGGGCGACCCGCTATGCGCCACCGTCCCAGCCGTCAGGATGCGCAGCACCCGGATCGCTTCCTCGCCGTCGGTGCGGGGTTCGGCGCGCGTCTCGATGCACTGCATGAAGTGGGCGAGCTCGCGCGTCAGCGGCATGCCTTCGCCGACCGCAACGTAGGAAGGCTCGTTGGCGGTGAACGCCCACTGGCCGCTGTCCTGCCAGACAGCGTGCCTGTAGACGGCAAGCTTGCGCTCCCACGGCTCGACATCGTCGAACACCGCCATCGCCTTGGTTCCGACCACGGTCAGCCGGCGCTCGCGATAGGGATTGAGACGAGAAGCGAAGAGATGGCTGCGCACGCCGTTCGGAAAGCGCATGTGCAGATGCGCGAAGTCGCTGAGGTTGTCGAGCAGTGCCGCGCCCTCGCCCCTGACCTCGATCGGCTCGGTGCCGGTGATGGCGAGGATCATCGAGAGGTCATGCGGCGCAAGGTCCCAGAGCGCGTCGTTCTCGGTGTGGAACTTGCCAAGGCCGAGCCGGTGCGAGTGGATGTAGCGCACCTCACCAAGCTCGCCATTGTCGATCAGCGCCTTCAGCGTCTCGAAGGCGGGGTGGAAGCGCAGCACGTGGCCCACCATGAAGACGCAGCCATTGTTCCTGGCCGCCTGCACCGAACGCTCGGCGTCCGCGACTGTCAGCGCGATCGGCTTCTCCACCAGCACGTCCTTGCCGCCCTCGATGGCGCGCAGCGCCATGTCGGCATGGAACTGCGGCGGCAGCGCCATGACAATGGCGTCGACATCGGCGCGCTCGAACAGCTGGTCCGGCCCGATCGCCAGGCAGTCCTGCTCGCTGGCAAAGCCTTCGGCGCGGGCACGGTTGACGTCGGAAACGGCATGGAGCGCGCCAAGCGCCTTGAGGGTGCGGATGTGGTTGCTGCCCCAGTATCCGCAACCGAGGACGGCGATGCGCGGCTTCATTCGTTCAAACTCTAGAATTTCGTGGCCGAGACATAGCGACGTGCCCCGTCGAACTCAACCCCGATGCATGCGCTTCAGCGTCTGCCCGGCAAGGCTTTTCCGGGATGAGATTATGCTGATGAGTTCGGCTTGACAGCTTTGCCCTGCCAACCTTATATCCGCGCGACCTTGGCGAACGCCTCGAATTGCCCACGACCGGTGTGGTTCTTCGAGCCTCTTCGCCGCTCCTGGCGGAGTAGCTCAGTTGGTTAGAGCACGGGAATCATAATCCTGGGGTCGGGGGTTCAAGTCCCTCCTCCGCTACCATCTCACACCTGTCCGACCCGAATACATCGTTCGTGACTTGCTCGGACCCGGTTCGGTGATTTGCTGCCAGGCGCGGCACCCAACTCCTACTGCCGGGGCTTGTGGGAAAGCCGGTCCAGCGCGTCTCGAAGCGCAGTGGCGGCACCGCCACGCTCATCGGCGGACATTAGCCCCGGTTCAAGTTCCAGCCTGAAGTGCGGCAGCTCGGTTCGAACAACGCGACAGGCGCCCGCTAGATTGGCCTTGATGACGCGGTAGGTGGCGACGGGATAGGCGATCCCCTTGACTTGGACGTGCCCCATCTCCTCACAATCGATCGTGTCCTTCACTTGCGCAAACGTCTCGTAGGAAATGAGGATGGTCCCCGGAGCCGCCTCTTGTTCCAGGCGCGAGGCGAGATTCACGGCGCCGCCGATTATCGTGTAGTCCATCCGGTCCTCGCTGCCGAAGTTACCGACGGTGCAGTAGTCGGTATGGATGCCGATGCGGCAGCGCAGCGGTGTTTCGATCCCCATGTCCCGCCAGACTTCGGCAAGCTCGCTGATCCGCTTTTGCATGGCAAGCGCCATCTGCACGCAAGCCAGCGCGTCCTGCTTGACGCCGCGCGTCTCAGGGTCGCCGAAAAACATCAGGATCGCGTCGCCGACGTA
Source organism: Mesorhizobium sp. WSM3873 (assembly GCF_001672445.1). Taxonomy (NCBI): domain Bacteria; kingdom Pseudomonadati; phylum Pseudomonadota; class Alphaproteobacteria; order Hyphomicrobiales; family Phyllobacteriaceae; genus Mesorhizobium; species Mesorhizobium sp. WSM3873. The sequence continues at coordinate 50,978 of NZ_LYTM01000012.1, read as the reverse complement.
CTTGTCGATCGTGGCACCATGATCCAACGCGATTTTCGACATTTCCGTCAGGTAGTGATTGAGGAGCTGGGTGAGATCCTCGGATTCCATCTTGTCGGTGGTCTCGGTAAAGCCGGCGATATCGGAGAAGCATATGGTCAGCTTCTTACGCTGGCTGGCGATTCTAACGTCTTGGCGGCCGGTGAATATCGAGCTGTACACTTGGGGCGCCAGATATTTGGCCAGCTTGCTGGAAAGCGCTTCCAGGGCAGCGGACTTCTCGGCGAGGTTCTCCTCCCTTTGCTTCAGCTCGGTGATGTCCGAATAGACGGCGACCGTGCCGCCGGCGCTGATCCGCCGCTCGCTTATCATGATCCATCGTCCGTCGCCCCGCCGCTGCACCCACGGTTCGCCGGGGTTACGGTGCCGCCATAGGCGCTCCGCGACCCACTCATCGACCCGCCCCTCGGCATCCCTGATGTAGCCACGCTCCGCGGATCGGCGAATGATCTCCTCGAATGCCATGCCGGGGGTTAGCTCTGCCTCCAGACCGGCGTATAGCAGTTCGCGGTAGCGGCTGTTGCTAAGGACAAGCCAGTCCTCTTTGTCATAGAGAGCGAAACCTTCGGAAATGCTTTCGATGGCATCGACCAGCCGCTGACGCGCTTCTGCAACGTCGCGCAGGTTCTTTTCCTCGACCTCGACAGCGGTATCCCGGAAGAGGCTCAGCGCCTCGGCCATGCGCCCGATTTCGTCGCTGCCCGCCGCAGGCAGCGGCGCACGAAGGTCGCCGCCCGCGATCGCGAGCATGCCCTGACTCACCGCTCCCAGACGGGCGAGTAGGCTGCGGTCGACATAGAGCCAGACGACCAGAACCGAGCTCAACAGGCTGAGAAAGGCAGAGCCGAGGACAACTCCGGTGCCGTAGCGCTGGACGAGCGCGGCTTCGCGACCGGAGGCAGCGATCTCGCGGTCCGCTGCGGCGACAAGACGGTCGACGGCTGCGGTCAGACTGCGCGACAGCCGATTGTTTTCGGCCAGAAGTTTTTCGCCCTGCGCGAGGACCGCAAGCTCCTCCTCCCGTGCCTTCGGGATGCTGCTCTCACCATCGGTGAGTGCCTCGAACTCGTCCACCCGCAGCCGAAAACGGGTTTGCAGCTTTTCGTCGATCTCCGAGGAAGCCGTTTCCAGAGCGGCGAGCGAGCGGTGCAGCGGAAACAGGATCAACGCCAGGTCGCCCCGCGTCGGCGCGGTCGCGGCCTTCACCAGCGCGTCGTTGACTGCCGAGATCTCCAGCAGCGCCTTCTGCTGGGGGATGTAAGCCGCAATCGCATGGACCATGTCGGCCATTGCCGCTGCGCGTCGATCGGGCGACAGCGACGTATCGGCCGCGACCGCCCGCCATTGTGGGAGCCTGGAATCCATCACCACGATGCCGGTGGCCAGAAGGCGTTGGCTGCCGGTCGTCGTCGCGGCGAGGCGGTTCAGAAGCTCCTCCTTGCGGGCGACGACATCGAGGCGGGCGACAACAAGAGAGTCGAGCTCCTTCAGGTTGCGCCTCAGGACAACCGCAGCTTCCTCGATCTCAGCTAAAGGCACTGTGCCCAGCGTAGCATCTCTGAGATCCGTACGCAGGGCCTCGAGGCGGGACATCTCGAGCGCGACGGCCGCCGAGACCTTGCTGTGCTGAGCCCTGCTTGTCGCCGCCAGCACCGATGGCGCGGCAGCAGCGACCCGTTCGGCCTGGCGCGACAGCTGGAGGGAGGCCAGCGCCGATGGCACCCGATCTCTGGTAATTCGGTCGACGACGTCGCCGACTTCGAGGAAGGCATAAAGCGCCGCAGCGGTAGCCAGCACCGCAAGGCCGCTGATCCCGAAAAAGGCGAGCAACAGCCGACCGCGTATGCCGAGGCGTTCAAGCATCGTGGGGAGTCGGAACAATCCAGCCACACTGGTCTGCATCAGACTAGACGTCTCAGCGTCACGCCGGCGTTCGGCGCACCCTATTCAACCGGCACGTACTCCCCGCCCCGCCAGACGTACCAAACCCAGCTCTGCCTCGTGAGGTCGCCCTTGGCGTCGAAATCGACCCTGCCAATGACGGTGTCGAATTGCTGTTCGCGCAGTGCCGCTATGACCGCCTTTGGCGCCAGCGAACCTGCCTTCGCCACCGCCTGGGCCCAGACCTGGACCGCGCAGTAGCTCAACAGCGTGTAGCCCGCGGGCTCGAAGTTGTCCGCACGGAACTGCTCCACGATCGCGGCCGCGCCGGCGTTTCGCCGCGCGTCCGCCGGGAAGGTGAACAGGGTCCCCTCCGCCGCTGAGCCTGCGATCAGGGCGAATTCCTCGGTAGCCAAAGCATCTCCGGATATGAGCTGAAGCGTGTAGTCCCGGTCGCCTGCAGCGCGAGCGATCAGCGCAACGTCGGCATGATACCCGCCCACATACAAGGCCGAAATGCCGGCGGTCTGCAACGCAGCGACCTCGGCTGAATAGTCGTCCTTCCCAGGCCTGTATGCGTCGTAAAAAGCTTCAGTCACGCCCCGTTTGTTCAGCTGCTTCCTGGTCTCGTCGGCGAGACCCTTCCCATAGGTCGAATTGTCGTGAAGGATTGCAATCTTCTTGTCGCCCCAGTGATCGGCAAGGTAGTTGCCGGCGATGAAACCCTGCGCGTCGTCGCGGCCAATGGTGCGGAAGACATTGCCACGGCCCTGTTCGGTCAGCTGCGGATTGGTCGAGCCTGGGGATATTTGCACGACGCCCGCCGCCTCATACACTTTTGATGCGGGGATCGAGGCTCCAGAGCAATAATGCCCGACGACGAGCACCACCCCGTCGGCCACCAGCTTCTGGGCGGCCGCGACCGCCTGCTCGGGATCGCAGAAATCGTCGACCGAGATCAGCCTCACCTTCTGGCCGAGCACGCCACCCGCCGCGTTGAGGTCGGCCACCGCCCTCTCCGCGCCGCGTTGCCCCTGCTCGCCGATCCAGGCAAGCCGCCCTGTCATCGCAGACGAGACCCCGATCAGCACTTCAGCCCTCGCGGAACTGAACACGGCCGCCAGAACTAGGATCGCTAGGGCGATGACACGGTGCATGCTTGCACCCCCTGTGGACAACAGCTTACGCTAATCCAGTCTGCCCCGACAGCCCCTTCGGTAAGCGCGAGTGCCTCGGGATGTGACGCGAAAACAGCGTCCCGGCGCATCGGCCTGACGCTAGACCAAATCGTGGGGCATGAGCGCGCTGGGCCACTCAAGCCTGTTTTCAGGTCTTGTTTGCCTGCAGGAAATCGCCGGGTATGGTTTGGGACCTCTTGTTCTATCTTCGGAAGCAGGCGCGGGTAAGACGGCGTGGCGCATAGTCCTCTGGTTTCAATCGTGGTTCCTGCGCACAACGCCGAGGCAACGCTGGCGCGCGCACTCGATTGCCTTCTCGGTCAGGATATAGCGGATTGGGAGGCGATCATCGTCGATGACGCCTCCACGGACCAAACCCCCGAGATCATCGCCGGTTATGTTGAGCACGATGCCCGATTTCGCACGTTGAGCTCTTGCGCGTATAGCGCCGCCGGTGCGCGCAACAGCGGGATTTCGGTCGCGCGCGGCCAATGGCTCATGTTTCTGGATGCGGACGATTGGGTGGATGCCAGCTTCCTTGCAAAAATGCTGACCGCTCTGAAAACCGCTCCCGATGCGGTGGCCGCCTATTGCGGTTCTCGGCGCGTGATGCCCGACGGCGAACTGACCCCGTCGAGCATCTCAACAGAGGTTGCGATCGAGCCCTTCGAAACTTTCGCGCGCCGGCGCGCCATTCGCACTCACGCGCTGCTGGTCGATCGGAAGACAATTGTCGAGTTGGGCGGTTTCGATGTGTCGCTGCGCACCTGCGAGGACTGGGACCTGTGGCAGCGTCTCGCACGTCTGGGCAAACGTTGGGTGATGGTCGACGAGCCTCTCGCTTTCCATCGGGTCAGCCCCAACTCGCTCTCCTGCAATTCGACGCAGATGCTGGCAGATGCGGCAATCGTGATCGTCCGCGGCTTTTCTCCTGATCCCAGGGTCGAACACCCGGCATCGGTTCACGCCAATGGAGCGATCGACGCGAACGGCTGCTCCGCTGCCGAAGCACTCGCGTGGTTCGAGCTGTGGAACGCCGCGTCGGATTGCGGCCGCGGCGCCTGCTCAATCGACGCGCAGTCCCTGCGCGCGGTCCCGGCAGCACGCAAATGGGCGCGTGAGATCGCCAGGGTGGTCTTCGATGGCCTTATGGTAGGAAGCCTGTCGGTGCCAGCGCAATTGGCTGCCAGGTGGGACAGGTTCGGTGGCCCCCTCACCGAGTTGATCGTCGAACTCGGCAGGGTCTGGGACGATCCCGCAGCGGGTCGCCGCGTCCAGTATCACCTTGAGCAAATGCTTCTCGACTCCGACGATCTCGCCGCGCCGCGCAGATTGGCGCGGACACTCGGAATTCGCGTCGACGCCGGAAATCCGGCCTCCACCGAACTTCCGGAAGGAATCGATCGAATTTATGCCTATCTGATGATGGACGGCCGGATCGAGGCTCGCGTGCAGTTCGGCGCGCTCGGGAAAGTGACAAGGAGCCATTGGATCGAGTTGGCCTCGCAGAGCGGCGTTGCCGACAAGTCAAACATGTCTGAAGCCGGGGCATCGTTGTCCATGGCGGAGCCTCCGTCCGATCCGGACAGCCACTTCGGCAAGCTGGCGCGATTGGCCGCGAAAGCGCAGGAACTGGTTCGGTCGAGCGCCGAACCTGCAGCGCCATTTGCGGCACCGCGCCGTAAACCGGCCGCGGATGACAACGGTACTGATCGCACGTCGTTCTGGAATCGCCGTTTCGCGACCGAGGATCCCTGGAACTATCGTTCGCCCTATGAGCAGGAAAAGTATGAGCGGCAGCTCGAAATTCTGCCTGCCGGTCTCATCGGACGGGCGCTTGAGCTGGCCTGCGCGGAGGGCCACTTCACGCGGCAGCTGGCGCCGCGTGTCGGCCATTTGACCGCAACTGACATCTCCAGCGTAGCCGTCGAGCGGGCGCGCGCGCGATGCAGCGATCAGCCGAATGTCGACTTCGGCGTACTGGATTTCTCCGCGGAAACGCTTCCGGGCAAGATGGATCTGATCGTCTGTTCGGAAGTGCTCTACTACCTGGACGATCTCGCTGAGTTGCGGCGCATCGCCAAGAAATTTGTTGAGGCGTTGACGCCTGGCGGGAGTGTCGTCAGCGCACACGCATTCGTGCTCCGAGACAATGTTGAGAGGACGGGCTTCGACTGGAACACATTCGGCGCACAAGCGATCTCGGAGACGCTGGCGGCGACCGAAGGCCTCGTCCTCGAGCGGTCGATCCAGACCGAGCTCTATCGCATAGACCGCTTCCGCCGCCTGTCACCGGACGGCGTGGCGACGGACCCGGTGATTGATCATGTGCCAATCCACGCGCCCATCGGTGTTGGAGTCGCGCGAAATATCGTCTGGGGCGGGGCACGGGCCTTGCGCCGCGACGTCGCGCGCAGCGAGCGGCGGCAGCATGTCCCTGTCCTCATGTACCACGGCATCGCCGATGATGGTCCAGCCGCGCTCGCCCGTTTTCGGCTCACGCCCGCCGCATTCGACCGCCAGATGGCATGGCTGCGCGCCAATGGCTTTCACGCCATCACGTCCGAGCAACTGGGATGGTCCATCGCCAACCGTGAACCTTTCGTTGGCCGCCCGGTGCTCATCACCTTCGATGACGGCTTCCAGAATTTTGCCGACCATGCTTGGCCGATCTTGCGCGCGAACGACCTGACCGCGGAAGTGTTCCTGGTAACGGACTTGGTAGGGGAAAGTGCACGGTGGGACATCGACAGCGGTCCGCCGACGCAGCTTATGGACGCTGGGACGGTGCGACGTCTCGCCGGCGAAGGTGCGTTCTTCGGAAGCCATCTGGCGACGCATCGCGCGATCGATGGTCTGTCGAGTTCTGATTTGGCCGCCGAGCTCCTGCGCTCTCGCATGTTCGTCGAACGGTGGACCGGTCGGCCAACCACGGCGTTCGCGGCACCCTTCTCTGTCACCGACCGACGGCTTGGCCGGCTGGCCAGGGAGTGCGGCTATCGGATCGGCTTCGGCGGCAAACACGGGCCGGCGGATCTCGATTGCGATCCCATCGACCTTCCGCGCATCGAGGTTCGCGGGGATCGCTCGCTCGAAGACTTTGTTGCGCGTGTCGAGGCCGTGCTCGGATGAACGGTGAACAAACCGGGTTCTGCTTTTTTATCGGTGTCCCGCCCGACTACCTTGTTCGCAAGTCTATTGAACGACCTGGGACACGGCTGACATCAGCTCCTGCGGGTTCGGCGCCCCAAACATGTATCGCCCACCCTCTGGAACCTCCGTGAAGCTCCAGCGGACCACCCCCTGCCGGTCCAGCAGGAATTGACCGATCAGTTGTCCGTGTCCCGTTGCCATCATCTGCTGGTCGGCCTCGGTCACTTCGTAGTGGTCCTTCTTGTCGAGGAATTCGCTGGCCGCAAAAGGATCCATGGGAGCGGGCAACTCGCCTGGTATGTCGACCCGCATATCCTTTGCCGCTGCCATCGAGACCTTGTACGGCCAGTTCGTGTCGTCTTGGGTGAATTCGAGATTGGGCAGTCCAAAAGCACGATGCGAAGCGCGTTCAGGGTCGGAAGCCGCAAGCAGATTCGGCATCGGGTGGTAGCGGAAATAGAGGCGCGCCCGTTCGATCGGCGTGTTGACCACCGTCAGGCTTTCCACTCCCTTTTCGCGCAGTTCCGGATCAAGCCGCGCCTGGGCGGCGATATGGCGCCGGCAAAACGCACAATGCAGACCTCGAAACAGGCCAACCAGCACTGGTTTTTGTCCGCGGAAGTCGTCAAGCGCGATCTTGCCTTCCTGGGTAATGGCGTCGAGCACCACGTTCGGCGCACGATCGCCCGGTTGAAGCGGTACCAAGTCAATACGCGCGGACATTGTTCAACCTCCCACCCGGCTAGTCGAGAAAAGGCAGCACCACAAGCGCTTCCGGGTCTAGCCCGTGCTGGGCGCATACACCCTGCGCCAGGGAAAAGTAGCGTTCGGCCTCGGCCAGATTGTCGAGGTCGAGATTAAGCGTTGCCAGACCATCATAGCACGGAAACAGCAGTTGGGGTTCACTCGTTTCGCGCGCTACGTCCAGTGCTTCGTGGAACAAGCCAACCGCCAGTTCCGGACGACCGTTGCACTGGTGGATCTGCGCAAGCACGATCAACGGCACCGGCAGATGCTCGCGCTGGTCGAGTGCCCGGTCGATCTCGATGGCCTTCTCGGCAGCAGGCACGCCCTCCGTTGGGCAGCGATCCGTGAAAGTACAACAAGCAACCGCCAGGTTCGCGAGGAGGCGCGCCTGAAAACCCAAATCACCAATATGGCGCGCCACTTCAAGGCCGCGCCGACAGACCTTTATGGCCTGTGCCGGATCGATGGTCGTGTAAAGCACGCCGAGATTGGTGTAGCCGCGGCAGGCCGCGCCCAGCAGGCCGGCGGCTTCGGCCAATTCAATGCTACGCTCAATCTGGCGTACCGCTTCAAGGTTTCGCCCAAGGCGAGCCAGCGCGACAGCCTTGGTGTTGAGTGCCTCGGCGGTCACAAGCGTGGCGTCACGCCCTTCCTCGGAGACATGCTCCGTTGTCAGAGTGCGTACGCCGTCCAGCGCCGCGTCTGCCCATTTTGCTGCGCGAGTGTGATCTCCGCTACGGAACGCCTGTCGGCCACGTTCTTGCCACAGCTGCGCCTGCTCGATCGGGGCATCCGCTCCTTCGAGGAGCGCCGCGGCTTCAGCATAGCGGGTTTCTGCGTTGTCCCGCTTGCCGACGTCCCAGAGCAGCCGACCGATCTTGCGCAAAACTCGTGCCGACGCGACGCGATTGCCTGACTCGCGATATGCCTGCAGCACTGTTTCGTAGTGCTGGTGCGCGACCTCGCGGCGGCCTACCGGGCCGCTCAAATCGGCAATGCGCTCCGCGATTGCCAATTTGAGCGGCGTTTGCCCGATCGCGCCCAACGCAGTCAACGCTCGCTCGTAGAAACGAAGGGCGTCGTCGTTGGCGTATATCATGCGAGCGCGATCGCCCGCCGCCTGCAAATAATGCGCGCCTTTCTCCCGCTCCGCGCTATGCGCGAAATGATGACCGAGCACGGTCAAATCCTCGAGCCGTTCCGGCTTGTCGCCACACAGTTGCTCCAAGGCGGCACCGACCCGCCCGTGGATATCGGTCCGGCGTTGCAACAGCAGATTTTGGTAGATCACGTCCTGCAGCAACGTTTGCGTAAAGCGGTAGCTTGGCGACGAGATCGAGCCTGATCCGGCGACCTCCTCGATGATTTCGGCATCGCAAAGCAGTTCGCAGCCGGCTTCCAAGCGGCCGGGTTCGGCTGTCACGGCTTTCAAAAGTGTGGCATCGAAGCGCGGGCCGATCACCGCGGCTTCCTGGGCCAACCGGCGCACCTCCTGGGGCAGCCGGTCGACCCGGGCAAGCAGCATTGCCTGGATAGTGGCGGGAATGCCGGTTGCGACTTCGCCTGCCGCAGTCCGCCATCGCTGGCCCTCGCGCATCAGCACACCGCGATCGATCAGGCCGCGAACGATCTCCTCTATAAAAAGCGGGTTGCCGCCGGCGCGCTCGAGGATCTGGTCGACAAGCCTGCCTGCGGACTTTACCCAGCTCTCACCGAACAGCGCCGCCAGCAGCCCGCGTCCGTCATCAGTGTTGAGCGGCGAAAGCCTGAGCGCTGTGTGACTGACCCGGCTTGAGTCGAGCTGGTCGTTGTCCGGCGCCGGACGATGCGTGACCAGCAACATCAACCGCGTGCGTTCCAACCTGTCCATCACGAAACGCAGCGCCTCGAGCGACACGGCGTCGGCCCAGTGCAGATCTTCGACGACAATCAACAGCGGCGACAACGCAAGCCGCCGTTCGATGATCGTGCGGACTGCGTAGAGAATTTGCCTCCGCAGCTGCTCGGGCTCGACATGCTGCAAGGTGGCATCGGGGTCGCCAAGGCCAAGCACATGGTAGAGCAAAGGCATCAGCCGCTTCGCCTCCTCGCCCTGCAGGCCGAGGTCAGTCAGCAAGCCTGCGAGCTTCGCCCGCATTTCGTCCCCATTATCGCTTTGCATCATCCCGGCAGCGCTGCGCACCACTGCGCCCAAGGCGCCAAAGGATTGTTCGCCCAGCGGGGAGCATGTGGCCTGCCGCACGGCGACGTTGCGAAAACGATCCTCGTCGCCGACGCGGGCGACAAACTCCTTCACCAGCCGCGATTTCCCGATACCGGCTTCTCCGACGAGGCGAACAAGTTGGGCCGAGCCGCCGCACGCCTGGTCAAGGCTGGCCAGCATTCTATGGAGCTCCGCACCACGACCTATGATCGGCGCGCTGAGGCCGAGCGCCTCGAGCCCACGCGCTGCGCGCGGCAACGCAAGCGGTGCGTCCAGTCGATGGACGAGCACACTGCCTGCTTTGCCGCGAAGCACAACATCACCCAGCGGCTCAAAAGAGAAGGCATGCCGGGTCAGCCTGTGAGTGAGTTCGCCTACCAGAACCTCACCCGGTGCGGCCAGCGATTGCAAGCGTTGCGCCGTATTCACTGTGTCGCCGGTCACCGAATAGGATTTGGCGGTGCCGATGCCCAATCCGCCAGTGACGACCGGACCAGTGTTTATGCCGATGTGGAGCAACAGAGGCGAGCCGGAGTGGGGAGCGCTTTCGCCGAGCCGCGTCGTCCGGGCCATCATGTCGAGAGCGGCGCGAAGCGCACGTTCCGGATCGTCCTCATGCGCGACCGGCGCACCGAACAAGGCAAGCAATGCATCGCCGATGAATTTGTCGACGAAACCGCCAAAGTTTCGCACGGCTGCCGTCAATTCCTTGAACAGTTGGTTCTGCAGCGCTTGCATCACCTCGGGGTCGAGCTGCTCGCTGAGTGTCGTGAAGCCGCAAAGGTCGGCGAACAGGACCGTCACCGTCCTGCGATCGGCTTCAGAGACGGGATGCAACCCATCATCTTCGCTTTCGATGTTCGCGAGCAGCGACGGAGTTCGAGAAGGCGGCACAATGGTCCGGCTTGATGTCGGAGCAGGCCGTTCGACGGCTTTTACCGTCGCACCGACGCTTGCCCCACATTTCGGACAGAACTCGAAATCGGGTGCGCACAGGTAGCCGCAGTTGGCGCATGGCACGGGCTGGCGCCTGCCACACTTCGGACAGAAAGCGAAACCGCCCTCAACCTCGAAACCGCAGCCCGAGCAGTCCATCGAGCAAGACCTCACTGGAGCCATGACGGCGTGATCTCGCCACGCACTTCACGGCCGGGTATTCAGACAAGAATGAACCGATAGTCGTCGGCCAGCAAGCGGCAGCGCAAATGGGGCATCGAGCGATCGGTCCAGGCCCGGTGGCAGAGCGCTGCCGACTCGCGCGTCTGCGTAGCCGTCGTCCACGAAAATTCCCTCTTAGCCTCCGCCTTCCTGCTATTATGGAGCCGAGGACACGTGCCCATGAGCGAAAACCGGAAGCTGGCCGCAATCCTCGCTGCAGATGTGGTTGGATACAGCCGGCTCGCGAGCGAGGACGAAGATCGTACTTTGGCGAGGTTGCGGGCACTGCGCAGCGACCTGATTGATCCAATCATCGCAGTGCACAACGGGCGGGTGATCAAGCGCACGGGGGATGGAGCGCTGGTCGAGTTCCGCAGCGTGGTGGATGCCGTGCGCTGCGCCATTGAGGTTCAGAACGGCATGGTCGAGCGCAATGCCGGCGTGCCGCAGGACCGCCGCATCGAGTTCAGGATCGGCATCCATCTGGGCGATGTGGTCGAAGAGAGCGACGGCGACCTGATGGGCGACGGCGTCAACATCGCCTCGCGTTTAGAGGGCGTCGCGGCGCCCGGCGCCATCTGCCTGTCCGAGGATGCCTATCGCCAGGTCAAGGCGCGGCTCGACCTCTCGGTCAGCGATCTCGGCAGCACACAACTCAAGAACATCGCCGAGCCGATCCGGGTCTATTCGCTGCAAGTCGGCAGCGCCGGGACCAAGGCGGCCGCGACCCCGGAAACCGCGGCGAGCCGGCCCGCGACGGCAGCGCCGCCGAAACTGTCGATCGCCGTCCTGCCGTTCGCCAACATGAGCGGTGACGCCGAACAGGATTACTTCGCCGACGGCATTTCTGAGGACATCATCACGGCGCTGTCCAAACTGTCGCAGCTCTTCGTCATCGCACGCAATTCGTCGTTCACCTTCAAGGGGCAGAACGTCCATGTGCAGGAGGTGGGCTCGAAGCTCGGCGTGCGGCATGTACTCGAGGGCAGCGTACGCAAGTCGGGGAACAGGGTGCGCATCACCGCGCAGCTCATCGATGCAGCCTCGGGGGGCCATCTTTGGGCGGAGCGGTTCGATCGGGACCTGACCGATATATTCGCCGTGCAGGACGACGTGACGCAGCAGATCGTCGGAGCGTTGGCGCTCAATCTCACCGAAGGCGACCGTCAGCGGCTGGCGCCCGAGTATGCGCGCAACACGCAGGCGTATGACTATTTCATGCGGGGCCGGGAGCTGTGGCACCGGCTGACGAAGGAGACGAACGTCGCAGCCCGCGACCTCTTGCAACGTGCGATCGAACTGGACCCGAAGTTTGCCTCTGCCCACGCCTTCCTCGCCCTCACGCACGGGCTCGATCACCTGAACAGGTGGAGTGCGTCGCCGCCGGAATCGATGGCGCAAGCGGAAGAGGCTGCAACGCGAGCGGTAACGCTGGATGACAGCGATCCCTGGGCGCACTGGGCACTGGCTATCGTGAAGCTGTATACACGACGGCACGATGAAGCCATCGACGAGGCCGAGCACGCGATAGCTCTCAACCCGAACTTCGCCGAAGGGCACGTGATCCTCGGCGAGGCGCTGCACTATTCGGGCAGATCCGAACAGGCGCTCGAGAGTTACGCCCGGGGCAAGACCTTGAATCCATACTTTCCGGATGTGCTTCTGCATTTCCAGGCTTTGGCATCGTTTCAACTCGGAAGGTACGAAGAGGCCGTTGACCTCTTGCTGCAGCGGCTGGCTCGCAACGCTGTCACCGATGTCTCGCGCGCGCTTCTGGCCGCCAGCTACGGCCATCTGGGCCGTTTCGCCGAGGCCCGCGAGGCATGGCAGGAGGTGCTTCGCGTCAATCCCGACTATTCGCTCGACTACCGACGCAAGGTCTTGCCCTACAAGAACCCTGCCGATTTCGAACTCATCGTCGACGGGCTCCGCAAGGCCGGTATCGTGCAATGACAAGTGAGGCCATGTCAGGTCAGGCCTTGAACTGCGGCCGATAGCGAATGGACTCTCCGCGAATAAAACCTGATGCGAAGCTCAGGTCGGCTTGATCTCTGCCAGGCCGATCTTGCGCCATCGAGCGTCTTCTCGAACCAGTTTCAGGTCGTCGGTCGTCTCGGCAAGTGTTTCCAAGCGATACTGCCGCAGCAGATTCGGGAAGAGCCCCCCTTGCGGCAGGCCGGCAAGCTGCTCGCGGACCGAGATCTTTTCATCGATGACCCGCACGCCCCAGGCATTTTCCCGAACCTGCAGCTCCTGAGCCAGATCGCGCTCTTCCGGCGCGTTCTCGTCAAGCGCGGCCAGCAGGATCGAGTGGAAAAGCGCCACATAGCCAATCTGTCTCAGGCCGCCCACAACCCGCACCCGCGGCAGTATGGCAAGAACCAGGAACGTCAGGAACAAGTTCGGCAGCAGCACGCCTTCCAGTAGCGCCTGCTTGAGATGCGTTCGCTCGAACGGCATGGAAAGACCATGCGGCCTGTCGGGCTCGATCAGGTGCCCGTTCTCGAGGACGAGCTTGCGCACACGCTCGTCGCGGATGCCCCAGAAATAGGCTGTGGCATTGGGCAGGAATCTGCCAAATGGTCTCGATGCGGTCTCTTCCAAGGCACGTTCGAGACGCTGGCGCCTCGCCGACTTAAACAGCAGCCTGGAAAGAAGGCTGCCGTCATATTCCAGATGCCGAGCCATGGCGGCCGCGGCCAGCCGATCATCGATGAAAACCGGCCAAGTCATGTCGGAACCATCCCAATTGGCGACCAGATCCTCGTTGAGGGCTGTGACCGCGTCGGCCGCGGTTACAAACATCTTGTCCCGGCTGGCAAGCAGTGTGCCCAGCCAGCGGCTGGCATCCGTTTCATCACCAACCGCTTCGAGCGCGCGTTTGTTGAGGAAGACGGGACCGGCCGCGCAGGCGCTTTTGCGGCAAAGCTTGTGGCGCCCCATGCCAAACAGGTTGACCTTGTCGTCGCCGACATCGAGCCATCCGGGCCCCTCCCGGCCGATTGTCTCCATGGTCATCGTCGTTCCCATGAAGCAGAAGAAGGCCGAGAGCCCGCTTTCGACCGCGCCGAGCCAGGCAAGCAGCAGGGCGTCGAAGGTGATCCGGTCCATCAGAAGCAGACAGTGCAGGCCGGACTGAATCACCGGTCTGTGCTCGAACTCGTCGAGGGCCTTCCCGACCTCTTCAGGCTGCATGATCGCACCAAGACGCTGATGCAGCACGTCGCGCAGGATCGAGCGGGCAGCGATCGCCGGGCCCGATGCAGGCCTTGCCACCGGCCGCCACAGATGGCGGGCATAATCGGAAACCGGTGCGTTCCAGTTCTGCTCGATGTCACGCACGACCTCCGGGCAGAGCAGCGACAGCACGGCCAGAATTTCCACCGGAGGCGTAGGGATTGGGTCAGCCACGGTGGTCATCTGTCCCGTCTGGCGCCTCGCGGTGCAAACGCCAAGGGAGACCAGACTTTCTGGATGCCGGCCCACACATGGATCGTCAACTCGATCAGAACGGTGTGAGATGAAATTATCCTACAGAGTTCTCCATCGGCAACCACCAGTTCGCCAACTCGGCTTGGATTGCTAGGTTGGCCAAACAGTTAACACTGAACAGCGGACCTCAGAATCGCAGCCGGGCCATGCTCAGGAGGTCGTGGTACTGCCCGTCGGTAAAGCCGGCCTTCACATGCCGACCTTCGACCTCGAAGCCGTGGCTTTTGTAGAGGCGCATGGCCGGTTCGTTGTCGGCATAGACGGTCAATTCGACCCGCTTCAGAGCGCGCCAGTTGTCGGCCACGTCGAGCAGCGCGCCAAGTATGGCAGAGCCGATGCCTTTGCCGACAAAGGCATCGTCAAGACCGATATTGATCTCACCGATATGCGAACGGCGCGGCGAGCCCTGCACGACCAGGCTGCCATGGCCGACGACCCTGCCCTCCACCTCCGCAACGATCCAGGTGGTTTCCTGGCCGGACTTGGCGATGCGCTGCTCCACCTGCTCCACCATCTCGAAAGGCATCCTGAGCGTGCCCCAGCGGAAGCCCGGCATGTTGAAGATGGCGCAAAGCGCCTCCGCATCGCTTAGCCGAACGGATCGGAGCTGCGGCTGGATTTTCTCGGGGGATGGCGAGGTTGTGTTGGTCATAACGTGCCCGGCGATGGCAATCGGCACGGTACGATGCACCCTACGTCACCTGAAAATCCAGCTGTCTCTAGAACCTATGATGCCGATTGCGCCCTAAAATACCGAGTGGCGGCGCAGATTTTGAAGACGCCGCTGATGCCGATCCAGCCGAAAAGGGCGAGCCAGCACAATGTCCCGATCGCCGCCCAGTCGATCCGGTGCACGGCAGCGTCGGTGATGACGAGTCCAACAATGGCAAGCAGGCCAACCAGCAACTGCGCCAAGCCCAGCACCAGCAGTTCCTCGCGCGGCGCGCTTCTCCAGACGACATATATGCCGCCCGCCCCCGCGAGGAAGATGGCGCTGTAGACCTGAGCGTGGAAGCCATCGACCGGCCATGGCCAGAAGCTGCCGAATGTCAGGGGGAACAGCAACAGGCCGACGCCATAGAGCCCAAGGACTGCCGATTCCACCGGCATGTAGCGGCGCCATGCGGGCCTTAAGGTCACGCCTTTTGCAGAAGGACGGGCCCTGGCCCGCCACAAGAATAGCCCGGATACCGCGACCGAACCAAGATAGACCAGAAACCAGAGCCAGGGCGCTTTGCGCCCGAAGTTGAAATAGCCGAGATTGATGAGCGACGCCACCGACACGATGACGGTGAAGATGAGCGCCATGACGAGCACGAGCCTGCCAGGCGACCAGCGATTCCAGAACAGCAGCGCCGCCATCACGACCATTTCGGCGGTGTAGAAGCCACCAAGGAAGCGGGCATTGAACGGGGTGACGGCCCACGGCCAGCGCGGCTTGACCAGCACGGGCGCGAAGAACAGGCCGGCGCCTACGACCAGGACGATAATGACCACCAAGGAAAAGAGGCGCAGGGTGGCGGGAAACGGCGGATTGTCGGATGTCGGCATCGGAGAGCCCGCGTAAATAAATGGCCATGGATCATCATAGTGCCGCTTGCGGCCGGCGAAAATCCGCCAAACGGACTTGAGCTATCGCCCGGCTTGTCTATTCGAATGGCCGTAGGGTCCGTTTCGAAGTAAAATGGCGCATTCGGACCAAGACCGGTCCGGTCGACACGTTTCGGCGGCGCACTTGTTCCGGAGCCTGCACGATGAACGAAGCTCAAGATCTGTTCTCGCTTCTGCGGCAATCGACCGATGTCGATCCGGCGGCAATTGATGCGATCAAGCGAACCATCGCGGAGGGCAAGGACCGCGAGCTTTGCCGCATCAATGCTCTAGCCTTCGCCAGCAAGCATGGCCTCGATGAGGAACGCGCCATAGGCGCCTTTCTGCATGCGGCGCGGGTGGGCCTGTTCGACATTTCCTGGAATGTTCTATGCCCCGGCTGTGGCGGCGTGCTCGACAGCAACGCCACGCTGAAAACCCTGCAGAAGGACGAATATACCTGCGCGCTGTGTTCCGAAGGCTATTCACCGACCCTCGACGAGATGGTCGAGGTGACATTCACGGTCAGTCCTCGCGTGCGCAAGATTGCCGCCCACAATCCACACGAACTGCCGTTGGTGGAATATTTCCGCCAGATCTACTGGGCGTCCGGCGTCGACCTGCCGGAAGAGGATTTCGCCAAGACGATGGAAGCGTTCTCGCTGGAGGATATCGAGCTTGCGCCCGGTGAAAAGGCTGTTCTGCCCGTACAGCTTCCGTCCGAATTCATCATCGTCTTCGAGCCGGTCACCCATTCAGTGCAGTTCATCGACGTCAAGGGCGAACCGACAAGAGAGCGCCGAAGCCTCTCATTGGTCTTCGACCGCGAGCATGTCCAGAACCAGACGCTGGAGATGCAACCCGGCCCGTTGCGCATTTCGCTGGAAAACAGGACCGACACCCGCGTGCTGCCGACGGTCTTCATCGCCGGCCAGGAATTGCATGATCTCCTGGGCAAACGCCGGCCGTTCCTGACAGCCAAGCGCCTGCTCACCAACCAGACCTTCCGCGATCTCTATCGCACCGATACGCTCGACATCAACCAGCGCCTGAAGATCACTAGCCTCACCTTCCTGTTCACCGACCTGCGCGGATCGACCGAGCTTTACGAGCGGGTGGGCGATCTTTCAGCCTTCGATCTCGTGCGCGTGCATTTTCAGGTCCTGCACGAGATCGTCGCGTCCGAGGCAGGCGCGGTGGTGAAGACGATCGGCGATGCGGTGATGGCGACCTTCGCGACGCCGGATCGTGCGATTGCCGCGGCCCTGAGGATGCGCGATGCCATGCGTGCGCTCAATGAGAAGAGCGGGCGCGAGGATCTGCTGCTCAAGATCGGAGTCCATGCCGGCCCGTGCATTGCCGTGTCTATGAACGAGCGACAGGACTATTTCGGCCAGACGGTCAACATTGCTTCGCGGGTTCAGAACCTTGCCAACGCACAGGCGATCTTCGCCACGCGCGCGGTGGTCGACGACAATCTCACCGCCGATCTGTTGCACAGGAACGCGCTGACGCCCGTGCCACACGAGGTCTCGCTGCGCGGCATCGAGAGGGAGATAGCGGTATACACGATCCCCTGAAGACTTGGGCCGTTGCGGACCTCAGACGCGCCTGCAGACAAAATAGCGATCGGCGGGTACCGAAGGCGGCAGTGGAAGGCTTTGCAACTGAGGGTGATCGAGCGGCGTGCCGCTGACCGCAATGCCTCCGACGCGAAGCAGGCGCGCGGTCAGTTCGGGGAGCCAGGTAGAGGTCACTGCATCGCGATCTTCATAGCCGGTGCCGATGTCGGCATGAACAAGAGCGGCCTCGATGCCGATGAACCTGCTCGCCGTCTCGCGGATTTCGCCGAGCACGAGGTTTTCAGCTTCGGGAATTGAGCTGGCGTGTGCGGCAAGTGCGCGGTCGAACGCCACGATCCGTCGGCCGGGCAGACGCTCGCGCAGATGGTGGAACGTCCGGCCATTGCCGAGGCCGAGCTCAAGGATGGGACCCTCGATCTTCGCCACCTCCGCGCAGACTTGATCGAGAATGTCGCGCTGTGCGGTCAGCCTGCGGATGAAACTTTCGAGGCGACTCATATGCGTTTGTGTGTCCTGAACCAGCTCAAGAGACCGGCAATGCCTGCGACCAGGATGAAGCCCGAGAGCAACGTGTTAGCCCGATCCGGCGTCGCCGCATATAGAGGCGAACGGTCAACACAGCAACAGAACAGGCCCCCGACGAACCGGGCGGAGTCTGCGCCTTGAAGCGCGGCGGACTGGCGATGTCATTTGTAGGGATCCGCAGCGTCCCGCAAGCCGTCGCCGAGGAAGTTGAACGCCAGAATGACGAGTATGACGGGGAGGATCGGCAAAAGTAGCCATGGATAAAACGCGATCACACTGACGCTGCGCGCCTCAGTAAGCAGGATGCCCCAACTGGTTATCGGTGCCCGCAGGCCGAGCCCGAGGAAGCTCAGCGCCGTCTCGCCCAGGATCATGCCGGGTATGGAGATCGTCGCCGTCGCGATCAGATGCGACATGAAGCCCGGAATGAGGTGCCGCCGGATAATGCGGCCGCTGCTGGCGCCCATCAATTGCGCGGCCAGAACGTAATCCTCCTCTCGCAACGCCAAAAGCTTTGAACGCACGGCCCGCGCCAATCCGGTCCAGTCGAGCAGCCCGAGGATGACGGTGATGCCGAAATAGATCAGGATCGGACTCCAGGTTATCGGCATGATAGCCGCCAGAGCCAGCCATAGCGGAATGCTGGGGATCGATTGCAGAACTTCGATTATCCGTTGAACGATCAGGTCGAAGATGCCGCCGTGATAGCCGGCCAGTCCGCCGATGACTATACCGAGCAGGAAGCTGAAACTGATGCCGACGAGGCCGATCGTCAGTGAAATGCGTGCACCATAGATGATGCGCGAGAGCACATCGCGCCCCAGCCTGTCAGTGCCGGCCAGGAAGAGCTGGCCGTTTTCGGCAGGGCAGACAAAATGCCTGTCACCTTCGATCAGGCCCCAGAACCGGTAGCTGTCGCCCTTGCAGAAGAAGCGGATCCGCTGAACATCGTCCTGTTGGTCGATGTAGTTCCGCTTCAGCGTGTCCATATCCAGCGTCATTTGGCGGCCGTAGACGAACGGCCCGACGAACTGGCCGTTGTGGAACAGGTGCACCCGCTGCGGCGGCGCATAGATGTAGTCCATGTTGCGCGTGTGCAGATTGTAGGGCGCCAGGAACTCGCAGATCAGTATCGCGAAATAGAGCACCGCCAGGAATATGCCGGATACAAGAGCAAGCCGGTGCCGTCGAAATTTCCACCACATCAGCCGCAACTGCGACGCCTGAAAGACCTTCGACTGCTCCGGCGTCATTGCCTCGACCGACTGCAGGTCAAAGGGCGCGATGGAAACATAGTGTTGCAGCGGAGCACCCGGAGCGGGAAGTGGCGATTGCGTGTTCATTTGGTACTGCCGCCCTGCAAACGAATTCGTGGATCAAGCAGTGCCAGCGCCAGATCGGAAATCAGCACGCCGATGACCGTTAGGAAGGCGAGGAACATCAGGAACGACCCTGCCAGATACATGTCCTGGCTTTGCAGCGCCTTGATCAGCATCGGCCCGGTCGTTTCCAAAGACAGCACGATCGCCGTGATTTCGGCACCGGAAATGATGGCCGGCAGGATAGAGCCGATGTCCGAAATGAAGAAATTGAGCGCCATGCGCAGCGGGTATTTGACCAGGGTCCTGAAGGGATGAAGGCCTTTGGCGCGCGCCGTCACGACATATTGCTTGTGAAGCTCATCGAGCAGATTGGCGCGCAGCCGCCGGATCATGCTTGCCGTGCCCCCGGTGCCGATGATCAAGACCGGGATCCAGAGATGGGCGAGGATCGACTTCGCCTTGGCCCAGCTCATCGGCTCGCCGAGATATTGCTGGTCCATGAGATGGCCGACGGACGTGCCGAACCAGATATTGGCGAAATACATCAGGATCAGCGCCAGCATGAAGTTCGGGATGGCAAGGCCGAGAAGGCCGAAGAAAGTCAGGCCGTAGTCGCCCCAGCTGTATTGATGCGTGGCCGAGTACATGCCGATCGGAAAGGCGATGAGCCAGGTGAAGAGGATCGTGACGAAGGAAACCAGCACGGTCAGCCACATTCGGTCCCCGATCACGTCGCGAACCGGCAGCTCATATTCGAAGGAATAGCCGAAATCGCCGTGCAGCATCCCGCCGACCCAGTAGAAGTAGCGAATGACCGGCGGCTTGTCGAAACCATAGTCCTTCCGCATCATCTCGATGCGGTCGGAATCCACCGCTTCGCCTTGAGCCCGAAGCTCGGCAACATAGCTGTCGAAATAGTCGCCTGGGGGAAGTTCGATGATCGTGAACACAAGCGCCGATATGATCAGCAGCGTTGGAACCATTACGGCGAGGCGCCAGACAATATATCGAAGCACGCTCAGGACTCTCCAAGCCAAAATGTATCGGGCATGTAGACACCGAAATAGGCGGTCGGGTCGTAGCCGTAGAGCGCCTTGTCAGGCAGATTGCGCAGCCGCGAGGAGGCCAGAACCGGCTGATATGTTCCGTTCACCGTGCCGATCGAAAACACCTGATCGGTATAGATCGACAGCATTGAATTCCAGATTTCAGCGCGCTCCGTGGCTTCGGTCGATGCGTTCCAGCGCTTGAGTAAGGTCATCAACTCGACCACAGGCGGAAGATCGGGCGCCTCGCCGAGCCTGCCACGAGACAAGTAGTGAGCACCCCAGAGCGGCCATTGCAGTTGGTCGTCAATGGTGGGGGCCAGCTGGTACGGGTTCATATCGGCGGTCGGCACGCCATTGTCGATGCCCGACCACATCGACATCATGATCTGGCCGCCAAGCGCGCGACTGCGAAAGATGTCGCGCTGCGAAGTCCGGATGAACAGGGCGATACCGATCTGGCGCCAGTGATCGCTGATGAGCTCGAGCGCATCCGTTTCCAGCGTGCTTTCGCCGGCCGTTTCCACGACGATCTGCGCCGGGCGTCCATCGGGAAGTATCCGCAGGCCGTCATTGTCACGCGTCTGAAGCCCGACCTCGTCGAGTAGGGCATTGGCCTGATCAGGATCGTAGGTAACCCAGGCTTTCGCGAATTCGGGCCGGTAGAGCGGGCTCTCCGGCAGGACCGTATCGGCACTTTCCTGCGCCAATCCATAGAACACGGCCATATTGATCTCGCGCCTGTGCACAGCGAGCGACAGTGCTCGACGCACGCGCACGTCGCGAAAAAGGCCACGCCAGACCTGGTCGGCACAATTCAGATTGGGCAGCAGCGCCAGTCGCGAACCCTGTGTGCGTTTCCAGAGATGCATCTTGACCGGGTAGCGCTTCTCCGCGTCCTTCAGGAAGGAGTAATCGCTGAAATCAATTCCCATGCATTGCAGGTCGCTCTCGCCCGCGCCGGTCTTGGCGGAAATAATCGCCGACGAGCTCACATTCATGACAATCCGGTCAACATAGGGCAGTTGCCGGCCATTCTCGTCTATGCGGTGAAAGAACGGATTGCGCTCGAAGACGAACTGCTCAGCCGGCGGCTTGGTCCGGTTCCGCCAGGGATCGAGCGTCGGCAGTTCCGGGTTCTCCGGGCGATACTGCCGCGACATGCGGATATGCAGGAGCGTCCATTTCTTGGCCCTGCTCTCCTCCATCAGGCCGGCGAGCCGGAATGGATCCTGGTATTTCTTGTGGAACTGCTTGAGATAGGCGGCCGGCAGAACAAGCGATAGCGGCGAAGCAGCAGCGAGCTTGGGCAGGAAGTCGGGATTCGGCGCATCCCAGGTATAACGGACCGTCAACGGATCGACGATCTCGAAGCGTGGCGGTTTGCCGTCGGCCAGCAGGGCCGGGGCGAGCCCGCCTTGCGAAAGTTCGTCGTTCAGCCAGACATCTTCCCAGCAATAGCGAAAATCCTCCGGCGTCAGCAGGCTACCGTCAGACCATTTATGTCCTTCCCGTATCTTGAAGGTGAAGACGCGATCGTCTGCCACCTCGAAACTTTCAAGAATGTCGGCTTGCAAGTTGAGCTTTTCGTCATAGCCGACGAGGCGAGCATATCCGTAGATCGTCATCATCCGGATATCTTTCTGACTGCCGATGATCGTGCGCAGCGTGCCGCCATACTGGCCGGGCTGCCGCCCCATCGCAGCGAGATTCAACACGCGCGGGCTCTTGGGCAAGCGCTCGGAGAGTGCCGGCAGGGCCAGGGCCTTCAGAAGCGGCTGAAGAAATTCCGGCTCCAGATCGCCTGCGCGCAACGCGCCCGGCACAAACGCCGAAGCCATGAGTCCAAGGACGGTGCGCCGGCTGATCAATGGCGTAGCTCGCTGGCATCGGCCGAACGTCGGGCCAGCACGAGGTGACCGCCACCAAGATCGAGCGGCGACAGTACATCCTCGTCGCCCTCGTCGCGGAATTGCGGTCCCCATGCGCTGGTGTCGGAAGCGCCGCTGAGCTTCAGCGTCTTGAAATCCATCGGCCTGTCGAGGTCGGGGAAAGGTACTGCGGCGACGAGTGAGCGCGTGTAGGGGTGGATCGGTTTCCTCAGCAGAGTTTCGCGTGGCGCAAGCTCGACGATACGCCCGCCGCACATCACTGCGATTCGGTCTGCCATGTAGTCCACCACCGCCAGATTGTGCGATATGAACAGGTAGGTCAGGCCCAGTTCCTTCTGCAGGTCCTTCAGCAGGTTCAAGATCTGCGCCTGGACAGAGACGTCGAGCGCCGAAACCGGCTCGTCGCAGATCAGCAGTTCAGGGCCCAGCGCCAACGCGCGCGCGATGCCGATACGCTGACGCTGCCCGCCGGAGAAACTGTGGGGATAGCGCTTGATGAAGCGCGGATCGAGCCCGATCGCCTGCATCAGGCTCTTGACAGTGGCGAGTCGGGACGCGGCATCGCCACGTTGATGGATCTCCAGCGGCTCGCTCAGGATGTTCTCCACCGTCATGCGAGGTGACAGCGATGAAACCGGATCCTGGAAGACCATCTGGATTTTGGCGCGCAGCATGCGCAGGGCGTCTCCCTCGCCTTGCAAGACGTCGATCGCTCCATCGCGGCCGTTGAACGTCACAGAGCCGCCGCTAGGGGTGATAGCCCGCATAAGGATCTTGCTGACCGTGGTTTTGCCGGAGCCGCTTTCGCCGACCAGCCCCAGGCACTCGCCGCGCCTGATATCGAAGCTCACGCCGCCCACGGCGCGAACCGTGGTTTGATGATCCCCCCCAAACAATCCGGACTTGCGGATTGTGAAGGTCTTTTTCAGATCCCTGACCGACAACAGGATATCGTCTGGCCCCTTCGACGGCGGCGCCGTCTGCTTGCCGAGCAGGCTCTCGACATTCACCGGCACCTCGCGCAACGCCTTTAGCCTTTCGCCAGGCTTCAGGTCGAAATGCGGAACGGCTGCCATCAGGCCCTTCAGGTAGGGGTGACCTGGTCGGCGGAATATCGCCTCGACAGGTCCCGCTTCCATGATCTCGCCATGGTACATGACCACGACCTCGTCGGCGACGTTGGCGACCACGCCGAGGTCGTGGGTGATCAGCAACATCGCCATGTTCAGCTTGGTCTGAAGGCCGCGCAGCAAATGTAGGATTTGCGCCTGGATGGTGACGTCCAACGCCGTCGTCGGCTCATCGGCAATCAACAGGGCGGGCCGGCAGATGAGCGCCATGGCGATCATGGCGCGCTGACGCAATCCTCCTGAAAGCTCAAAGGGATACATATCATAGGCGCGTTTGGGACTCGGAAAGCCGACCAGACCGAGCATTTCCTCGGTCCGCGCCTTGCGCTCCGCCCGAGCCATGGGGGTATGAATCTGCAAGGATTCGCTGACCTGGTTGCCGATCGTGTGCAGCGGCGACAGCGATGTCATCGGCTCCTGAAAGATCTTGCCGATGCGGCTGCCTCTCAATGCCCGGATTTCGGGTCCGTCACGTGGCATCTTCAGGATATCTTGCGTGGTGCCGGGCCTTTCGGGATCGGAGAACAGGATACGGCCGCGAACATGGGCTGATCCCGGCAGAATGCCCATCACTGCCTGGCTGAGAACCGATTTTCCGGAGCCGGACTCGCCCACAAGCGCGGTAACCTTGCCGGGCAGGACGCGAAGATTTGCGCGCCTGACGGCATGCAACGGTCCGCCGATGATGGCAAAAGAGATGCCAACATCCTCGATCCGCAGCAGATCAACACCCGAATTCATTCCACACCAGCCCCAATCTGGCAGGTTCGGAAGCGAGACTAACCTATTGCCAGCTTAGAGCAACTTGGATTCGGAACGGTCGCCAGCGGCGGAACCGGCGAGCGGACTGTCTATCTGGGGCCCTTCGGATCAGGTCGTGGCGGTTACTGGAGCTTGCTCGGGTCGCCCGCCGACAGCCGCGCGGCATCGCGGTGAAGCAGCATGACCTGCTCGGCGTCCGATCTTCGGTCATAAACCGGCTCCAGCGCACCGTCTTCATCGACTGCGAGAGCACCCGACAGATCGGGTGAGAGCACCGTCAGTTTCTGCTTGATGCCAGCCAGTTCCTCGCTGCCGAGCGTCAGCCAGTTGCTGGCGCCGCAATAGCTGGCGAAGTCCTTGCTGGCGAGAATGCTGTGCGGATATTTCTTGGTCAGTACCTGGAGGCGCTGGACCTCGTTTACAGCCGAGCCGAAGACGGAGAATGTGAGCCGGTCGGTAAGCCCGACATTGCCGAACATCACATTGCCGACATGTAGGCCGATACCAAATTTTATGTCGGTTAGCCCCTTTTCCTTTCTGCGCAGATTGAGATCCGTCACGCGCGCTGTGGCGCTGCGTGCTGCCGCAAGAGCAGCCTGGCAGGCGATCTCGGACTGCGAGCGATGCCTTTCGCAAGGGTAAACGGCGATGAAGCCATCCCCGATGAAACTCATGATCTGCCCACCTTTGCGATTGAAAGGTGCTGCAACGGCGTCGAAAAACTGGTTCAGCGTATCGATATAGATTTCACGGCCGGAGGTTTCGGCAAGCCTTGACGACCCGCGCATGTCGCCCATGACCAGCGCGGCCCGGATTGTATCGCCCTCGCCGCGCTTGATCTGACCGTCAAGCACGCGCCTGCCGGCGTCGCCGCCGAGATAAGTGGTCATCATGTTGTCGGCGAGCTTGGTGAGCACCGCCATCTTGGTTGCCATAGCGAGATGGTTCTGGATGCGCAGCAGCGCCGAAATCATGCTGTCGCTGAACCCTGCGGCACTGTCGGTGGACCAGGACCCCATCATGCCCTGACTGGCGTTGCCGTTGAAGGAATGCACGAAAGCCAAATAGTCGGTGACGCCTATAAGCCTGAGATCATCGAAAACAGGAAACTCCGATGGCAGCGACGGGTCGAGCCGGCGTCGCAGGTGGTCGAGCTTGTTGCTGAGCAGATGATAGTATGGGCTGGTCAGGAACCTGTCGGACGGCGCGCCGGGCTCATTGCGGAAGCTTTCGATTTCTAAGCCTCGGCCGCGAACCCAGGTGAAGCCAAGCGCATCATAAAGCGGATGAAGCATCGAAAAGCTCAAATGCACCCGCTTCAACGGCAGGCCGGCAGCAGCCAGCCGTTCGCAAAAGCCTTTTACCAATGTTTCCAGGTCGTTGCCGGCAAGTACCGATTGGTTCAGCCAATCGGCTACCTTATCCATGAGGATGGTGGAAATTTCTGCTTGCGTTGTGCTCATGCTATCTCGAAACTCCTCGAAGACGAGGCATTGTCCTTTGATCCGCCCACAACACAGTCCGCCAACGACCCCAAGAAGAGATCCCCGAAGTCAATGAAGCCAGCTTTGGCAGGAAAAGCCGGCGAAGAACTTCGCAACTGGCTGTCCGTGCGGGCGAGCGACAGGCTAACTGTATCTATTTACTCGCGGCATTATGTGTCGACGCTGCCGGCCGAGTGCAACCACGATCCTGACATCGAGCAAAGAATTCGCCGGCTCAGACCGCCGTCAGGCCTTTACCACCGTCTCTCGGGCTAGCCCGAGGCGGCCGAAAACATTGCGCGTGTCGACGATCAGAAGGGCGTGATCGGCGATCGCCTGATAGTCGATCGCGTCGTGGTCGGTTGCAACGACGACAGCATCGAAATCCTTCAAGGTCCCCTCGCTCAATTCGACAGACCGACGCCCCTTGATCGGCATATGCTCCCGTGTCGCCGGAATTTCTCTGACGTGCGGATCGTGGAATTCGGCCTTGCCGCCCCATTCCTCGATGAGTTCAATGAGCCGCAATGAAGGGCTCTCGCGGATGTCCGGCACATTCTTCTTATAGGCGAGCCCAATGATGAGAATGCGCGAGCGGCTGAGAGCCTTGCCGCAACGCCGGTCCAGCGCCCTGGCCAGTTGATCGACCACATGACGCGGCATAGCCGTGTTGATCTCTGCCGCCAGCTCGATGAAGCGGGTCGGCAGTTCGTATTCGCGCGCCTTCCACGTCAGGTAGAAAGGATCGATGGGGACGCAGTGCCCGCCAAGTCCGGGCCCAGGATAGAAAGGCATGTAGCCGAAGGGCTTGCTCTTTGCCGCCTCGATCACCTCCCAGATGTCGATGCCCATCGCACCGAGCACGACCTTCAACTCGTTGACCAGGGCTATGTTGACCGAGCGAAAGATGTTTTCCGTCAGCTTGACCGCCTCGGCGGTCGCGGTGGTGGAAACCGGAACGACGGTCTTGACCACACCTTGGTAGAAGGCCTTCACGAGCGCCGCCGCTTCAATGCCGTCGCCTGCCACGACCTTGGGGATCGTCGCGACTTCAAAGCTGCGGTTGCCGGGATCCTCGCGTTCGGGCGAGAAGCCAAGGAAGAAGTCTATTGTCGACTGCAAGCCGGTTTGTTCCAGGATGGGCTTGATCACGTCGTCGGTGGTGCCGGGATAGGTGGTCGATTCCAGCACGACCAGCTGGCCGAGACGCAGATGCTTCGCGATGGTGCCTGCCGTGTTCCTGACAAAGGAGAGGTCTGGCTCGCGGTTTTTCGTCAGCGGCGTCGGAACGCAGATGATGATGACATCGCAGACGGCCAGTTCGGCAAAATCCGCAGTGGCGCGAAACCGTCCACTCGACACCTCGACGGCAAGGGCAGTGGACGTCACTGCCTCGATGTAGGATTGCCCGCTGTTCAGATTCTCGACCTTCTGGGCTTCGATGTCGAAGCCGAAAACCGGGGAGCCGGCGCGTGCTACCGCGACCGCCAGCGGCAATCCGACATAACCCAGTCCGATCACCCCGACTTGCGCGGTGCGCGTCGAAATCCGGTTCAGCAGACTGTCATATGTCGATCGTGAGGCGTCCAAAAATCTGTTTTCCTCAATGTGGACAGACTGCCCGCTTCCACGGCGAGGCTCATGTGGGTCCAACAACCCCGAGGCATATTGCGGAAAATGGATCTCCGCAAGCCGTCGTCAGGCCGACACCTTCGCCTTCAGGCTTGCGGCAGCCATCGCATAACCGCCGGCGGCGCCGTCGATGAAATGAACATGATCGCGCTGCAGCGGCGAGGCGACGAGGCACGTCATCAACGCCGATTGCTGGCGGTGCAGGCCATAGGTGCAAATGCCCGCCTCTTCGGCCTGCTGCAGCCGGTGCTCGATCCGCTGCAACAAATCCGCATCTACATCGATGGTCATCTTCAAGCCGTCATCGAACTTCCGGAAATCCGAATTGCTGGCCACGTCGCGTTTGTAGATCTTCGGATCGAACCTCCCGATCGTCCAGCCATATCGATCGGTCACAGCCGCAAGCGACAACAGGAACACTATCCACAGCTTCGACAACCACCGCCTTCCCGCCGGCGCGACGGCCCGGGCCTCGAGATCGAGGCCGGCGGGCGAAAAACCGTAGGCCGGCCCGTTCACCGGCACCGGATGGCCATCGCGTTCCTGTCGACCGACAAGGGCGATGATGTCGGAAGCCAGAACCTGAAAGCCGCGCACATCGCGCGAGGCCCCCGGAACGGCTATGATCGAGACGATTTCGCCATGCCGGGCTTCGATCGGGCTCCAGCGGCAGGAGAGACCGGTCAAATCCGGCCGCGCGTTGGCCGGCGCAGGATCGATCAGGTAGCGCCCCGCTTTCATCTCGGCCTCCGCCCAACTGCCGCCGCCGCCGGCAAACATGGCATAGAACACCGCTTCGGAGGCCCGGAACCTCGCTACCCGAACGTCGAGGCCTTGCGCTCTTATATCCTCTATCGGCACGATTGCGGCGCGCAGGGTCAGGGCCAACTCGTCCGCCACCCATCGCTGGACCGCCGCCAGGGCGTTGCGCGTTATCTCCAGGGCCGAGCTCGGAAACGCCACGAGCGCGCCGTCGCCGCCGAAGACAAAGGGAAGATCTTGCCGACCCAGCGCATTGAGCAGCGCCGAAATGACGCTGGCGCCGGCCATATTCACGGTTTTATAGCGCCCGGCCCCGATCGCCTTGGTCGAGCCGACGATGTCGGCGGTGGCCAGCGCCCAGCCATCGGGGAGCGGCCGATAGTTGTCGATGTCGGCAACGCTTTCGAACTTCGCGAACACCGGCAAGGAAGCGACGAACGGGTCGGACGCTGCGGCTGTTTCCATGAGCATGCAATAGCACATTCCACTGCTTGAAGGTGAAACTCGATCATGCTTCGAAATTGACTTGCGCAGGCTTTCGAATGATAGGCTCCGGCGATGCGAATTGCCTTCTACGCGCCGCTGAAGTCGCCCAATCATGCCGTTGCCTCTGGCGACCGTCAGATGGCACGGATGTTGATCAAGGCGCTTGAGCATGGAGGGCATCGCGTCGATCTGGCATCCGAATTGCGCTTCTATCTACGCGAACCGGAGTCGAAAAGTTTCGATGCGCTCAAGGTCGAAGCCCGACAGGAAGTCGCGCGGCTGACAGAGCTTTGGCAGCGTGACGGCAAGCCCGACCTCTGGTTCTCCTATCATCTCTATTACAAGGCGCCCGACCTGATCGGGCCCGAGCTGGCGTCGGCCTTTGCCATCCCCTATGTGACCGCGGAAGCCTCCTATTCGAAGCGGCGCAACGTCGGTTTTTGGACCGATATGCAAGCCTTGGTGGCGCGAGCCGTCGAACAGGCGGCGCTGAACATCTGCTTCACGCAAAGGGATCGTCGGGGACTGACAGACGCTCTTCCAGACGCCGTTTTCGGCATGCTTTCGCCCTTCATCGACACATCGGTATTCCGGGAACTGCCGGCGCGTGGTTGTCCGACGCGTCTCGTTACCGTCGCCATGATGCGACCGGGCGACAAGGTCGATAGCTATCGCATGCTCGCGCACGCCCTCGCTCCGATCGGCCACCTGCCCTGGACCATGTCGGTCGTCGGGGACGGGCCTGCCCGTGACGAGGTCAAAGCGCAATTCGCCGGCCTGCCCGCCGACCGGATCGAATGGCTTGGCGCGATCGAGCCAGCCGCCGTGCCGGATGTCCTCTACAGTGGAGGGATCTACGTCTGGCCGGGTTGCGGCGAAGCTTATGGCGTTGCCTATCTTGAAGCACAAGCTGCCGGCCTTCCGGTGGTGGCGCAGGACATCGCCGGCGTGCCGGAGGTCGTGCGGGATGGCCAGACCGGATTTCTCACCCCGCCGGGCGATGTGGCAGCGTTCACGTCTGCCATTGAAAGGCTTCTGGTCCGTGACGACGAAAGAACCGCCATGGCCGGCAACGCCAGACGTTTCATCCTCGAAAAACGCTCCCTCGCTACTGCAGCGGCGTGTCTTTCCGAACTCCTTGCGAAGATCGCGGTTGCATGACATTCGATCAGATCTGGCAGCCCTTGGTGGAAGAACTGGCGTGCTGGCGACGGGCGGACCGCAAGGCGGAGTTCTGGTTGCGCGACGACGACGCTGTGGATCCGACGGCTGCGCTTGATCGGCTGCTGGACCTCACCCGTGAATTCGCGGTTCCGCTCACTCTGGCCGTCATTCCGGCGCTGACTGACGAGAGGCTTGTCGTCCGGCTTGACGAGGCGCCGCATGCCTCGGTCGCCATCCATGGCTGGGCGCACCGAAACTATGCGCCGGAGGACCAGAAAAAGCAGGAACTCGGCGCGCATCGGCCACGCCAGGCGGTGCTCGATGATATGGCTCGCGGGCTGTCGCGCCTAACCGGGCTGCACGGCGCGCGTGCCGTTCCGATGCTGGTGCCACCCTGGAACAGAATCGACCCCGGCTTGGTATCGGAGCTTGGATCGGTAGGATTTGCGGCATTGTCGGTCTTTGGGCCGCCGAAGCCGGCCCCAGTGCCGGTCATCAACAGCAATGTCGACATCATCGATTGGCATGGCACGCGCGGCTGTCGCGATCATGGGTCCTTGGTTCAGGCCATCATTGCGCAATTGCGGCATGCATTCGACGGTGGCGAACCGGTCGGCCTGCTCACCCATCATCTCGTCCACGATGAATCGGCCTGGCTTTTTCTCGAACGGCTGTTCACAGTCGCCGCACAGACTGAAGCCTGCGCATGGCTTCCGATCAGGACATTGATCGGGCGTAGCGGCGGTAGAGCAATTCCAGGAAAAGTGTGAGCGATTTTCCTCCGGAATTGCATCAAAACAATAAGATAGAGCAAAATAGCTCAGCGCTTTTTGTGCAATGAGACTGGAAATTTGAGCGTCTGGCCGTCCCGCGCGGCAAAAGCGCCGGCAAACCTGGCTTTGGCCAGTTTCTCGATCTCGTCCAATTGGTCGTCGGTGCGTGTCGGATCGTGGTGGAACAGCCCAAGCCCTCGGGCACCGGCTGCCTCACACAGTTTGACGCCCTGCTGCCATGTCGAGTGCCCGTTGCCACGGCGGTCTTCCATTTCGTCCTCGGTGTAGGTGCAATCGTAGATGACGAGGTCGGCGTCTTCGATCAGGTCGAGCACCGCCTGATCGAGCTTACCCGGCTCGTGCTCAGTGTCTGTGATCACCGCCACGATGCGGCCGCCCCATTCGACGCGGTAACCTATGCAGCCTCCCGGATGGTTGAGACTGCCGGTCCGGACGACCACTCCTTCGCGCGGCCTTAGAACGTCTCCGGATACGAAATCGCGGCAGTCGATGCTTGCCTTGCAGATGTCGAGCTTGGCCGGAAACCACGGCGGCCGCATGAATTCATCGACCATCTGACGGGTCGTCATGCGTCCTGCAAGATGGCCGGACCAAAGCCTGACCTTGACGCTCCGGTCATAGATTGGTTTGAAAGCCGGCAGCCCGATGATGTGATCGTAATGGCAATGGGTGAAAAACAGCTCGAAATCGGTCACGCCCGAGGCCCGAAACGCTCTGCCGGCAAGCCCTAGGCCAGAGCCGGCGTCGAACAGAAGCATATGCTTGCCGCATCGCATCTCAATGCAGCTCGTGTTGCCGCCATAGCGAGAGAATTCTGGTCCCGATACCGAAATGCTGCCCCGCACGCCCCAAAACCTGACCAGGAAATCCATGCTGCTCCTTCGCCCGTCGTGGCCAAACAACTGCTGCTAGGCGTTTCGTGCGTCGATCAGGTCCGCGGTCGTATGGCTTAGACGATCGGCAAGAACCCGCAATATCTCGATGGTCATCTCCGGGAACTCCTTCATAAGCCTCAGGAAATGATCCTTGCTGATTTTCAAGGCTTCCAGCGGACTTGCCGCTCTGACGGTGGCAGTGCGGGAGCTGTTGCACAATATGGCGATCTCGCCAACGATCGAATTTGGCGCCAGTTCGGCAACTTTTATTGGCCCGCTGTCGGAATCGACCAGAACATCCGCCCTGCCTGAAAGGATGACATAGGCGGCGTCTCCCTCGTCGCCCTGCCGGAAAAGGATCTGGCCGGCGCTGTAGCTCACACGATCGGATGTGAACGCAAGCAGCTTGAGCTTTGTCGGTTCGATGCCGGAGAACAAGGGAACGCGTTGCAGCATTCCAACTTCATCCTTGAGCAGCATTGTCGCAAACCTTCTCAAAATTCGCGTTTGCCAGGCGCCGTATCCCGTGGCCTTGCAGCCAATTCCCACCGACAGAACGATCCCATCTCAATGCCCGTTGGTCTAAGACAGCAGTTCCTTGAAGATACCCTTCCCTGCCAAAAGTGTCTCGAGCGTTCCGTCTTCCACCAATTTACCCGAGTCGAAGACGATAACGCGATCGAACATCATCCCCATTGCTGGATTCGTCACGACCCACACAATTGCCGGCGAATGGCCGTCGCACCTGGCTTCGTCGAGCACGTTTCGCAGCACCTTGTCCTGCGCACGCTGGTCGAGCGCCGACAGCGGCCGGTTGAGAATGAGAAAATCGGGACGCTTGAGCAGGGCCCGGGCAACGTCGAGCTTCTGCCGCTGTCCAGCGGTCAGCCGCCTGCCGCCGGCGCCGACGTTGAAGTCCAGGCCAACATCCAGAAGTTCGGCATAAAGCCCCAATTCGTCGAGAATGTCATAGACGATGGAGCGGATGCGATCCGGCGCGTCGGGATGGTTGTTGCCCACACGCCCGAACAGGACATTATCCATGACGCTGGCCGCGGCAATGTATTTGGCAGGATCATACCGTTCGATCGCATTTTGCAGTTCGGACGGCAGGGTTTCATAGAACCGGTTGCGTGCAGCGACGATCTTGCTCATCAAATCCTCGCTCAGCAGGCCGAAGCGGTGCCGGGGCTCGATATAGGCAAAGCTCAGTGTAACGATCATGGCGCGATCGTTCTCCGAAACTGCCTCGTAGGGACGGTTCTTGAGCCGTTGTAGCAAGGTTTCGTAGGCGGGTATCTCTTCGGCGCCCATGAAGGCGAGCTGCTGGAAGAACTGGTGATCGGGCGGCAGGTCGGCAAACAGCTCGATCGCCTGTTCGGCGATCTCCATGCCCATTTCGAAAAGCGTGCGGTCGAGCCCGGCTTGTCTCAGCACAGAAGCAAAATAGGGATTGGCCGCTAGCGCCTTGTCGGCCAGTTCGGGGCCGGCGGCGGCGCCGAAGAGCAGGTTTTGGCCGATCGATGCTTCCTTGTTGTAGGCGCCTGGTTCGAAAGGAACCACCAGTCCGCTCAGCCCTTCCTGTTCCAGCCTGGTTCGCAGCGCCGCACGCAGTTCGACGATACGCCTGGCGAGTTCCGTGTGACGCGTCAGGTCAGCCGAGGAGCGCAAGCCGAGATCCAGAATGTCGCGCGACAGAAGAACCGCGTCGAGCACCCGGCGCACTGCCTCAAAGAGGTCGTGCGGGCCGGTGGCCCCGGCGGAAGCATAGTCGATCCAGTCGCTCCGGATATCGAGGTCCGAATTGCCCGACCGCCGCGCCTCGTGAATGTTCCAGCGCTGCTGGTCTGCCGCAGCACCCTCATAAGGCACCGATGTCAGCGGCGCATGCTTCAACCCGTAGAGCAGGTTATCGCGGAGGCTTGCATGGAACAGGAAAACATCCGACGAGGCGTAGGACATGCGCCGCCCGGTCACCGCTTCGGGAAGTTCAAGCAGGTCGTCGGCGCCCGAAGCGATCTTTCCGCTGTCCGGCCAGTTCAACCGCGCGAAGGCTTCTGCCAGCGCCTCCGCTCCACCTGTTGCGGTGCTGACCAGCGCCACCGTCTCACCCGGCTTGACCTGGAGCGAGATCCGGTCGAGGAGCATTCCACCGCCATCGTCCGCTATGGACAGATTGATCGCCGACAGCGGGTTGGTCATCGGACCGGGAGCGTCGATCCTCAACGCTCCAATTCTCGGCGCGATGAGACCCTCGACGGTGAATTGTTCAACGACCTGCTGGTATTTGACCTGGACGTCCTGGCGAGCCTGATCCCAGTCGATCAGTTCCTTCATCGGTCCGGGCAGGTCCTTGTAGGCGCTGATCACGGCCACCAGCTGGCCGACGTCCAGCCGCCCCCGGATGACCAGGTAGCCACCGATCATGTAGAACAGAAAGGGCGTGAGCTGCGCCAGAAAATTGTTGAGGAACTTCACCATGAATTTCCATTGGTAAAGATCGAAGCGGATCTTGAAGATGAGGCCGAGCCGGGCAGCTATGTCGGCGCGCTCGTAGTTTGATGTGTCGTGGACGTGAACCGCGCCGATGCCGTCGACGATTTCGGCGACCCGGCCCGAGAGCGCGCGCGCCGTCAACTGCCGTTCGCGCCCGAGCACGATCAGCCGCCGCCGCATGCGCGGGATGAGCACGATCTGGATCACCACGATCACGACCGCAATCGTTCCGAGCCAGAAGTTTTGCACCATGATGAACAGCATGGCCGTCAGCGCCTGACCGCCGAGCAGCACCGGCTGCAGGAAGGCATCGCCGATGAAGCCCCCCAGCGGCTCCACCTCGTCCTTCACCATGGTCGCCACTTCGGCGGATTTCACGCGTTTGAAGTAAATCGGCGGAAACCGCAGCACGCGATCGATCAGATCGAAACGGATACGCCGCAGCATGCGCTCGCCAAGTCGGCCTTTGTATGTGTTGATGTAGAGTTTGAACAGGCCGTTGATGATGACTAGCAAAAGGAAAACAATGCTCAGCGCAAACAGCGTCTCCGTGCGGTCGAGCTGAAAGCCGGAGAAGAACTGCACCTCACCAATGAACGGCAGGTCATAGTGCAGCCTCATGAACGGCTGGGTCGCGCCGGGTTCTCCGAAACCCTTACCTTGGATAGGGCCGTTGACGATCAGCTTCGGCAGATCGAAGGATATGAAATAGGGGATCATCGAAAGCACGACGATCATCAATATCCAGACCTGCTGCTTCTTGGTGTGCGTCCAGATATAGCGGGCTAGACTGGGTTCCATCCGACCGTGGACCGTTCAATTGCAAGGCTGCAGGACATAGAAGCACCTGGCTAATGGCGCATCGGCAATTTCTTCATCGCCAACGACATGCTTCGAGCCACAGTGCACCGTGATTGTCCTGCGCTCAACGATGAAAGGACGCTGCGAGGCGGCGCGATCCAGTTCAGGCGCATGGTCGATGACCGCAACACGGGCATTGTTGATCAGCGAAGAAAGCAGCTGGCCAAACGATTGACGGCTGCCGTGGCGTTTTGGCGAACGGCCGCCACAGCTGCGCTGCTGATGCTGGCGCATGAACGCCGATGGTCCGGACTGATGCGACAGCCCCTCTCCGGCACGGGGCAATGGCGAAGCGGCGTGCAGCATGATCAACGTCCGCGAACCAACCAGCCTTGCCGGGGCAAGATTGCGTTGTGTCGCCCGAAATCCCAACCTACAAGACGAGTATGATGGATGTCACGCAACCACGCAATGCGGGCATGGACGGGCACGAACAGGCCTTGGACCTCACGCGGGGAATTGCCGCCTATGTCAACCACCCTCTCGTGGCAGGGCTGGCGCGCGTCATCGCCAGGCATCCGCAGGCCGATATCGCCAACGCCTTCAACCACAAGCAGGTCGCCTGCAAGATGTGGGCACTCGACAAGCTGTTCGACAGCTGCGGCGGCCGGTTCGGGCGCATATGTGTTCTGGGTGGATGGTACGGCGTACTGCCGGCAATGCTTTTCAACGATGCTCGCTTCGACATCGGGGCGATTGATAGCGTCGACATCGATCCCGAAGTCGCGCCGGTCGCCCGGACCCTCAACCGGGATGCCGTTGACCGGTTCCGGGCGCTGACGGCAGATATGTACGCCGTTGACTATGCGGCCGCGCAGCCCGACCTGGTGGTCAATACGAGCTGCGAACACATAGTCGATCTGCGCGCCTGGCTTGCCCTGCTTCCGCGGGGCACGAATGTATTGCTGCAATCGAACGATTATTTCAGCGAGCCGACCCACATCAACTGCGTGGCTTCACTGGCAGCCTTCGAAGCAATGGCGGCGCTACGGGAGGTGCGGTTCTCGGGCGAACTGCCGACAAAAAATTATACGCGCTTCATGCTGATTGGAACTGTTTAACGCATTTCGCTCAAAGCGTGGCGGCTCTCGAATAACGACGTCGCGCGAATCTCACCGGGGCGACGCGCGTTAGCTAGAGTTCCGTTTTCAGGGACCATGTTCGATGTCGCTCGCGCAGGATTTGCGCTGAGCGACGCGCGCCTTCCAGATCGAGACGATGCGCGGACGGCCTCGGTCCAGCAAGCGCCTGTTCGATCGCTCGTGCCAAACCTTCAGGCGTTAGGTCCTTTTCCGTCAGCACCGTTGCAAGACCGAGTTCTTCGAGCATCAGGGCGCGAACCGTCTGTTCGGTTTCCGCGCCCGCTGCAAACGGAACGAGCAGCGAGCGACAACCCGCGCGCAGGACGTCGCAGACCGTGTTGTAACCCGCCTGCGAGACTGACAGGCGGGCGCCGTTCAGCAGGCTGGCGAAATCCTCGCGGAACCGGAAGATCGACAGGCCCGGCGTGGCATCGCGTGCGATCGCATCGAACTCGCCTTTCGGCAGGTTTGGACCGGTGATCAAACACCATTTCCAAGCGCCGTTGGCATTCCGCGCCGCTGCGACAGTGGCACTGACGAGGCTCTTTCCGGCAGCCCCGCCGCCAACCGACACCAGAACGTCGAAGCGCTCGGAGACCGCGGGCGGTGGCGGCGCGGCAACGAGCCCAGTGTAGGCAACCTTGGCCCTGATCGCCCCAGCCAATGGAAAGGTCTTGTCGATGGTTGCGAAAGCCGGATCGCCGTGGACCATGACAAGGTCGAAATGCCTGTTGATGAGATCGACCGTTTCCTCGTTTCGGCCCGGCTTGACGCGCTCCTGAAGGATATCACGGACGGACGTCGCCAGCAGCGGTCTGGGTGATGTCGCCTCGATGGACTCGATCAGCGGCAGGAGTTCGAAACGCATCTGCCGGCGTCCAAATGGAAACGCCTCGACGATGACGATATCGGGCCCGCAATCCCGATAGGCCTGCAACAGCATCTCCGAACGCCATTTCTTGAAAGCATCGTCGATGGGTTTGCCCTGCAGGTCGACAAGTCCGGAAAATCCTTCATCGCCGGAGGTGACGGGAGGCAGAGATACAGATTTGACGCCCGATCCTGGAAACCCCGCGATCGGCGCGCCGCCCGTCACCACGGTTACGTCAAACCCGTCATCGACCAGAGCCGCCGCAATGCGGCTGGCGCGCGCAAGATGGCCGATACCGAGGAGGTGCTGGACATAGAAGAAGGCGCGCAGTCGCTTCATTCGGCGGCCCGCCACTCCCGCTCGAACAGTTCCTTGAGCTGCCCAATGCTTGTCATATGATCGAAATTGGCGCGCACGCGCCACTCTGCAGCGTCACCGAGGCGGGCGCGCAGCAGGGGATCACGGATAAGGCGCTCCAGCGCCTGTGCCAGGGCAATTGGATTTTCTGTCGGGACCAGCAGCCCGGTTTCATCCGAAGATAAAAGCTCCGGCACGCCGGAAATATCGGTCGACACGCAGGCAAGCCGCTGGCTGGCCGCCTCAACCAGAACATTCGGCAGACCGTCCCGGTCGCCATTTGCGGTGATCCTGCAGGCCAGGGCGAAGATGTCGGCGCGGCGGTAGTGCTCAAGCACCTCCTCCTGAGCAAGCGCGCCTTTCCAAGAGACGCGACCATCCAGGCCGAGCTTTTGCGCCAACGCCTTGAGCCGTTCCAGTTCGTCGCCACCGCCGATATGCTCGAAACGCCACGCCAAATCACCAGGCAGGAGGGCAAGCGCCTCCAGCAACGTATCGTAACCTTTCTTTTCAACGGCGCGCCCGACACTCAGAACGACAACCGGTTCGTCCGGTGCCGAGCCGTCATGCGGTTTCCGCGCCCCGCGGAAGCTGCCGAAGCGATCAAGGTCGAGCCCATGATAGCTCAGATGTAATGACGAGTTGCCGTTAGCGAGTTTTTTTAGACGGTCGAAGCCGGTTTTCGTGCAGGTGACCGTCCAGCGCGCCGAGGAAAGCTTGCCGGCCAGATCCCAGTCAGCCGAAGTCCAGATGTCCTTGGCATGGGCCGAGCAGCTCCAGGGCAGACCGCGAAGCTGGCTGGCATAGCGTGTCACCGATGCCGGTGTGTGCGCGAAATGCGCATGCAGCCAGCCCGCATCTTCCGGCCATTCGGCCGCCAGCACGAGCGCTTGCCCGAAGCGGCGCACGCGATTGCGCGTAAAGTCGCGGGGGATGTCGGCAGCCAGCGATCCGAGCGCGCGCCAGAAGCCTGGCCGCAGCAGACAAGCAAACAGCGAGCGAGCCACGCGCAGCGGTTCTTCATGCAGGTATTCCGGCAGATAATGGACGGGCGCTTTGATCTCGTTATGCACCAGATGGCGTTTTGCGTCGGTTGGCCGCCTCAGCGCAACGAGTATCAGGTCGAACCCCGCTCGCTCCAACCCGAGCAGTTCCTGCGCGATGAAGGTTTCCGACAGCCGCGGATAACCCTTCAGAACCACGACGATCTTGCGATGTTGCAACTCAGTTGATGCCTTCAATGACCGAAAGATGATGGCCCGCCCGCCTGTCGAGCAGTTCCGCGACGATCGCGGAAATATGAGGCAGCCCTTCCAGCCTCAGATGCGGATTGCTCTGCGATGGGCGGGGCCGATCCGGCAGCACCTTCAGTGTATCGGCAAACCGCTGGGAATCCTCGGCTTCTTCCGGCGAAAGCATCTTGATGAGACCGAGTTCGGCTGCTCGCCGTGCGCGGATCAGTTGCTCCTCGCGCGGCTTGACGCGCGGCACGATCAGCGCCGGCTTGTCGAAAGACAGTATCTCGCAATAGGTGTTGTAACCGCCCATCGCCACTACCGCCTTGGCGCCGGCAATCAGCTCTTCCATGCGGTTGTCGAATTCGATGATCTTGATATATGGGATTTTGGACCCCTTCTTAAGAAACTTGTTGCGCTTGCGCGCCGGCATGTAGGGCCCAAGCACGATCAACGCCCTATGCTGCAATTGCGGATCCTGCTGATAGGCATCGATAACGTTGTGGATCAGATCGGCGCCGTCGCCGCCGCCACCGGTCGTAACGAGGATATAGTCGCCCTCGGGGCGGTGGCCGGGCAACTCGTTCTTCTGCAGGCTCCGTTGCAGGAAACCGACGAACTTCATCTTTGCCCTGATAGCCGGCGGCACATCCAGGCCGGTCAACGGATCGTAAAAATCCGGCGGACCGTAGGCCCAGACCTTGTCGTAGAACAGGCCTATCTTGCGCATCACATCCCTGCGTTCCCACTCTGCTTCCAGCAGATGCGGCGCATCCATCACCTCGCGCAGGCCAAGCACCAGCGTAGTGCCTCGCGTCTTGAGGTAGGACAGCGTGTCCTCGATCTCACCGCGCAGCCCGAGCGGTTCCTTGTCGACGATGAAGATATCCGGCCGAAACGTCTCGGCTGTGTGGCGAATGATCGACTGGCGCATTCTTAGCGTCTCATGCAGATCGATATCCTTTTCCAGCGAAGTGTATTCGCCGTTGCGCAACTTGATGACGCTCGGGATCTTCACGAAGTCGACGCGGGCGCGGTAGTCGAAGGCGCCGGCGATAGGCGCGCCCGAAATGATCAGCACCTGAAGTCCGTGGAAATCCTCGACCAGGGAATGCGCGATCGTGCGGCAGCGCTGCAAGTGGCCGAGCCCGAACGTGTCGTGGCTGTACATGAGAATTCGAGCATCTTGTACGTGCTGGGTCATTGTCGAACCTCTTTAGAATTCTCGCCTGAGGACCGCGGGCCCCCGCAGGATTCGAACCCATTTCTCGCGGGTCTATCGACCTGTTTTGAACATGAGGGAGCAATTTTTTCAAATTATATTACCCAAGAGGGTTCATATGCTGAGCAGCGTCTGCTCAGCTGCTATGCACATTGGATCCGATGCCCAGCCTATTTGCCTTGTCGGCCTCGTGCGCTGCAGATAGATCACGGTGGATACATGCACTCGTATCGAGACGGGTCGCGGGCTGGCCGATTGCTTGCTTTCAGAAATGCGGCCAGGGCGATGGCGCTCCTCCCTCGTGGCCGACGCGGCTAAACTGCCCAAGAATGGGCTGAAGATCTGCAAAGACAGCGCGCCGACACAAACCGTGATCGATGCCCCAGATGCGGGCGCTCTCGCGCCGCCCACGCAGAACATCGCCTTGTCCCTCAGCCAGACGAATTCAGTAACAGCATTGGCGTTATCCCACCTCCGACCCGATGAGCGAGGGGGCAACCCGCGCGGCCCACCCAAGCGCAGGACCTAACGTCGACAATTGTGCCTTCGAGCGTCGCCCGAGCGAAAGAGCCATGTCCTACTCAAATTGAGGTATGACTCCGCGGGGACAGCCTTTCAAGCATGTGCTAATAAAGGCGTTTCGGGGAGGATGCCATGCCGTCCTTGAGGTGGGCTGCAGTTGTCGCGCTTGCCGCGAATCTCATCAATGCGCCGACCATAGCCGCCGAAGCAGTGGGCCGGGCAGTCGTGATCAAGACTGCCGTTACCGGCGCAACCGGACCACTGGTGGTCAGCGCACCCGTTCATCGGGACGAACGTATCAGGACATCCAACACCGGGCTTGGCCAATTCGTGTTCCGGGATGGCACCAAGCTGGCGGTGGGGTGGGGTTCTTCCGTCGTCCTCGACAAATACGTCTTCAACGATGATAATTCGGTGAAGAAGCTCACCATCCGCGCTGCCAAGGGAACGTTTCGCTGGATAAGCGGGAACTCGCCTTCGTCCGCCTACCAGATTGTGACGCCCGCAGGCACAATAGGCGTGCGGGGAACAGCATTCGATGTCCACATCGCGCCCAACGGCAAAACCGCCGTCGTGCTGCTTAAGGGGTCGGCCCGATTCTGCAGCGGCGGCGGATGCAGGGAACTGAAGCGGCGCTGCGATTGTGTGGTCGCGACGCCGTCAGGCTCAATGACCGACGTTGTCAAGGTCAATCGATCTGTGCTCACCACACTCGGGACCTCGCGGGCATTGCCGTTTCTGACCGGCAATCAGCAGCTCTCGGGAGGCTTTGACGCAATCGGCGGAAATTGCGGGCTTACGGCTGCCATTCAGCAGGAGCATACGGCGCGGCCGCAGCGGCGCAACTCACCGGCACCACCCGGTCCGGGCACCCCCGATCCGCCGAGCCCGCCGCGGGGCGACAAAGATGACGGCAACAACGGCCATGGAAATGATCCGGGCAAGCACGATCCCAGCAATCCCGGAAAATCCAAGGGTCCTGGCAAAAAGTAGCGACGACGGCGGTGGCCGGCAGCGGCAAGAGCAACGGATAGCCGCTCTTTTTCTCGGCGCGTCCGTATCCGCACTTCGCCAACCGGTCTGGGCCAACTCGCCTCTACGTCGGGGTGGACGAAATTGTTGCCCTTGAACACCACCGAGTCGAGCGGTCGACCGCCCTGCATGAATGAAGGTCAGGAACCGGAGCCGAATTGTTGCTCCGCATAGCCGGCATTCGTTTCCATCGCCGCTCCCGCTCGCTTGCCAACAAAATCGTCCGCTCTGCGCGGGATCCGGCCATAGAATTCCTGCAACCCTGCCGGCAGGCCCGCGGCCTTGACTTTTGCCGCCGCGATCATCTTTCGGCTGCCTGGCAAGCGCGATTGCAACGCCTCCACGAGCTTGCCATGGAGAAGCCGCAATTCCGCAAAATCCGGCGACGACGCAACGTTCTCATCGCCGACGACGGCATTGATTCTGGTCCTCGTGCTCTTTCCCTTGAGTTCCAGCGATCCCGCATCGAGCAAGGCCCAGCCTTGCAGCGATCTTACTGTGTCGTCGGACGCGAGGATATCGAAACTCACCGTCTTGCACGTTGTCTCGATACGCGCTGCGATGTTCACCGCGTCGCCAACGGCCGAATAGTTGAAACGCGACTCCGCGCCCATATTTCCGACACAGGCGACGCCGGTATGGATTCC
The DNA here is from genome assembly GCF_001672445.1 of Mesorhizobium sp. WSM3873. Taxonomy (NCBI): domain Bacteria; kingdom Pseudomonadati; phylum Pseudomonadota; class Alphaproteobacteria; order Hyphomicrobiales; family Phyllobacteriaceae; genus Mesorhizobium; species Mesorhizobium sp. WSM3873. The sequence goes on along the minus strand of NZ_LYTM01000012.1, from coordinate 9,755 downwards.
GATACCGATGCGAACCGTCTGCCCGGCCCCGAATCCGAATGCATCGCTTTCGTTGAGGCGGGCAATCGTCTCGCGCATCGCCAATGCCGCGCGAGCGGCTTTGCGGGGATGATCGGTGACGTCGACCGGGGCATTCCAAAAGGCCATGATCGAATCGCCGATGAACTTGTCGAGCGTGCCCTCATTGGCGGTGACATGACGGCTGAGCGCGTCGAGAAGCGTGTTCAAAAACCGCACGACGGCGGTGGGCGGCAGTCTTTCGCTGATCTCCGTGAAGTTTCGCACATCGACAAACATCACGGTCAGCTCTCGGTCGTCGCCGCCAAGACGAAGCGCGTCGCGCGTGTGCTCGATCCGGTAGAGAAGCGATGGCGACAAATACTGACCGAAGGCCCGCCGGATCGCGCGCCGCTCTCGATCAGTCACCAGGAAGCGGAAAGAGGTTGTCGCGAAATGCGTGATCGTGCCCATGAGGATCGGCGCAAACGGGTCGAACAGCAGTCCCGCAAGCGAAAAGGCAAACCATGATGCGACGAGCGCCAGTCCCGTGATCGCAAGGCCGCAGGCGAGCGCAATCGCGGGGCTTACGAAAATCGTCAGAATCACCAGGAGGCTGCCGAGCATCGCGATCGACGCGATTTCCAGCCCGTTTGCCCAATCGGGCCGAGACAGATAGTGGCCGGACAGCACCTGTTCAACGATCTGCGCGTGGATCGAGACGCCCGGCACGTTCTCACCGAGCGCGGTGACACGAATGTCCTGCAGCCCGGCGGCCGAAGTGCCGACAAACACGATGCTGCCTTCGATCGCGGCCCTCGTTTCGGACGAGACGCCGCCGGGTGCAAGCACGTCCTTCGCCGAAACATAACGCTCGGCCCTGTCGGGACTGACATAGAGCCAGAGTTCGCCGGCCGAGGTCACCGGGATAACGAAGTCGCCGATCTTGACGGAGGTCATTATGCCCTGCCGATCCGGCGCGCCGGCAATGAGGTAGGTGGAGGCCCCCTGCGCTACTCTTATGGCTTCGAGGGCAAGATCCGGATAAAGCTGCTCGCCATCAGTCAGAAAGAGTGGGGCTGTCCTCACCACAGCGGTCGATCTGCCGGGATTGAGGCTGATGTGTCCGATGCCGGGTGAATTGGCCTCAAGCTGCGGCCGCAGCGGCGTGGCTGCCTTGATAGGCGGAGGAGCAGCGATCGGGCTCTCGCCCATAAAGGCAATGCCAGCCTTGATTTGCGGCCGATAGTTCCCTTCGTTGGAGATGCCGTAGCCCAGGATAACTGGCTTGCCGGCGATCGACCCGGCGAAGATCTCGTCATTGTCGGGCAGGCGGTCGAGCAGGGCCGGATCGATGCCCGGCACGTCGCGGAGGACAGTGCGAGGCGACAGCCGGTCGGGCTCGGCGAAAAGAATGTCAAACGCGATGGCTGCCGCACCAAGCTCCGTCAGCTTTTCGACCAGGGCCGCCATGCGATCCCTGGGCCACGGCCACTGCCCGAACTGCTGCAATGAGACCTCGTCGATGTCCACCACGCGGACGGGCATCGACTCGAAGCGGCGAGGTGCCAGCCTCTGATACTGGTCGAACGTCGCTTCGCGGGCGAGTCTCAACGGCTGCGGGTCGCTCGCCCGGACAATGGTAAGCGCTGCGACCAGCGACAGACCCAGGATGACGCCGGCCAACTGGGCGCGTGTCATGACATCTGCACCAGTAACTGTGCCGCGTATCCTGCCTGCATGGCCCCGCTCCGGGAGGCAGCTTTCGAGCCTCGAAGCTAGGCTGCATTGTTCCCGGCAAATGTGCAATCGCCAACCTTACGCCCAACGGAGCAGCGCGGGCCCAGCGCTGGCGATTTGCGTAGCGACGAAGTTCTCAATCGGCTCCAGCGCTAGACAGTCGAGGAGCAAGAGCGCTAGCGGAGGCCGCCGGCCATTTTCACGCTCTCCGGCAAGTTTCGCAACCACAGCATAGCGGCCGCCCCGAGAAGCGGGCCCGGCACCAGCAGCAGGAAGGCCCAGCGCCAGCCGCCGATGAAGTCGGCGAAGCGCGGCGTGAGCCAGATGGCGAGCACCGTCAGCGCAAAGCCGGCGCCAAGCTGCACCGACAGCGCTGTGCCGACGAAGCGGCGATCGCCAAGCTCGGTCACTGCGGCGGAGAATTGCGCCGAATCGCCGATCACCGAAATACCCCAGACGACGGCGACCAGCATGAAGAGCCAAAGCGGCCCGGCAAACAGGAAGCCCATAAGCAGCGCACAGCTTCCCGAGACGATCATCATGCCGGCGGTGGTCGCGGTTCTGCCGATGCGGTCCGACAGATAGCCGCCCAACAGGCAGCCAATGATGCCGGAGGCGACGACGAAGAAGGTCGAAAGCGAGGCGGCAGCGGCCGATCCGATCGCCTGCGCCTCGAATGCCGAGCGCGTATAGGCAAGCAGCCACGCCCACATGGCGTAGAGTTCCCACATATGGCCGAGATAGCCGAGATTGGCCAGGAGCAGCGGCCGCTCGCGACACACCTGCCCGATGCGCGATGGCTCGAACACCGCCTTGCCGAAAGGATAGGGCCCCTCCCTTGCGAACAAGAGAAACAGGAGCGCGCCGACCGTCGTTGCTACACTGGCGGCCGCGACCACCGGCCGCCAGCCGAGCGCGGTCAGGACAGCGCGAAAAAGATGCGGCAGCGCCGAGCCGATGGTGAGCGCGCCTATGACTGCGCCGAGCGCCAGCCCCCGGTCGCGCGTGAACCAGGTGGCGACGAGCTTCAGCGCCGGCGGATAGACGCCGGCAAGCGCTGCGCCGGTGACAATACGCGCGGCGATCACGCTGCCTGGCCCGGGATGAAGCAGCAGGCTCGCATTGGCGAGCGCGGCGACAAAGGCGGCGGCCGCCATCAGCCGGCTGAGCCGCACCAAATCGGGAAGATTGACCAGGCTCGCCCCCAGCGCACCGATCACGAAGCCGACCTGAACGCCGTTGGTCAGCCAGGCCTCCCCGCCGGCGCCGAGCGCAAGCTCCTGCCTCAGTTCGGGCAGGATGGCGGTCGCCGAAAACCAGGTGGTCAGCGACAGAACGACCGCCAGGCAAAGCAGCGACAGCACGCGCCAGCGGCCGCTGTCGGCGGCCATGCCAAGCGGGCTGCCGCTCACCGCGCTCATGCGCCTTGCAGCGGGACGGTCAACACGGCCACCGCGCCGGTGGGACAAAACTCCCCCTGGCCGTTGCGCAGGCTGGTCTCGATCTTGCAGATCGGCTTGTCGGGGCGCAACTTCTTGACCTCCACGCGTCCGGTGATCGCCTCGTCAACGCCGACCGCCTTGACGAACTTCCATGCGATTTCGAGAAAGACCGTCCCGGCCCCAGGCAAATCCTCCGCGACCAGGTATTGAGAGTACCAGAACTGACGCGGCCGTGGAGGATCAGCTTGCCGAACACCGATTGGTCGGTCGGCACGCGGTCATCATGCAGCGGATTTCGCTCGCCGGTAGCGTCGGTGGAAGGCTTCGATTCCTATGCCAGCCCGAACCGTTCGACGGCCCGCATGATGCCGCGCAGTTCGGCGAGGCCCTTCAGCCTGCCGATCAGCGAATAACCGGGATTGATCCTGGTCTTGCCGATGTCGTCGGCGAGCAGATGTCCGTGATCGGGCCGCATCGGAATGCGCCAGTCGGCGCGGCCTTCCTTCCGACGGCGCGCTTCCTCCTGCATCAGGGCGAGGATGACATGCGCCATGTCGGTGCCGCCCTCGAGATGCTCGGCCTCATAGAAGGAGCCGTCATCCTCGATGGTGACGTTGCGCAGATGGACGAAATGGATGCGGCCCGCGAACTCCTTGACCATGGCGACGATGTCGTTGTCGGCGCGCGTGCCGTAGGAGCCTGTGCAGAATGTCAGCCCGTTTGCCGGGCTGTCCACGGCATTGAGGATGAATCGCGCATCGTCAGCTGTCGAAACGATGCGCGGCAGGCCGTAGAGCGAGAAGGGCGGATCGTCGGGATGGATGCACATGCGCACCCCTTCCTGTTCGGCGACCGGAATAATCTCGCGCAGGAACCAGGCGAGATTGTCGCGCAATTCCCTTGGCCCAATTGAATCGTACTCGGCCAAGGCCTCGCGAAAAGTGTCCCGGTTGTAGCTGCGCTCGGTGGCGGGCAGTCCGGCGATAAGGTTACGCTCGATCCGGTCGATTTTCTCGTCGCTGAGCTCTTTCAATCGCGCTTCCGCTTCGGCGATGCGGGCGGCGATGTAGCCGGCCTCGGCATTCCGGCGCTTCAGCACGAACAGGTCGTAGGCCGCGAAATCGATCGCGTCGAAACGCAATGCATAACCCGTCGTCGGAAGGCGATTCGCCAGATCGGTGCGGGTCCAGTCGACCACCGGCATGAAATTGTAGCAGATCGTCGCGATGCCGGCCTTCGCCAGCGCTCGGATGGTATCCTTGTAAAAGCCGACATAGCGCAGCCGTTCCGGCGAGCCGATCTTGATCGAGTTGTGGACGGGGATGCTCTCGACGACCGACCAGGTCAGCCCCGCCGCCTCGATGATCCGCTTGCGCTCCAGGATGTTTTCCAGCGGCCAGGCGCGCCCGTCATAGATGTCGTGCAGCGCCGAGACGATTCCGGTCGCCCCGGCCTGCTTGACGTGATCGAGCGTCACCGGATCGTCTGGGCCATACCAACGCCAGCACTGCTCCATTTTCTGCCTTCCTTTGAGAGGGAGCGGCAAGTTATTGTTGGACCACGATGAGAGTCAATGACAATTTGGGCTTTATCGGACGCCTAATGGCCGACAGGTAGCGCGGTAAACTGATCGAGACGGCGCCCAACTCGATTGTTTTCCCGGAATCTTGGGATATCCTGGTCCAACAATTTGGGAGATTCGTCATTGGAAAATTCTCACGCCGCGCGCGAGAGCGGCGCCCGCCGCCACGCCGGCGGCAGCTCGGCGGTCGATGCCGCGGCCGGGCGGATCCTCGATCTCATCCGCTCGCGGCAGCTCAATGTCGGCGACGTGCTGCCGACAGAGCGCGAGCTCAGCGAGATCACCGGCGCCAGTCGCAACACCGTGCGCGAGGCTTTGCGCGCTATCCGGACCTACGGGCTGATCGAACCGAAACCCCGCGTCGGGGCTGTGCTCGCTGACGGGCATAGCATCGCCATCCAGAACTTCTTTGCCGCGCATATGGATGTCTCGCGCTCCTCCTTCGCCGACATTCAGGGCTTCAGGCGCATCATCGAAGTCGGCATCGGCGACCACATCGTGCTCAACGCCACCAACGAGCAGATCGAAGCGCTCGACGCGGTCAACGCGCGGATCGTCGAGAGCCGCTCGATCCAGGAGGCCGCCGAGAATGATTTCGACTTCCACATGGCGTTGATCGGGCTGGCGGACAACCGCATGCTGTCGGACATGTATTCCTTCCTTTCCCCGGTGATCCTGCGGATCATGACCATCGGCAAGGAGATGCGCCCGGTCCTGGCCGACACCCGCGCCGCGCATGGCGAGATCGTCGCCGCCCTGCGCGCGCGCGACAGGGTGGCCTACGCCTACCTGATGAGCCGCCATCTGGATTTCGCCCTGCGATTCCTGCCGGAAGAGCCGGGTTCCGACACGTGACTGAAGGAGTTCCCGCAATGAAGGATTTTGTTGGCAAGGTCGCCCTGGTGACGGGGACGACGGGAATCGGTCTGGCAACCGCCAGGCGCCTCGCCGCGGGGGGTGCTGCGATCATCGCCTGCGGCATCGACCGCTCGGCCAATGCGGCAATGAGAGCGGAGCTGGAAAGCTCCGAAGCCGGCGCGCTGGTCGTCGACACCGACGTCTCCGTGGCGGACCAGGTCCGCGATGCCGTCGCTGCCGGGGTGGCACGGTTCTGCGGCCTCGACGTGATCGTCAATTCGGCGGCCGTCCATCCCTACGGAACCGCGACCACGACCGACTGGGAAACATGGAACAAGGCCATGACGGTCAATGTCGGCTCGATCTACCTGACGGCGCATTTCGGCATCCCCGAAATGATCCGCCGCGGTGGCGGCGCCATCGTCAATGTCGCCTCGGTGCAGGGTTTCGCCTGCCAGCAGAACGTCGCCGCCTATGCCACGACCAAGGGCGCCATCCACACGCTGACGCGTTCGCTGGCGCTCGATTACGCGGCGGCCGGAATCCGGGTCAATTCGGTCAGCCCAGGCTCGATCCGCACACCGATCCTGGAGAAGGCCGCGCGTGGCGAAACCGGCAGCGATGCCGATGTCGAGGAAGCGTACAGGCGCTTCGGTGCGGCGCATCCGCTTGGCCGCATCGGCGAACCGGAAGAAGTGGCCGAACTCATCGCCTTTCTGTGCTCCTCCAGAGCGAGCTTCTGCACCGGCGCGGATTACAAGATAGACGGCGGCCTGACCGCCGGCATCGGTGTGAAATAGAGCCATGAAGATCGGTCTTGGCCTTTGCCGGAGTAGCTGACGCCGGACGATTTCCGCTTTGCGCGTCTGGCGGGCGCCATGCATGTCGCTGCCCGCCTCACCAACTATTTCGTGGCCCCGACGATCACCTAGGATAGATCAGGAGCTCGTTGGCATTGCAATGTGGTCGCACCAGTGGCGATCGCATCGCATTCGTGTTGAAAACGCAGCTTCAAAATCACCCAAAAAGCAAGTGAAGTCGAGGTCAAAAGGTTAAACTGATTTATATTTCGATTCAAATTGTCCATATTAACTAACTATTAACATGTCGCTTAACTTTTTGATTTTTTTACGTATGGTGCCATGAAGGAGGTAGTTTGAACTACCGGAGAGTGGGGCGACTTCTCCTATGCGAAAAGTTTTAGAAACTTCAAAAAGAGATTTTGAACAACACAGCGTTACGACCGGCGGATCGGATCCGCTCCACTCCAGCCAACATCTGACGTCCGCGAACCATGAGACCTCTCGTTTTCCCCGGTTGCAGCACCAGACTTCGACCGGACGTCCAAGCGTGACCGCCGTGGCAGCGCTGGAAGCAGCCCCTTCCCGGCAGGACCTGCCTGCATTGCCGACGGTGCAGCTTGGCGGGCTGCCTGTCACCGTGATCGACCGGCAGGGCGCCGCCCGCCTGATGCTCGCGGCGGCGCGGCAGCACCGCCATGGCAGCCGTCCCTACTACTTCACCTCCGCCAACGGCGAGGTCATCGCCCAGGCTCGCGCGAAATCGGAGATCGCCGCCCTCTTCCGCGAAGCCGACCAGATCTTCGCCGACGGCCAGCCGCTTGTGCTCGCCTCGCGCCTATTGTGCCGCACGCGGTTGCCGGAACGGGTGGCCACCACCGATCTGTTCCACGATGTGGCAAAGCTCGCCGAGAACGAAGCCGCGACCTTCTACCTGCTTGGATCGACTGAGGCCGGGAACGCCAAGGCCGTGACCGCCATCAAAGCCAGCTATCCGCGCCTGCGCATCGTCGGCCACAGCCATGGCTACCTCACCGGCGAAGCGCTCGAGAAAAAGCTCGAAGAGATCGACGCGCTTGCACCGGACATTTTGTGGCTCGGCCTCGGCGTGCCGCGCGAGCAGATCTTTGTCCGCGATTTTGGCTCGCGGCTCTCGAATGTCGGTGTGATCAAGACTTCCGGAGGGCTGTTCGACCATATTGCCGGCAAGGTCCGGCGCGCCCCGCTCTGGGTCCAGAAGGCGGGTTTCGAATGGCTGTGGCGCATGTTGATGGAGCCGCGCCGGCTGTTCTGGCGCTACTTCACCACCAATCCCCGTGCCCTTTATGCCCTGTTGAGGTATTCCCAATGACAGCCGAACATTCGCTTGGTCCGCTGCCGGAGGGAACCGACACGGAGATCGCTGTCGTCGGCGGCGGGCTCTCCGGGACACTTGCCGCGACTCTCCTCAGCCGGTCGGGCTACCGTGTCACATTGATCGACCGCCATCCCGTTTTTCCGCGCGAGTTCCGTGTCGAGAAGATCGCCGGCGACCAGATCAACAAGCTGCGCCGGATCGGCCTCCTCGACAGTCTTTCCACGGCGGCCGCGGCATTCGACGAGATCGTCAACGTGCGCAGGGGGCGAGTGCTCGACCGCACGCGAGCCCGCCATTACGGCATCTTTTACGACGACCTCGTCGCGGCGATGCGGGCCGAACTGCCCAAGACCGTTCGCTTCGTCGCCGGCAGGGTGAGCGCGGTGCAGGCCGGGCCGGAGCGGCAACGTGTGTCGATCATCGGGCAGCCGGATGTGACGGCTCGCCTGCTTGTGCTTGCCACCGGCATGGGCGACATCCTGCGCCGCGACGTCGGCATCGAGCGCCGGTTCGTCCACCAGCGCCAATCGCTGACTTTCGGTTTTAATGTCCGGCCGGCGGGAGCAAGCGCGTTCAAGCATCCGGCACTGACCTATTACGGCGAACGCGTTTCGGACGGCATCGATTACCTGAACTTCTTCCCGGCCGGCGGCGTTACCCGCGCCAACCTCTTTGTTTTCCGGGAGCATACCGACCCGTGGGTCAAGGCGCTGCGCGACCGCCCGCGCGAAACGCTCATCGAAACGCTTCCGGGACTCCTCAAGACCTTTGGCGATTTCGAGGTCATCGACCGCGTCTCGAGCTGGCTCACCGACATCACCGTCGCCGAAAATTGCAAGCGCGACGGCGTCGTCCTGATCGGAGACGCTTATCAGACATCCTGTCCGGCCGCCGGAACAGGTGTCAGCCGCCTTCTCACCGATGTGGAGCGCCTGTGCATGGTGCACGTGCCGCAGTGGATGGCCTCGCCCGGCATGGCGGCAGCGAAGATCGCCGCCTTTTATGATGATCCCATGAAGCAGGCGATGGATGAACGGGGGCTCGAGTTGGCGAATTTCCGCCGCAGCCTGACCATCGACACGGACCTGCGCTGGCGCGCGCGCCGGCAGGTTCATTTCAGCCGTCGCCGCATCCTGCACGAGATCGACAAGTTCAGCCCGAGCTTTGCCGCGCGGCTGCGCGGTCTCAAGCGGCCGCAAGTGGAAGCCGTGACCTAATTGCGGGTAAGCCGGCGCATTTCGTTCAAAGTACGCTTCGGCATAGGCGTGCGCGACCGCCTGAAGCTAGAGCGGGATGAAGTCATCTCCGGTCGTATCCTGCATTGGCGAAGTAGTTTGAGCACTCGGCGGGTGTCGTCCGGTTGAGGATTTCGCCGATCGCCTGGCAGACGGTCTCGGCCGTCCGTTTGGCCGCCTTTCGAAGCCAGTGTTTGAGCTTGGCGAAGAACTGTTCGATGGGATTGAGGTCGGGTGAGTATTTGGGCAGGAGAATCAACTTGGCCCCTGCCTTGCGAATGGTGCGACGCACGGCCTTGCCCTTATGCGAGCCGAGATTGTCCATGACGACGATGTCGCCGGGCTTCAGGGTCGGAACCAGCACGGTCTCGATATAGAGGCGGAAGCGCTCGCCATTGATCGGCCCATCGATGAGCCATGGCGCGGTGATGCCGTCATGGCGCAAGGCGGCCAGGAACGTCATGGTTTTCCAGTCGCCGTGCGGCACCTTTGCCTTGATGCGCTGCCCAACTGGCGCCCAGCCTCTGAGTGGCGCCATGTTGGTCTTGGTCCAGGTTTCGTCGATGAACACCAGGCGGGCAGGATCGATGCGGTTCTGATAGGCCAGCCATTGCGCCCGTCGGCGCGCTACGTCGGGGCGATCCTGCTCGGCCGCGACCAACGTCTTTTTTTGTACGACAGACCCTCGGCGTGGACGAACTCCCAGACCGAGCGATAGTCGACCTCAAGCCCTCGTTCGGCGAG